>JANRJM010000013.1:0-300000 GCA_033763975.1 Planctomycetota bacterium
GACATCGCCTGCATCTCGCAGGTCGTCGCGGGCGACCCGAGCTGCTCCCCGGTTGATCCTGACTTCAACCGCGACGGCAACGTCGACCAGGACGACATCGCCAGCCTCGAGCAGGTCGTCGCCGGGTCGCCCTGCCCGTAACACGGCGGCCAGAGGCCGACCGAGCCCGATACACGGGGCGCGGCGGCCACCGGACCTCTCTGGTTAACACACTGCTGACGTGACCCACGCCCCGGGCCCCGCGCCCGGGGCGTTTTCTTTCCATAGTTTCCGCGTCAGTACTGGGCGGCGTGACCGATCACGGTTTTTCGTCGCTCGGATTGTCGGTTTCGGGGTTCTTGGGGTCGCCGCCGCTCGATGAACAGTCTCGTTGACGGGGTTCGGACGCGCGGTAGGCTGCGGGCACGCGGCCGTCCGGAGAAGACGGCACGGAGGGGCATTCATGAACACGACGCGTTGCATGTCTGTTGTTTCACGCGCACCGCGCGGGGCGGTGTCGGCGTTGGTGCTGTGGGCGGCGTGCGGGCTGGCGATCGGCGAGCCGGAGATCATGATCGTGAGCCGCGACGGGGCGGCGCCGACGTACCGGGTCTTCACCGGCCCGGGCCCCGGGAGCGTGTCGAGCCCGCTGGGCGCAGGGCAGCGCGTGGCGGTGCGCGACCTGAACAACGACGGGATCGACGACATCGTGGTCGCGTCGGGGCCGGGGTCGCCCGGGCAGATCGCGATCCTCTCCGGCGACAGGACGCGCCCGCCGCTGACGGTGAGCGTGAACCCGTCGTTCACGGGCGGCTTCACGGTCGCCATCGGGAACCACGCGGGCGACGCGGCGCCGGAGATCGTGCTGGGCCAGGAGACCGGCGGCGGGCAGTTCCTGGTGCTGAGCAACACGGGCGTGCTGCAGTTCGGCGTCACGCCCTACAGCGGGTACACGGGCGGCGTGCGCGTGGCGGCGGGCGATGTGACCGGCGACGGCCGCGCGGAGATCATCGCGGCGCCGACGGTCGCGTCCCCGACGCGCCCGGTGCGGGTGTACGCGGCGGACACCGGGCAGATCCTCGCGAACCTGTTCCCGTTCGGCAACGGGTTCACGGGCGGGGTGACGGTGGCGACGGGCGATGTGAACGGCGACGGCACGGGCGAACTCGTCGTGTCGCAGCTCGGCGTGACGGGCGACGCGACCACGGGCGCGCCGGTGCGGGTGCTGCACGCGCTGACCGGGGCGGTGCTCGCGGAGTTCACGCCGTTCCCGTCGTTCCTGGGCGGGGTGCGCGTCGCGACGGGCGACGTGAACGGCGACGGGGTGTCCGACATCATCGCCGGTGGGGGACCGGGCGGCGGGCCCCGGGTGCGCGTGTTCTCCGGCAGCGGCGCCGAACTCGCGTCCTTCTTCGCGTTCGACCCGACGTTCCTGGGCGGGGTGTCGGTCGCGGCGGGGGGTACGCAGCGCGACGGCGTGAGCGTGCCCGCGGTGTTCGCGGTGCCGGAGATGGGCGGCGATCCGGTCGTGCGGGTGTTCACACAGCCCTTCCCGCAGACAATCGTTCCCGCTTCGCAGCAGGGCGGGGCGACGATCACGGTCGGAGACGTCGACGGCGACGAGCTGGCGGACCTGATCTCGGGCTCTCGCGCGGGTATCCCGAAGATCTGGATCACGAGCAACTTCCGGGCGGATGCCGGCGGGCTGCCCAGTTCGGTGAACATCCCCGCGCCGCCCAACTTCACGGGCGGGGTCTTTGTCGCCGCGGGAGACCTGGACGGCGACGGCGCCAGCGAAGTGGTCGTGTCGCTGTCGTCGGGCGAGCCTCGGGTGCGGATCTACGGCGGGCAGCCGCTGACGGAGCGTGCATCGTTCTTCGCGTACGACACGAGTTTCACGGGCGGCGTGCGCGTCGCGACCGGCGATGTCAGCGGCGACGGGATCGACGACATCATCGTCGGCACCGGGCCGGGATCGGCGGGCGGGCACGTGCGGGTGTTCGACGGGCCGACGCTCGACCCCATCCAGTCGCTGTTCCCCTTCCAGGACACCGGCTATTCCGGCGGGGTGTTCGTGGCGTCGGGCGACCTGAACTTCGGCGGCGGCAACGAGATCTTCGTGGGCCAGGATGAGACAACGGCCGCGGCGCCGCGCGTGCGGGTGTTCGCCAACCAGTTCGGAACGCCCGGGATGACGATGATCGCCGACTTCTTCGCCTTCGAGGATGCGAACTTCCGAGGCGGGGCGCGCGTGGGCGCGGGAGACGTGAACGGCGACGGCGCCGCGGACGTCATCGTGGGCGCGGGCGCGGGCGGCGGGCCTCGGGTGCGCGTGTTCGATGGCCAGACGCTGGGCGTGCTCGATTCGTTCTTTGCGTACGACCCGTCGTTCACGGGCGGGGTGCACGTGGCGTCGGTGCGACTGCCCACGCCGCCGGCGTGCGATCCGGACTTCAACGGCGACGGCAACGTAGACCAGGACGACATCGCGTGCCTCGCGCAGGTCGTGGGGGGCGACACGAGTTGCTCGACCAACGACCCGGACTTCAACCGCGACGGCAACGTGGACCAGGACGACGTCGCGTCGCTCGAGCAGGTCGTCGGCGGTGCGCTGTGCCCGTGACCGGACGGTAACGGACACGCGTGACACGCACAGAACGGCACACCCCCGATCGAAGATCGGGGGTTTTGTCCGTGAAGTTTCGGCGAAGTTTTGGGGCGCGTTTCTGCCGGGGGGAGAGCCCCGAGGGGGCACCGGGCACCGGGCACAAGCCACTGGCGCGTCGGGTGTTGCTGATGGCGGGCGGGCGGGCAATGCCCGGAAGTGTGAAGGTGGCGCGAGCGATCTGAACGCAGCGCTTGCGCCAGGCGCTCGCGCGGACAGGGCGGGCGCGGCGCGCGCGTCGCGGCTGGCAGTCGCGACTGATATCGACGGCGCGCGTCCGGGCGGTGCTCGCAGAGTCATCGCGGGGGGCGTTGAGACGGATTCAGAGGGAGCATGAACATGCGCAAGATGACGGTGATTTCGGCGTGCGTGGTCGCGGCGATGGCGGGTCAGGCGATGGGGCAGTTCACGGGCCCGAGCAGCTCGCAGAGCCCGTACGTTCTGCCGACGGTGCCCGGCGTGACGACGACGAGCATCCTGACGGTCGGTGACAACGTCGGCGGGTACCGCATGGTGGGCATCCCGGACGGCATGGGCGCCTTCCGCGAGCAGTCCAGCGGCGACTTCACCCTGCTCATGAATCACGAGCTCGGCTTCACCTCGGGCGCCGTCCGCGCTCACGGCCAGACCGGGGCGTTCGTTTCGCGCTGGACGATCAACCCCGGCACGCTCGCGGTGACCTCGGGGCGCGACACCGCCACGTCCTCGGCCGACGCGTACGAGTACTACTCCGCGACCGGCACGTGGAGCAACGCGGCTCACCCCTCCCAGCGTTGGGGTCGGTTCTGCTCGGCTGACCTCGCGGCGCCGACCGCGTACTTCAACCCGGCGACGGGCCTGGGCACCAACGCCCGCATCTATCTGAACGGCGAGGAAGTCGGCGCGGAAGGCCGCGCTTACGCCCACATCGTGACGGGCGCCGCGACGAACCAGTCGTGGCAGCTCCCGCACATGGGCAAGTTCTCGTGAGAGAACGCCGTTTCGAGCCCCTACGCCCAGGACAAGACGATCTCGATCGGCCTCGATGACTCCACGCCCGGCCAGGTGTACATGTACGTCGGCCAGAAGCAGGCCGCCGGCAACGACATCGAGCGCGCGGGGCTGACGAACGGCAACCTCTACGGCGTGCAGGTGACGGGGATCTCGGCCGAGCCGCGGGCGACGGGCGCCTCGGGGCGCTTCAGCCTGTTCAACCACGGCGACGTCTCGAACCGCACGGGCGCGTCGCTGCAGTCCGAGTCGGTGGCGAACGGGGTGACGGACTTCCTCCGCCCCGAGGACGGCCAGTTCGACCCCCGCCCGGGCAAGCAGAACGACTTCTACTTCGTCACCACTGACCGCTACGACAACACCAGCACCGGCGGCACGACCGTCGGGCGCAGCCGCCTCTACCGCATGCGCTTCGATGACATCACCAACCCCACCGGCGGCGGCGAGGTCACCGAGCTGCTGAGCACCGCGGCCGGCCCGCAGATGATGGACAACATGACGGTCGACAAGTTCGGCCGCATCATCATCCAGGAAGACATCGGCGGCCAAGACGCGCTGAGCAAGATCTGGATGTACGACATCAACTCCGGCTCGTTCCTCCAGATCGCGCAGCACGACCCGGCCCGCTTCACGCCCGGCGAGCCCGGCTTCCTCACCCGCGACGAAGAGTCCTCCGGCGTCATCGACGCCTCGGACATCCTCGGCGACGGCTGGTACCTGATCAACGTTCAGGCCCACTACGGCATCCCCGGCGAACTCGTCGAGGGCGGCCAGCTGCTGGCGATGTACATCGATCCCACCATCCCCGCGCCGGGCGCCGCCGCCCTGCTGGGCCTGGGCGGGCTGTTCGCCGCCCGTCGCCGTCGCGCTTAAGTGGTTGCGTTGACGAAGGGAACCGGTAGACTCACGCAGGCTCGGTCGGGGACACCCGGCCGGGCCTTTTTCTCGGGCCGGCGGCACACCGGCGCGGGAGCCAAGGGTGGAGGGATGCGCATGAAGAAGATGATTACTGCGGCTGTGTGTGCGCTCGCGTCGTCGCTCGGGCTCGCGGAGACGGTGACGCTGTCACCCATCGCCGACGCGACGCTGTTCGACGGGCTGGACCAGAACAACGCGCACGGGGCCGGGCCGCACGTCTTCGTGGGCGTGACGCGGGACGCGTACGCGCGCCGGGCGCTCGTGCAGTTTGACCTGAGCCAGATCCCCGGCAACGCGGTGATCTCGGGCGCATCGCTGACGCTGACCGTGACGCGGCACCTGATCGGAGAGCCGCTGGTCACGGTGCACCGGCTGACCTCGGAGTGGGGCGAGGGCCCGACGAACGCGGGCGAGCCCGGCGGGCAGGGGGCCCCGGCGCTGGCGGGTGATGCGACGTGGGTGTTCCGGTTCTTCGGAACCGACAACTCGTGGAACAACCCGGGGGGCGACTTCGAGGGCGCCCCGAGCGCGCAGACCGTCGTGACCGGGTTCGGGACGTTCACCTGGTCAGGCCCCGGGCTCGTCGCCGACGTGCAGGCCTGGGTCAGCGGGAACGAGCCGAACTTCGGCTGGCTGCTGCGGGGCGGCGAGGACTCGACCTTCAACGCCAAGCAGTTCGGCTCGCGCGAGAACGCAGACCCGGCCGTGCGCCCGGTGCTCGTGGTCGAGTACACGGTGGCGCCGGCGTGCGAACCGGACGTGACGCAGGACGGGAACGTCGATCAGGACGACATCTTCTGCCTCGCGCAGGTGGTGGCGGGTGATCCGTCGTGCTCGTCGCTGGACCCGGACTTCAACCGTGACGGCAACGTGGATCAAGACGACATCGACGCGCTCGCGCAGGTCGTGGCCGGGCAGCCGTGCCCGTAAGACGGGGCCGCACGAGGGCGGCATAGAGTTATTACGTTGCCGCGGGTCCGGTGTGCGGGATCGCGGCACGGAAGCGAGGGAGAGAGACGCATGAGCAGGAACGGCGTGTGGGTTGCGTGCGCGTGCGCGCTCGCGGCGGGGTCGTTCTCCTCGTCGGCGCGCGCGGACGTGCTGATCGACAATGTCGGCGAGCCGACGAGGGACACGACCATCTTCTCGACGGTGGCGCCCGATGACATCTGGGGCGCACAGGCGTTCTTGGTGAGCCGCCGGTACACCCTGGATTCGGTGCAGATGCTCCTGTCGGGCACGCAGGCCGGGAGCGACGTGGTGATCGAGCTGCGCGAGGGCGCGGACCCGAGCGGCGTGGCGGTCGCGACGTTCACGCTGCCGCCCCTCCCACCGGGCGGGCCCGAGGTCGTGACGCTGGTCCCCGACGCGCCGTTCACGCTCCTCCCGAACACGCAGTACTGGATCGTGATAGGCGTGCAGAGCGCCGGGGCGATCGGGTGGTCGTACGCCGACGGGAACGCGAACTCGGGGACGGAAGCCATCGCGGCGTACTCGTATTCGTTTGATATGGGCGTGACGTGGGGGGTGCAGGGCACCGACAACCCGTACCAGTTCCGCATCGACGGGACGCGTACGTGCGACCCGGACTTCAACCAGGACGGGAACGTGGACCAGGACGACATCGAGTGCCTGGCGCAGGTGGTCGCGGGCGACCCCTCGTGCTCGCCGCTCGACGCGGACTTCAACGGCGACGGCAACGTCGATCAGGACGACATCGACGCCCTCGCGCAGGTCGTGGCCGGGCAGCCCTGCCCGTGATGGACGGGCGGTTCGTGCGCGAGATGTTCACGTCTGATTGAGGCCTCGTGTCGGCGGGGCTACAAGTGCGTGAAGTCTGTGTCGGAAGCTGGCGGCGCGCCGGCCCCGAGCTAGTGTGACTGCGCGGCGTGGGAACGTCGCGGAGGCACACGGATGAAGTCGCGCGCGCGACGTGCGTTCACGCTGATCGAACTGCTCGTGGTCATCGCGGTCATCGCGCTGCTGATCGGCATCCTGCTGCCCGCGCTTGGCAAGGCGCGGGACGCGGGACGGCAGGTGAAGTGCCTGTCGAACGTGCGGCAGATCGGGCAGGCGGCGCTGGGGTACGCCCAGGATTACAAGGAGCAGCTCTGGCCGCCCTCGCAGTGGGCGCGATTGCCCAACCCCAGCGGGACGGAGCGCGGGCTGCTGTACGACTATCTGTCCAACGTCGACGCAGTGACGGAGTGCCCGGTGAACAAGCGTCGCAACCCGAACGGGGGCGACGGGAACAACATGCACAACACGCTCGCGGACCTCGACTTCGACTACACGATGGTCGCGACGATCGGGGGCATCCGGCTGACGACGCAGACGCGGATCGGGTACATCCCGCCGACGATGACGCCCCGCGGATTCCTGCTGAACGCGGAGGCATCGGCGGTGCTGACGCACCTGCGCGCGATGCCGGTGTTCGTCGAGGAGAGTTCGTACTGGTACAACGCGTCGATCGAGGACGGGCTGTGGGGGAACGAGGACCAGGTGACGATCCGCCACGCGAAGGGCGGGCACGCGACGTACCTGGACGGCTCGGCGGACCTGTGGCGCGCGCCGTCGGGCCCGTCGGAGCGTGACATCGACGGCGACTTCATCGCGAACCACCTGTACGTGCAGTTGAAGCCGGCCGACCCGGTGTGGTTCCAGTTGGACGGGCGCCGAGGCCGCCCGTGGGGATGGATCAACAACCCGCGTCCCTGATGGTGATGTCTGTGGAGAGATCCGACGCCGCGGGCGTCGGTGGATGTGTGTGACCGCTCGGAAGGAGACACAGGAATGAACCGTTCGACCGCTCTGCTCGTGCTCGTTGCGATGGCCGGCGCCGCCGTGGCGCAGCCCGTTCCGCCCCAGCCCACGCCGAACGTTCCGGTGGGGAACGACGTGTTCGGCGATCCCATCCAGGGCCCGGGCGCGTGGCCCGCGTCGCTGAGCGCCGCGACGATCCGCGTGAGCCTGCCCCAGAACACGGTGAACGGCCGGTTCGGCAGCAACGCGCTGGTCGTGAACAACCTGGTGTCGGGCCCGTTCCGGTGGACGTCGGGCAACACGAACGAGGGCGATATCGACTTCGTGATCGGCCCCGCGCAGCCGGGCGACGAGCGCTCGTACCCCACGTGGGCCGGGTGGGACGCCTTCCGCGAGAGCGGCGGGCTGAGCTTCCCCAATCTCACGCTCAACCCGCTCTCGCCGGTCTTCCCGCTGCCCGCCTCGCAGTGGCCGGACTCGGAGAACTGGGGGCGCCTGCGCCTGACGGGAAGCGTGCAGTACGCGCTGCCGAACTTCGCCTGGGGCGTGCACCCGGCCCGGGGCGTGATCATCGCGACGACCGCCGTGGACGGGCGTGACAACGTGAACTTCGACCGCTTCGACCGCACGACGGCGATGGGCACGTTCTACGCCCACGCCCACGTGACCGACGACGGCGGCGACTCCACCGGCCGCGGCTACAGCCCCATCACGGGCGACTTCCGCGGGACGGGGCTCTACGTCTCGACGTACGTCGTGGGCAGCCGCCCCGGCGAGCAGGACGAGGCCGTGGTCGACGTTTCCGCGGCGTACTTCCCCTACGAGCAGGGCTGGATCGGCGGGTACTGGACGCCCGTGGACAGCACGGGCGCGCCGAACTGGCGCTCGCGCGACGGGCTGCTGTGCGCGTCGCCGAACCTGTCCTCGAGCGTGGTCGCCTCTACGGACTTCCTGTTCGCCCGCTACACGATCACCCTGCCCGAGGTCACGCCCGCCGACGGGATGCTCTTCGCGCAGAACGTGAACGACACCAACGAGAGCAGCATCCTGGGCGTGCTCCCCACCGCGACGGGCTGGGACATCGCCCAGCGCTACGACGAGGTCATCGACACCGCGGGCACGGCGTCGTTCGCCTTCAACGACGGCGACGCGCGCTTCGCCTTTGTGTTCGTGCCATGGAACTCGTGCGGGCTCGTGGGCGCGCACATCGCCGGAGACGGCTCGACGATCCGCGGCGCGGGCGCGTTCACGCTCACCCGCGCGAGCGAGGGCGTGTACCAGGTGCGCATCGCCGGGGCGACGTCCTCGACGGGCGCGCTGCTCGTGCACAACGCCGGCGCCACGCCGACGGACGCCACCATCCCCGACAACACGTTCTACAGCGTGAACTTCGTCTCCGGCGCCGACCCCTACTTCGAGATCCACTCGCGCGTGCTCGCGACCGGCGCGAACACCTGGGGCGAGAGCTACCCCCACCGCGACTCCTCGTTCTACTTCATGTATGTTGACTTCACCAACCCGCCCGCGCCCGCCGAGTGCGCCCCGCCCTGCGACCCCGACGTCAACCAGGACGGCAACGTCGACCAGGACGACATCGCGTGCCTCGCCCAGGCCGTGGGCGGCACGCCCGACTGCCTCGGCGGCGGCGTCGACCCCGACTTCAACCGCGACGGCAACGTCGACCAGGACGACATCGCCTCGCTCGAGCAGGTCGTCGGCGGCGCGCCCTGCCCGTAAGCCTCCGGTTCACGTGAACCGGTCATCGATCGTTCGAGCACGCCCCGGAGACGGGGCGTGTTCCTTTTTGGGCTTGAGGTTTGGAGCACCGTCGGTAGCATGCGTGGCGAACGCGCGTACACCACGCACGCTTACGCATCCCGACGCACCCAAGAGGAGCCCGACCATGCGCACGTCCGCCGCTCTGTCCCTCGCTCTCGCCGCCGGCGCCGCCGCCCAGACCATCACCTGCCAGCCCGACGGGCACGGGAACGATGTCGTAGTCGAGCTGTGGGACTCCCCCCGGCCTCTGGCGCTGCCGGGTGGCGGGTACACGGATCGCGTGGCGGCGGAGTTCCTCTCGCTGAACGTCGACCCCGAGGGCGACCTGCCCAAGGAGGTCGCGATCACGCCGGACGGGCGCACCGCGCTCGTGGTGCACATGGGCACGCTGCCGCTCTCGGGCGGGCTGCTGAGCTTTGTTGACATCGCGACGCAGACCACGACGGGCTCGGTCCCGCTGGGGCAGTTGCCGGTGCAGGTGGCGGTATCGCCCGACGGGCGATACGCGGTGACGCCCAACGTCTTCTCGAACGACGTGACGATCGTGGACCTGACGACGCGGACGGTGGCGTTCACCGTGCCCGTCACCGGAACGCAGCCCTTCCGCGCCGAGATCACCAGCGACAGCCGCTTCGCGATCGTGGCCGTGACGAACAACGCGACGACCACCGCGTTCGCCGTGATCGACCTCATGACGGGCGTGGAGGTCCGGTCGATCCCCGCGGGCTCGCAGGGGGCCATCGGCGCGTGGGGCACGCCCGAGTTCGGGATGAGCGGCCCGCTGCACAGCAAGTTCACGCTGACCCCGGACGGCACGCGCATCCTGCTGCCCGTGAGCACGACCGCGGCACCTCGGTTCGCCGTCTACGACGTCGCGACCGGCGTCGAACTCGCGTCCATCCCGGTGGCGGCGAGCCCGCGCAGCGTGGACGTCAGCGCGGACGGCACGCGGGCCGTCGTGGGGCACGAGGGGAGCGCCCAGCGCGTGAGCGTGATCGACCTCACGACCAACACGCTGCTGGCCAGCCACCCGACGGGCGTGAACCTGTCGGAGCAGGTGATCCGCCTCACGCCCGACAACTCGCACGCGATCGCCGCGATCAGCAACAACGTGATCTTCGTCGATCTCGCCAGCGGCGTGGTCGACGCGACGATCATGACCGGCAGCGTCGGCGACATCGAGATCGTCGACTCGACCACCGCGTTCGTCTCGAACTTCAACTCGCGCGTGATCGACATCTCGTCGCGCACGCTCGTCGCGACGCTCCCGCTGGCGGCGTGCGTGGAGACCGCGGTGACGCGCGGGATCTCGCCCGCCCGGGCCGTCACCGTCAACAGCCGCTTCCGCGAGGACGTGCACTTCTACACCATCACGGGCGCCACGAGCACGGCCGACGGGTTCATCCGCAGCGGGCCCTTGCCCGAGGCCGACGCGACCAAGCCCCTGGCCATCTCGCCCGACGGCGCGACGCTGGTGGCGGGCAACCCGGTGTCGCGCAACGTCTCGATCATCGACACGGGCTCGCGCACCGTCCGCGCGACCATCGACACGGGCGACCGCATCGGGGGCGTGGCGGTGACGCCCGACGGACAGACCGCGGTCGCGGTGAACTCCGACAGCAACACCGTGTCGATCATCGACCTGAACACCGACGCGGTGGTCGCCACGCTGCCGGTCGTGACGCGCCCGTGGCATGTCAAGATCTCGCCCGACGGGTCGACGGCCGCGGTGCTCACCGTCGCCGGAACGGACGCGATCGTCTTCATCGACCTCAACGGCGCCGCGAGCAGCATCATCGGCTCGACGATCGCCGGCCAGACGGGCTCGGCGCAGGGGTACGCCTACACGGACGTGAGCGGGATCGAGTTCAGCCCGGACGGCGCCACGCTGGCCGTGTGCCGCAGCTTCGACGACCTCATCCGACTCATCGACGTCGGCACGCGCGCGGTGATCGCCGACGTGCCGGTGGGCGACTTCCCGATGCGCATCACCTTCACGCCCGACGGCGCCAAGGCGTTCGTCACCAACGCGTTCAGCGACTCCGTGCAAGTCCTGGCGATGAACGGCGCCGCCTCCTCGGTCGTCGCGACGATCGCGGGCATCGACTTCCCCTTCACCACCGTCATCGACGCGGCGGGGCAGTACGCCTATGTCAACAACGTGGGCACGTCGCCCCGCATCTCGATCTTTGACGTCGCGGCGAACGCGCTGCTCACGTCGCTCACGCTCTCGGGCGGCAACCCGCGCGACATGGTGCTGACGCCCGACGGCACGCTGCTCGTCGCCGGGGCCGACACCACGGGGGGCAAGCTGTACGTCGTGAACGCCGCGGGCGCGTCGAGCAGCGTCGAGGAGATCGTCCCGCTCGCGGCGTCGCCCTTCATGATCGTGCACGCCGGCGACATCGCGGCGATCTCGCAGCCCGTGCCCGACGGCGTGGACCTCGTCGACTTCGGTGCGCCGTGCGACCCGGACGTCAACCAGGACGGCAACGTCGATCAGGACGACATCGCGTGCCTGGCGCAGGCCGTCGCGGGTAGCCCGGAGTGCCTCGGCGGCGGGGTCGATCCCGACTTCAACCGCGACGGCAACGTCGACCAGGACGACATCTCGAGCCTCGAGCAGGTCGTCGCCGGCGCCGAGTGCCCGTAGACCGACAGGATCGACGACGCGTCGCCGGCGGCCCATCTGCGGCCGCGCGCGGGGGTCCAAGGCCCCCGGGTTCCTGCGCTGCGCCGGGTCTGAAGTGCGGGCGACAGGACTTGAACCTGCACGGCCTTTCGGCCACGGGAACCTAAATCCCGTGCGTCTGCCATTTCGCCACGCCCGCGTTCCTCATCCATCGTATTCGAGGCGGGTTCGCACCCGATCGGACCCCGCCCGCAGCGCGTTGGCGCTGAATGTGCGGCGGGAACCCGCGGCGTGCCGACGTATCGGGGTTCGGCCCGGGCCGCGGGATGAACGGAACCCGCGGGCGCCGACGCCGAACAACCGGCCGAGGGAGGTTCGCGTGCCCGCCATGTCCCGTTCGCAGATGCTCGCGCCGCTGCTCTTGCGCCTCGCCCTCGGCGTCACGTTCGTCTGGGCGGGCATGGGCAAGTTGTTCGCCGAGATGGACGTGCAGGGCGAGCGGGCCGCCATGCTGGCGAACTGGGGCTCGCTCGAGAAAGCGCCCGCCAAGACTCCGCCCGCGCCAGAGGGCGACGCGATTCCCGGCGAGGCGCGGCCCGAGGGGCGGCCCGACGCCCAGCCGGACGAGCGGCCCGTGCCGCGGGACCCATTGCCCCCCGCCACGCAGGGGCGCGTTCGGCCGGCGTACTTCGCGGACACGTACGACGCGTCAGACTTTCCCGAACCCGTGCGCACGCGGCGCGTGAACGGGCTGGCGCTGCTCGTGCACGCGGCGGCGTTCCCGCAGGCACGCGAGGACGGGTCGACCCCGATGGCGCTCTGGCCCGGGTTCGCGGCCCAGGGGCGCATGCCCGTGTATGTCGCGTGGGGCGTGGCGCTCACCGAGCTCGCCGGGGGCGGGATGCTGCTCATCGGGCTGCTCACGCGCCTGGCCGCCCTGGGCATCGCGGGCTCGATGCTCGGCGCGATGTGGCTGACGGAGATCGGGCCGGCCATCCAGAAGGGGCAGACGGTCCTCGGCTTCCTGCCCGATCGGCCCGGGCTGTACACGCCCGCGATGTCGCCCGACGGGTACGTGAGTCTGCTGTGGCAGGCGGCGTTGCTCGCGATGGCGCTCGCGATCGTGCTGCTGGGCCCGGGAATGCTCGCGCTCGACCACGCGATGCGCTCCTCGCCGGTGCGCCCGCCCGCGCCACGTCCCGCGCCGACGCACGAGTGACGCGCGCCGTCCGCTTAGAATGAGGCATGCCCGCACCGGAGGCGCGCCGCATGCACTGGCGGGTTCGAACACTCGCGATCGCGGCGTCCGCGTGCCTGCACGTGGTGCTGCTGGTGGCCATCGCGCGGGTCACGGTCTTCGAAGAGACTCCTTCCCCGCGGGCGGCGAGGCTGACCGACGCGCCCGCCACGACGCTCTCGCTCGCGCCCCCCGCGCCGACCGACACGGCGCCGACCGAGACGCCGCAGCCGCCGGACCTTCCGGCACCGGAAGAAGACGCGCCGGCGCCCGCTCCCGAGCCGCCCGAGCCGCCTGTAACTGGAGCAGCGGCACCCGACGAGCCCGCATCGACGCCCCCGCGCCTGTTCATTCAGCCGGCGCCGACGGCGGGAACGCCGGATCTGGTGGTGGTCGACCGTCCGTCGCCCCGCTCCGCCCCGCCCGAGCCGGCGCTCCCGCCGCCAACGGCGCCCGAGGTTGAGCCGCCCCCGCCGACCTTTACCGCGTCGTTCGCGGGGGTAGAGGGCGTGCGGGCCCGGCGGATCGTGTACGTCATCGATTCGTCGGCGGCGATGGTGCCGACGCTGCGCTTCGTGAAGCAGGAACTCGCGCGGTCGCTCGCGCGCCTGGACGCGCGCCAGTCGTTCCAGATCATCGCGTTCCGGCGACCGCCCGGCGCCGACACCGACGATGTCGCCCGGCTGACGGGCGAGGACGGCTTTCTCGAGGCCTCCGCGTCGAGCCGCGATCGAGCGGCGGCGTGGGTGGAACGCGTGCAGCCGCTCGGCTCGTCCTACCCGCTGGCGGGCCTGCGGGCCGCGTTGGAACTGCGGCCCGACCTGGTGTTCCTGCTGACCACGAGCATCCCGCGATCGGAAAACTCGCAGTGGGGCGACGGCGTGGAGGCGACGCTGGAGGCGCTGGACCGTCTGAACCCGATCGATCCGCGCACGGGCGAGCGTGCCGCGGTCATCAAGACCGTGCAGATCTTGAACGAGGACGCGACCGGCCTGCTGCGGGCCATCGCCGAGGCGCACGGCGACGGCGAGGGGTCTCACCGGGTGGTGCCGGGCGCACGGCGCGAAGAAGCGCCCTGAGATACCGCACGCGTCCCGAACCCCCTGTGCGCAAGCCGGAAATCTGCGCACAAACCGGCGGGTCTGCTTGACCGGTGCGCAGGACGTCTCAGACTGCAGTCTCTCGGACGCTCCGACGGGAAGGACGGGTCCGAGAATCCAGAGGAGAATGATCCCATGCGTATCGCGCGCGCGGTGACGGCGGCGGCGGTGAGTGTGCTCGGCGGGGCGGCGGGGTCGGCGCTCGCGCAGCCCCTGCTCAACGGGCAGTTGGTGGCCTCGGGCCTTGCGACCCCCATCTACGTGACGGCGCCGGCGGGCGACACGTCGCGGATCTTCGTGATCGAGCAGCGCTCGGGCAGCACCGGGCGCATCCGGATCATCAACATCCCCGCGAACACGCTCAACGGCACGCCCTACCTCTCGATCTCGCCGGTCAGCACGGGGAGCGAGCAGGGCCTGCTCGGGCTGGCCTTCCATCCGAACTTCATGCAGAACGGGTACTTCTATGTGAACTACACCGAGCCGCCGGTCAGCGGCGTGAGCGCGGGCTCCACCGTGATCGCGCGGTACCGCGCGACCGGGGGCAACCCGATGTCCGCGACGGCCGACGCGGCGAGCGCCAGCCTGGTGCTCCGCATCCCGCAGCCGGACGCCAACCACAACGGCGGGTGGATCGGCTTCGGGCCCGACGGATACCTCTACATCGCGACCGGCGACGGCGGGTGCTTCAACGACGTCACGTGCACCGCGCCGAACCCGCCGAGCGCCTTCCCGCACTCGGCGGGCGGGAACGCGCAGGACATCACCGACAACCTGCTCGGCAAGATGCTGCGCATCGACGTGGACGGGGCGGACAACATCCCTGGCAACGCCGACGACGACGGCTTCCCCGCCGACACGGCCAGGAACTACGCGGTGCCGTCCGACAACCCCTTCGTGGGCGTCACCGGCGACGACGAGATCTTCGCGTTCGGGCTGCGCAACCCGTGGCGGAACGCGTTCGATCGCGGGACGGGCGACTTCTGGATCGCCGACGTGGGGCAAGACCAGCGCGAGGAGATCAACGCGGTGCCGGCGGGCACGCTCGCGGGGCGTAACTTCGGCTGGCGCTGCATGGAGGGCACGCGGTGCACGGGGCTCTCGGGGTGCACGTGCAACGCGCCGGCGCTGACGCTGCCGGTGGCGGAGTACCGGCACTCGGGCTCGGCGGGACCGATCACGATGACCGGGTGCTCGATCACCGGGGGCTACGTCTACCGGGGGTCGGCGATCCCCTGCTTCCGCGGGCATTACATCTTCGCGGACTTCTGCACGCCGCAGATCTGGTCGTTCCGCCTGGGCGCGGGCAACGTGCTCGAGAACGTCGTGAACCGCACCGTCGAACTGGAGCCCGCGGGCACGCCGTCGATCGCGAACATCTCGTCGTTCGGCGAGGACGCCAGCGGCGAACTCTACATCTGCGACCGCGCGGGCGAGGTCTTCAAGATCGTCTCGGCGGGCAACTGCCCCTCGTGCGAGCCGGACATCAACAACGACGGGAACGTGGACCAGGACGACGTGGCCTGCCTGACGCAGGCGGTCGCGGGCGACTCGGGCTGCCTGGGCGCGGGGATCGATCCGGACTTCAACCAGGACGGCAACGTCGACCAGGACGACATCGCGGCGCTCGAGCAGGTGGTCGCTGGCGCGCCCTGCCCCTGACCGACCGCCGACGCGGGCGGGCAGAGAGTTGACCGCGCCCGTGCGCCACCGCGCGCGGGCGCGTTTTTCCGATCCGGAGCATTACTCATGCGAACCCCGGCTGTTGTGTCATTGCTCGTGGCGAGCGCGGGTGCGCTCGCCCAGTCCACGTCGCCGGCCGTGTTCGTCGCGAACAACGGCAACCTGCGCGGGAGCGTCACGTCGCTGCGGATCAACGCGGACGGCACGCTCGCGATGGTCCAGGACCTGGTGACGGCCGAGGTGCCCAGCGGGCAGAGCAACCCGGGGACGAACGCGTACGCGATCTCGATCAGCCCCGACGGGCGCTTCCTGGCGGTGTCGCACGCGACCGCCGCGACGATCACCGAGCGCATCACGCTGATCCGCGTGAACCCGGACGCGACGCTCACGCTCACGGCGAACGCGACGACGCCCGACTCGCCGCTGGACGTGGAGTGGCTGACCGATCGGTACCTGGTCGCGACGCGGACGCGGTCGAGCGGCGCGAACGAGGTGATCCTGTACCGGTTCGACGAGACGGCGGTGACGCTGACAGAGGTCGACCGCGCGGGCGCGGGCTCGTTCGCCAGCCGCCTGGCGATCGCGGACGGGGGCTCGCTGGTCATCGTGAACGACTCGCCCCTGAGCGGGGGCGCGGTGCTGCGCGTCTTCCGGGTGGACTTCGAGGGCGAGACCATCGACGAGGTCGGCAGCGCCCCCACCGGAACGACGTACGCGCTGGGCATGGGCCTGACGCCCGACGGGACCATGCTGTATGTCGGGGGCGGGGCGTCGACGCCCTACCGCGTGGGCGGGCTGTCGCTCGACATCTCGTCCGGCTCGCTGGCGGCGTTGCCCGGGTCGCCCTACACGTCGATCGGCACGTCGCCCAAGGAGTGCGTGGTGTCGCCCGACGGGCGGTTCGTGTACGTGGGGCACGGGACGGATTCGAGCATCCGCCTGCAACTGCGCGGGAACGACGGCGCGCTGAGCGAGTCCGGGCCGGTGTACGACGTGGGGATCCAGGGCTCGCTGGGCGACATGGCGACGCTGCGCCTCCCCGGGCCGACGCCGCTGGACCTGCTGCTCTTCACCGACAAAGAGACCTTCGACAACACGCCCCGGGGGATCTTCAGCGCCGAGATCACGCCCAACGGGCAGATCAACCTGCGCACCACGCGCCTCGACACGGGCGCGATCTCGCCCAACGACCTCGCCGTATGGGCCGGGACGGGCGCCCCGCCCTGCGAGCCCGACTTCAACCAGGACGGCAGCGTCGACCAGTTCGACATCGCGTGCCTCGCGCTGGTGGTCGCGGGCGATCCATCGTGCGCGGCGAGCGACCCGGACTTCAACCGCGACGGGAACGTCGATCAGAACGACGTGCTCGCGCTCGAGCAGGTCGTCGCCGGCCAGCCCTGCCCGTAAGAAGTGGGACACGACCTCCACAAGCCGCCGCGCGGGCCGCATCGGTCTCGCGAGCGCTGCGGAGCGCGTGTCTAGCGGCCGACGGGCGCGAGCGTCTGACCCGGCCTTGAGACCGGCGAAGCGCCGGCGAGTCCGAGCGCGTCGACGACAACCCGGTGCAGCGCGGCGTTGTCAACAACCGCGGGGATGGCGTCGCTGCCGGGGCCGGTGGCGACAAGTTCCACGAGGTCGCCGGTGTGGTGCGGGCTCATGAACGACACGGCGCAGTGGTCGGCCAGGATGGCGCCCAGCACGAACGTCCACGAGTTGCCCTCGCGGAACGGGTTCACGCGCTCGCCCCGCGCCACGGCGCCGAGCAGGCGGGCCTCGTCGGCGTCGAGCGCGACGCCCGTCGCCTGCTCGACGATCTCCGGCAGTTTCGCGACACGCTCGCCCTTGTCCTTGATCGCGTCGACCTGCGACTCGATCCAGTCGAACGAGCGTCCGCCGGGCTCGCGCACCTTGAAGAGCGAGCGGAAGCCCTTCTCGACGTGCGGGCCGTAGGTCGTGAGACCCGGGTTGGCGTTGCCGTGGTCGGTGGTGATGATGACGAGGGTGTCGTCGCGATCGCGGACGAACTCGAGCACGGCGCCGATGGCGTCGTCGAACTCGACCTGCTCGTGCAGGAGCGCGCGGGCGTCGGAGGAATGTGCGGCGTGGTCGACGCGCCCGCCCTCGACCTGCAGCACGAAGCCGTTGGGATCGCGCGAGAGGATGGCGAGCGCCTTCGACGTCATGTCGGCGAGGCCGGGCACCGTGGGCTCGCGGTCGCAGACGAACGGGACATGCCCCTTGGCAAAGAGCCCCAGGACGCGGGTGGACGCCGCCGCCGGGTCGAGGCGGGCGAGCTCGTCGCGCGTGCGGACGAGCAGCGGCGTCGGGCCGATGGCGAGCGTGGCGTCGGGGAAGTAGTTCCCGCCGCCCCCCATCACGACGTCGACGGAGCGCTCCATGATCTGACGGGCGATCTCGCCCTCCATGTCGCGCGAGGGGACGTTCGCGATGAAGCCCGCGGGCGTGGCGTGCGTGACGCGGGTGGTCGTGACGATCCCGGTGCGCTTGGCGTTCTGGGCCGCGTGCACGAGCAGCGGCGTGGGCTGCACGCCGTCGGGCGTGATGTTCACCGACCCGTTGTTGACCTTCGTGCCGATGCCCCATGCCGAGGCGGCGGCGGCCGAGTCGGTCACCAGGCTGTCGGCGGCGTGGGTCATCTGGAACGAACGCCGCCAGCCGGGCGCCCCGAGCAGCGACACCCAGTGCGACGTTCGCCCGCGCGTGAGCTTGGCGTGCCAGTCGGCGAGCGTGAGCGTGCCGGCGCTCATGCCGTCGGAGACCATGAAGATGACGTTCGTCGCGCGCCGCGGGAACGAAGGGGACCGCGAGGTGCGGACCGCCGCCCGCGCGGGCACGGCGAGCCCGGCGGCGGAGACGGCCAACGCGCCCAGCAGCGTCCGCCGAGTCACGCCCGTGGAGACATCAAGCCCGTCGCGCGAGTGTCCGGAAGAAGCAGGAGTGCGCATAGGCGCAGCCTAGGTCGAGGCACGGGCCGACCGGCGGCGGGCGGCGAGGCGACGGGCGACCTTGGCGCGAACTTCACGATGGCGCGGGCTACGGCGCGTCTTCGTCGAAGGGCGGCTCGTCGCGGTCGGGGCCACCGCCGTCGCGGTGCCCGTCGATCGGGCCGCTCTTCGCCCGCCCGCCAAACCCGCCGCCGGGCGCGCCGGGGGCGAAGGGCGGCGCGTCCTTGACCTCGGCGTGGGTCCACGGCTTGGCGCCCGAGGCGGGCGCGCCGCCGAAACCCGACCCGCCGAAGCCCGACGCGGCGTGCGACGGGCGGTCGTAGCCGTTGCTGCGCGGGGCGTGCCCGAGCGGGCCGATGTCGGCGGGCGCGCGGGCGCCGGGGTCGTAGGACTTGAAGCGCGTGGTGCGGTTGTCCCAGGCGAGCTTGATGACGCCCGTCGGGCCGTTGCGCTGCTTGGCGATGATGATCTCGGCGATGCCGACCTTGTCGGGGTTCTCGGTTCCCCACTCGGGGTTGTGCACGTGGTAGTACTCCTCGCGGTGCAGGAGCATGATGACGTCGGCGTCCTGCTCGATCGAGCCCGACTCGCGCAGGTCGCTCATGCGGGGGCGGTTGCCCTCGCGGCTCTCGCTCGCGCGGTTGAGCTGGCTCAGGCAGATCACCGGCACGTTGAGCTCGCGCGCCAGCGCCTTGACGCCCCGCGAAATGGCCGAAACCTCGACCTGGCGGCTCTCGCGGGCGGCGTTGGGCGAACTCATGAGCTGCAGGTAGTCGATCATCAGCACCTTCACCGAGTGCTGCGCCACCATGCGACGCGCCCGCGCCCGAAGGTTCAGCACCGTCAGGTTGGGGGTGTCGTCGATGTACACCGGGGCCGCCTTGAGGTCTTCGGCCGCCATCATGAGGCGACGGAAGTCGTCGTCGGGGATCTTGTGCCCGCCCCGCAGCGCCTGGCTGCTGACGCCCGAGCGGGCGCTCAGCAACCGCTGCACGATCGCGTTCTTGCTCATCTCCAGCGAGAAGAGCCCCACGGGCGAGCGCCGCCCCGCGGGCGCCCCAGGCACCGGCACGCCCCCGATCGCCATCTGCTCGGCGAGGTTCAGCGCCAGCGCGGTCTTTCCCATGCTGGGACGGGCGGCGAGGATCACCATTTCCCCCGGCTGGAACCCGCGGAGCAGCTCGTCGAGGTCGTCGTACCCGCTGGGCACGCCCGACAGGCTGCCCCCCTCGAAGTCCGCGGCTTCGATCCGCGCGAGCTCGATGTCCAGCAGTTCCGCCAGCGCCTGCGGGTCGGCGGCGTGGGTCTCCTGGGCGATCTCGAAGACCCGCATCTCCGCCGCGTCGAGCACCTCGCGCGCCCCCTCGGGCCCCAGTTCGCCCGCGTGGTACGCCTCGTAGATGATCTGCCCGGCCGCGTCGATGAGGCGCCGGAGCTTGGCCTTCTCGGCCACGATGCGCGCAAAGTGCGGCGCGTTCACCGCGCTCGGCACGGCGGCGGCCAGCTCCGCGAGGTAGTTCGGCCCGCCGATCTGCTCGAGCACGCCCCGGTCGCGCAACAGGTCGAGGATCTGCACGAGGTCCCCGCTGTGGCGCTGGTCGTAGACATCCACCACCGCCTGGTAGATGTGCCCGTGCGAGGCGGTGAAGAAGTCCTCGGGCCGACGCACCATCCCCAGCACGTCGGGGATGACGTTGGGATCAAGGATCATCGAGCCCAGCAGGCTCATCTCGGCCTCGGGGCTCGCCGGGGGCTGGCGCTCGAAGAGCTCCTTCGCGGACAACGGGGGGGAAGAGAAACGCCGGTCGCGGTCGGGTCGTCCTGACATCGGGGCATCGTTCCCGCGCCGAACGACGTGACGCGGGAGGTCCAACCGCGCGCTTGCGACCGGTTGTCCAGAGACTATGCACATCGCTCCTCGAGCCCGAGCGGGGGCCGCGTGGCGAGCACAGCGTCTACCCTCTGCACCATGTCGACAGTCTCCTGCCCGATGGTCCGGCGGATCGCGGTGCTCACCGGCGGGGGCGATTGCCCCGGCCTGAACGCCGTCATCCGCGCGGTGGTGCTCGACGCGCTCGCCTGCGGCCTGACGGTCGTCGGGGTCGAAGACGGCTACCTCGGCCTCATCGAGAACCGCATGCGCGAGCTCACCGAGACCGACATGCTCGGCATCCTCGCACGCGGCGGCACGATCCTGGGCTCGAACAACAAGTCGAACCCCTCGCGCTACCCGGTGGGGCAGAACCCCCCGCCCCCCACGGGCGACGGCAAGACGATCTACGCCGACGTCACCAGGCAGTGCCTCGCGAACCTGCGCGAGCGGGGCGTCGAGGCGATGGTCATCATCGGGGGCGACGGCACCATGACCTCCGCCGCGACCTTCGCGTCGATGGGCCTGCCGGTGGTGGGCGTGCCCAAGACGATCGACAACGACATCGAGGGCACGGAGATCACGTTCGGCTTCCAGACGGCGGTCGCGACGGCGACCGAGGCGATGGATCGATGCCGCACCACCGCCGACAGCCACCACCGGGCGATGATCGTCGAGGTGATGGGGCGCAACGCGGGGTGGATCGCGCTGCACTCGGGCGTGGCGGCGGGTGCAGACGTGATCCTGCTGCCCGAGATCCCGTTCAAGATGGAGCCGATCTACACGAAGATCATGCACCGGAGCAAGCGCGGGCGCAAGAGCACGCTGGTGTGCGTGAGCGAAGGGGCCGCGCCGCTGGGGGGCGCAAAGGTCATCGCCCGGGTCGATCCCCTGAGCCCGGACCCCATCCGGCTGGGCGGTGTGGGGAAGTGGCTGGCCGAGCAGATCGAAGAGGCCACGGGCGTCGAGAGCCGCTTCGCGGTGCTGGGGCACACGCAGCGGGGCGGGACGCCGGTGGCGGCGGACCGGGTGCTGTCGACGCTGCTGGGCAGCCACGCGATGCAGTTGCTCCGCGAGGGCAAGACCGGGCGGATGGTCGCGGTGCAGAACGGGCGGCTGACGGACATCGACCTGCGTGAGCCCGCGGGACGCCAGCGCCTGGTGACGCAGGACGAGCCGCTGATCGCGGCGGCGCGGGCGGTGCACACGACGTTCGGAGACCTGTAGATGGGGCGGCTCTACGACGTGCCGGGCCTGCCGCGTGAACTGATCGAGGCGTTCTGCGCATCGCCCGAGCTGCCGGACCCGCTCCCCGCCGACCCGTTCGGGCTGCTGCGCGAGTGGTTCGACGACGAGCGCCGCGCGAAGCGGACGCCAAACCCGGACGCGATGAGCCTGGCGACGGTGACCGCCGCGGGCGAGGTGAGCAACCGGATCGTGCTGTGCCGCGGCATGGACGTCGCGGGCGGGTTCGTGACGTTCTTCACCAATCGGCAGGGGGCCAAGGGTCGAGCGCTCGCGGAGACGGGCAAGGCGGCGGCGTGCTTTCACTGGGACGCGAGCGACCGCCAGGCGCGCCTGGAAGGGCTCGTGACGCTGAGCCCGGACGACGAGAGCGACGCGTACTTCGCGTCGCGCCGGTGGGAAAGCCGCCTGAGCGCCTGGACGAGCAACCAGAGCGAGCCCACGCCCGGGCGCGGGGCGTTGCTCGCTCGGATGGCCGGGGTGATCGCGTCGCTGGGGCTGACGCCCGAGAACCTGATGGCGCTGCGCGAGCGCGCGCCGATCCCCCGTCCGGCGCACTGGGGGGGCTACCGGCTGCACGCGACGCGCGTGGAGCTGTGGCTGGGCGGCACGGGGCGCCTGCACGACCGGGCGTCGTGGACGCGCGACGTTGAAATCGTCGCGGACCGCGTGATCCGCGCGGGCGGCTGGCGATCGACGCGGTTGCAGCCCTGACCCCCTGTTCACGGGGTTCAGGCGCGCGGCGATTCGGTCGATGACTGCCCGGCGCGTGTCGCGCGGGGAAGCACGCCGGCATGAAAGTCCGCAGTCAACTCACGGCGATCGAAGTGGCCCAGGTCCGCGAGACGCTCGACCGTCGCCTCATCGGGATCGGGGTCGCGAGCCAGCCCGAGGTGGTGCTGCGCCTGCTGGAGCTGTCGTCCAAGGTCGACGCGCAGGTGAGCGACTACGCGAAGGTCATCCGGACGGACCACGCGGTGTCGGGCCGCGTGCTCAAGCTGGCGAACTCGTCGTACTTCGCGCAGCGCTCGCCGGTGACGAGCCTGGAACGCGCCAGCGTGGTGCTGGGGCTGGAGCGGCTCAAGGCCGTGTCGCTGGGCTTCCAGTTGAGCCGCGCCGCGACGGCCGGCGCGTGCGGAGATCTCACGCGCCGGGTGTGGTCGCAGTCGGTGATGCGCGCGTGCGTGGCGGCGGAGCTGGCGCGCGTGCTGGCGCCCGGGTACGTCGCGGAGGCGTTCGTCATCGGGCTGATGGCCGACGCGGGCGTCCCGCTGATGCCCCGCCTGATCGGCAAGCCCTACGACCCGATCGCGGCCGAGGCGATGACGCCCGGGCGCCTGTTCCGGGTCGAGAGCGAGACGCTGGCGTTCACGCACGTGGACGTGGTGGGCGCGATGGCGCGGGCCTGGAAACTGCCCGAACTGCTGGCGCGCCCGCTGGAACTGCACCACACGCGCCCGCCCACGCCGATGCGCGACGACGTGCCCTCGCGCTTGCACGCGCTGGCCTTCGTGACCGGCACGCTGGAGATCGACCCCGCGACCGCGCGCGACCCGGGCGCGGTGGAGAGCGCCGCCGGGATCGCGTCGCACATCCTGGGCCTCCCGCGCGACACGGTCCGCGCGATCGTCGACCGCAGCGCCCGCGAGTACGGCGCGACCGTCGGGATGTTCTCGCAGGTCGCCAGCGCGCTGGGCGAGGGCGCCGACCTCATCGAGTGCATCCACGCGGGGCTGGTGAAGGCGGCGGACACGCTGGTCCTGGGCAGCCTCGAACGCGAGCACCGCGCGTCGGAGGTCGTCTCGATCGGCGGGCACTCGATCCAGGCGACCCGCGAGGCGGACGGCTCCTCCGTGCTCGTGCTCTTCGACGGCGCCGGATCGCAGCTCGTCGCCCACCGCTTCCCCCCGGGATTGGCGACGCCGCTGAGCGTGGTGGACGCGCTCGGCCTCGAACGCATCTCGCCCGACGAAGAACGCCGCCTGCACGAGTACCTGCGTGCGCGGGCGGCGTAAGAACCCGCGGGACTAGTCCGACACGAGGCTCCCGCGACGGTCCCGCAGGTGCGCTCGCCACTCGCGGACGAGACGCGCCAGCGACCACGTCGTGCACCCGCCGCCCCGCAGACGCCACGCGCCCAGTTCGTACATGCGGCTCCAGAGCCCGAAGAGGACCCCGTAGGCCCAGAGCGGCCCGCGCGCCGGATCGTACAGGTTCGTGCTCTCGCTGGAGGCGCCGTTCAGCTCCACCACGCCGAAACCCTCGCCCCGGCGCAGGGCCTCGTCGCTCTCGTAGCGCAGGTCGAACCGCCCGACATCGAGCCCGCCCGCGAACGACCGCGCGAGCGCGTCGATCGCGCGCGTGAGCGCGGGCGTCACGAGGTCGGCCCCGTCGCGGAAGAGCGTGCCCTGCGCGTGGTTCCCGGCCATGGCCAGGCGCACCGCCTCGCCCCGGGCGGGCGTGCGGCCCCAGCCCTCGCCCAGGCGCGTGCGGAAGACGCGCGCCTGGCGCCGGTAGCGCGGGTGGGCGTGAATGAGCGCCCCGAGCGTGGAGACGCCGTCGCCGATGACGACGGGGAACTCCTTGCGCGTGATCGAGTAGATGAAGCCCGCGCACCCGTCGTCGGCGGGGGGCGAGCCCGGCGGGCGCCGGACCCAGAGCACGCCGCATTCTTCCGGGCCGGGGTGATACGCCTGCGCGATGGCGTCGGTGTCGAGTTCGATGAGCGCGCGCCGGGCGTCATCGCGCGAGCGCACGAGGCGCACGCCCAGGCCGCGCTGCCCGCACTCGGGCTTGATGATGAGCGGAAAGCCAAGCCGGGGCTCGTCGCGGATGGCGTCGTCGAGCGTGCGGAGGCGGGCCTCGATGTCGCCGGGCTCGAGGAGTCGGAAGGGGAGCGCGTGGGGCGAAGCGGGAAACGCGCCCAGGATGCGCGACTTGCGCTCGCCCACGAACCCGCCCGCGTTGTCCATCCCCGGGTTCACGCAGGTGAACGCCATGCAGGAGCGCTCGCGCATCGCCAGCCAGACGAGATACGGGAAGAGCGGGGCGTAGAAGAGCCAGGCGGGCCAGTACTCGTGGTGCAGCCCGGCCAGCAGCCCCGCGCCCGCCGGGCGCGCCGGGAGGCGCGCCGCGCGCGCGTGCCCCGCGTCGGGGCCGAGTTCGCCGGTCTGGGTGGGCACGCCGCTCACGCCGAGGTGGTCACCTGCACCAGGCGTCGCTGGCGGATGCGATCAGTCCCCAACTGCCCGCAGGCGCCCATGAGGTCGCGCCCCTTCGTACGGCGTCGCTTGGCGAACACGCCCAGGTCAATGAGCCAGCCGAGGAACCGGGCGACCTCGTGCTCCGGCGGTGCGGGCCAGGGCGAATTACGCCGCGGGTTGTAGGGGATGAGGTTGAGCATCGCCATGACCTTGGCGCCGGCGATGCGTCCGCCCTGAAGCAGGCCGAAGGGCTTCATGAACTCGGCGATCTCGCGGGCGTGCCTGGGCGAGTCGTTGACGCCGGGAATCAGCACGTACTCGATGCACACCTTGTTCCCGCTGGTGCGGGGCCAGTCGAGCAGGGCCTGCTGCACGTCGGCGAGGTTCCACCGCCGGTTGATCGGCATGATCGCCTCGCGGTCGGCGTCGTTAGGGGCGTTGAGGGAGAGCGCGAGGCCCAGGCGGTGCCAGCCGGGCTCGCGGATCTTCTGCGCCAGGCGGCGGATGCCGTCCACCCGCCCCACCGTCGAGACCGTGATCTGGCTCGCGGGCACGTGGGGCCCGTTGTGGTCGCGGAGCACGTCGATCGCGTCGATGACGGCGTCGAGGTTGTCCATCGGCTCGCCCATGCCCATGAACACCAGGTTCTTGGGACGCACGCCGATGACATGGGCCGCGTTCCACCACTGCGCCACGATCTCCGCCGCCGAGAGCGAGCGAACCAGCCCCATCTGGGCCGTCTCGCAGAAGCGGCATCCCATCGCGCACCCGACCTGGCTCGAGAGGCACAGGGTGTAGTTCTGCTCCTGGCGCGAGTTGATCATCGGGATGAGGACCGACTCGATGTCGAGTTCGTCGGCTTCCCCCCGCAGGGCCCCGGCGCCCGGCACGCGCGTGACGAACTTCACCACCTCTCCCTCGGGAGAGTCCTCGCGCAGCACGCGCCCCACCGGGGGCACCGTGCCGTCGAGCCACGCGGCGGCCTGCCCCTTGCGGAAGAAATCCCGGTACGCCGCCAGCGCGCCGGGACGCGCCACGCCCGCCGCCGGGCGCGCGGCGCCGATAAAACGGTCGCTCGGCAACCCCAGGCAGGAGAGGGATTTCGGGGTCGGTTCGGTCACGAGCAGACTGTAGGGGCGGCGGCGGGAACAGCCCAAACAGGGCGGGGAAGGCGAAAGGGGCTTACGCGTTGCCCCCCAGCGCGGTAGGCTGGGGGGCGCGCGGGCATTCGCCCGGAGCCAGGTTCCCTCTCGCGAGGTACACATGCCAAAGCGCGCCTTCACGCTGATCGAGTTGCTGGTGGTGATCGCGATCATCGCGCTGCTGATCGGGCTGCTGCTGCCCGCGCTGGGCAAGGCGCGCGAGGCGGGGCGCTCGACCAAGTGCCGCTCGAACATGCGCCAGTTCGCGCTGGCCACGAGTTTCTACGCGGCGGACTTCAAGGACCGGGTGTGGCCCGTAGCGGACCGGTCGCCGACGTGGCCCAACGGCAACCGCGTGTGGTTCGCGCAGACCGTGCCCCCGCCCCCGCCCGGAGAGGCCGGCACCAACGTCGCGCAGTGGGCGAAGATCGTGGATTCGTCGGGCGTCGCGCGCCCGGGGTTCCTGTACGACTACGTCCAGAACGCGCACGCCGTGGGCGAGTGCCCCACCAACAAGCGCCGCTCGGTGTCGGGCACCGAGCGTGCGAACATGTGGGCGAGCGTCACGGGCGTCGACTTTGACTACTCCATGCTGGACGAGACCGAGGGCGTGAAGCTCGGCTGGCAGGGGTTCTTCGGCGTGGCGCCGCCCAACGCGCCGCAGTCGTCGGTGCTCGCCGCCGCATGGATCCCGCAGCTCACGCAGCTCCACTCGGTGCCGGTCTTTTTCGAGGAGAGTTCGTTCTTTCACAACGGCGCGCAGCACAAGGACGGCATGTTCGGCAACGAAGACCGGCTGACGCTGCGCCACGAGAAGGGCGGGCACATCGCGTACCTCGACGGCTCCGCCAAGCACCACGTCTTCGCCAACGACCGCCTCGACACGAGCACCAACACCAACGCGAACGTCAACGCGAACGACTTCTACATCAACGTCCGCGGGCTCAACTCCACCTGGCTCGCCATCTCCGACCGCCAGTGGCGCTACGGGTTCGTGCAGGGCTACGGCTGGCTGAACCACCCGCGCTAGAGCGCGTTCGGTCGGCCTTGTGTATGCGGGCGGGTCGCCGGCGTTCAGCGGGGCGAAGCCGCGCCGGGGGCCGGGGCCGGCTTGGGTGCCTGGCGCACCGGCGTGTCATCGTCGGCCTGGAGCATCCGGTCGAGCATCGTGCCGATCAACGCCGTGCCCGCGCCCGTCTGCCCCTGCTCGCCCAGCACCATGATCCGCGGCGTGATCTGGATGTTCCGCTCGCCCACGATCTTCAGCACCTCGATCATCGCCGCGTTCGACTTCCCGATCTGCAGCGCGATCTTCTCGTACGCCTCCGCCTGCGCGTCGGCCTTGATCGTCGTCGCCTCGGCCTCGGCCTGCGCCTCGGTCACCCGGCGACGCTGCTCCTCCGCCGCGATCTTCACCGAGTACTGCGCCGTCGCCAGCTTCTTCTCCTCCTCGGCCTCCTGCGTCGTGCGCGTGAGCTCCTTCTTCTGCTCCGCCGCCTTCTGCTGCTCCTGGAACGTGAGCTGCTCTTGCTTCGCCAGTTCGCGGTCCGTCTGCGTCTTGAGCAGCGCGCCAAGCGTCTCCTCGTCGCCGACGTTGCCGATGCGCACCGCCGTCACCCGCACCCCGTAGCGGGCCATCTGCGTCACGAGCATCTGCAGCGACTGCGATTCCTGCTGCGAACGCTGCTGCACGTAGTCCAGCGCCTTCACCTTCTCGGCGTTGTTCCGGAAGATGGCGCGCACCGCCGAGTTCAGCGCGTTGCGGAAGCGGTCGCCCTCGTCGTCGCCCAGCGACGCCACCACGATCGGCGCGCTCGCAGCACTCACGACGTACTCGATCCGCACGTCCACCGGGAACGTGAACCCGTCGTTCGTGCGCACCGTGATCTCACGCTCTTCCATCGGCGAGGCGTGCAGCACCTTCTGCTGCCCGCTCTCGTTCTGGCGCTGCGATGCCGACTGCATGACATCGATGCGCGCCACCGGCAACGCCGCGAACTGCGCGACCATCTCCGTCGTCCAGATCTCCACCAGCGTGAACGCCTCGGTGTTCAGCGGGTACTTGCCCGGCAACAGAACGTCCTTGCGGATGCCCATCTCGTCGGGCCCCGCCAGCAGCAGCGGCGGCACGCCCGACGTCTGCTCGCCCGGCAGCGCGACGGCCTCGCTCGCGGGCGTCCCGAAGTTCGCCTTCAGCACGCCCACCTCGCCCTGCAGAATCTCGGTCTGGTCGACCATCCGCACGCTGAACAGACGCGGGTTGAGCGGGTAGCGCCCGGGCGTCAGCACCGACACCTGCTTGCCCTTGCGGCCCTTCCCGGTCGTGAGGAAGTACCGCGCGTCGAGCATCTGCTGGAACGTGGTGCGGGGCCATTCGGGCGCGAACAGCTGCCCCTCGTCCTGCGGCAGGCCGTCGGTCGTCTCGATCAGCCCCACCTGGCCCGACGACACCTCGATCAGCGGCACAAGGTCAACGCTGTACAGCACGGGCCAGTACCACAGGTGGACGCCCGAACGCAGGATGTCGGCCTGCGGGCCCATCTCGCCGTTCACCGCGAGGATCTTCCCTTCCTTCAGGGGCGAGCCCAGCATGTTCTTCGTCACGATGCCCACGCGATCGCCCGGGACGTAGACGATCGACGACATCGAGATGCCGAAGATCACCAGCACGAGCGCCGCCAGGCGCATCGGCTTGGCGAGCACGCGGGCCTTGTCTCCAAAGCTCGCCCCGACGAGCACCAACGCCAGCACCAGGCACAGCACCAGGACAGCAAAGCCCATGCGACACCTCCCCCGCGGCGTTACGCCGCGGCCCGGACGATGATTGGGTGCTCGCGGGGGACGCGTGCTGTCGGATCCCTACCATCCCGCCCGGCGCCCCGCGCGTCGGGGGCTGGAGGTATCGCATGTCGTGGCTCCGAGTGTCCGAGGCGCTCGCCGCGCCCGTGGGGACGAGCGTCACCGTCAAAGGCTGGCTGCGCACCCGCCGAGATTCCAAGGCCGAGGGCGGGCTGTCGTTCCTGAACGTCCACGACGGGACGTGCTTCGACGCGATCCAGGTCGTCGCGACCGGTGCGCTGCCGAACTACGCGACCGAGGTCGCGAAGCTCACGACGCACTGCGCGCTCGAGTGCGACGGCACGATCGTGCAGACGCCCAAGGGCGGGCGCGAGATCCAGGCGACCGCGGTCCGCGTCGTGGGCTGGGTCGACGACCCCGACCACTACCCGATCCAGCCCAAGGCCCACACGATGGAGTTCCTGCGCGAGAACGCGCACCTGCGCGCCCGCACGAACACGTTCGGGGCCGTCGCACGCGTCCGCCACACCCTCAGCATGGCGATGCACCGCTTCTTCGACCAGCGGGGCTTCTTCTACGTGCACACGCCGATCATCACCGCGAGCGACTGCGAGGGCGCCGGGCAGATGTTCCGCGTCAGCACGCTCGACCAGATCGACGTGCGCCGGCATCGCCCCGGGGCGCACCCGGCGCCGTCGGGCGGGGCGGCACCCGCCGACCCGTTCGCCGACGACTTCTTCGGCAAGGAGGCCCACCTCACGGTCTCGGGCCAGCTCAACGTCGAGACCTACTGCTGCGCGCTCTCGCGGGTGTACACCTTCGGGCCGACCTTCCGCGCCGAGAACAGCAACACGAGCCGGCACCTCGCCGAGTTCTGGATGATCGAGCCCGAGATCGCCTTCGCGAACCTCGAGGACGACGCGCGCCTCGCCGAAGACTTCATCCGCTTCCTCATCCAGGCCTGCCTCTCCGAGCGCGCCGACGACATGAAGTTCTTCGACGAGCGCATCGAGAAGGGCCTGCTCGCGCGCCTCGGCGCCGTGCTCGACAAGCCGTTCCGGCACCTGCCCTACACCGACGGCGTCAAGATCCTCCGCGACGCCGCGGCGTCGGGCGTGAAGTTCGAATACCCCGTCGAGTGGGGCAAGGACCTCCAGTCCGAGCACGAGCGCTACCTCACCGAGCAGCACTTCAAGCAGCCCGTCGTGCTCATGAACTACCCCAAGCAGATCAAGGCGTTCTACATGCGCGAGAACGACCCCGGCACCGACGGCGCCCCCGGCCCCACCGTCGCCGCCATGGACGTGCTCGTCCCCAGCGTCGGCGAGATCATCGGTGGCTCGCAGCGCGAGGAACGCCTCGACGTGCTCGACCGGCGCATCGACGAAATGAGCCTGCCCAAGCACGAGTACTGGTGGTACCGCGACCTGCGCCGCTACGGCACCGTGCCGCACGCCGGCTTCGGGCTCGGCTTCGAACGCGCGATGATGTTCATCACCGGCATGCAGAACGTGCGGGACGTCATCCCCTTCCCGCGCGCGCCCAAGCAGGCGGACTTCTAGACGCCACGAAAAAGCCCGCCGGCTGTGCCGACGGGCTCGTGGAACGCCGCGGTGTTGTCTCGCCTCGCTACGCCGGTGACTCGCCGGCGCCGTTACGGGCAGGGCTGCCCGCCGACGACCTGCTCGAGCGTGGCGATGTCGTCCTGGTCGACGTTGCCGTCCTGGTTGAAGTCGGGGTCGATGCTCGAGCACGACGGGTCGCCCGCGACCACCTGCGCCAGGCACGCGATGTCGTCCTGGTCGACGTTGCCGTCCTGGTTGAAGTCCGGCTCGCAGGTAGTCGGGCCCTCGATCGTCACCTGCGCCATGTCCGACGCGATGGTGCGGCAGAGGTTCGTGATCACCACGTCGTACATGCCCGACAGCGTGGCATCGGTCGGATCGATCGTCAGCGTCGCGGTCGTCACGCCCGCGTACGGGGCGGCGTTGGGCAGCGGGTTGCCGTTGCGGCGCCACTGGTACGACAGCGCGCCCCCGCCGCGGGTCTCGGCGACGACCATGAGGCTGACGGGCGTGGGCGCGGTGACGGTGACGGGGCTGGGCTGGGTGGTGACGAGGGGCTCGCAGGGGGCCGACATGCCCCGGAAGACCTGCCCACGGATCTCGCCGCCCGGGAACGCGTTGGAGTGGATGTTGATGTACGAGCGCGAGGTGAGCACGTTGGTCAGGTTGGCGGCCCCGAAGGCCCACGTGCCCTGCTTGCGCATGCCCAAAGGCAGATTCTGCACGACGCCGGCGTTGGACCCCGGGTTGGCGAAGCCGTGGAAGTGGGCGGCGATCTCGCCGCTGGCCAGGCCGCTGTGGCGAATGTCGTAGCCGAGCGTGTTGGTGCCCTGATTGACGGAGATGAGCGAGTAGCCGGTGCTGATCGAGGCGTTCATCGGCACCTCTTGCACGCCGTTGATCGGGCTGACCCAGGTGACGACCTGCCCGCGGATCTCCCCGCCGGGGAAGGCGTTGGTGTGGATGTTGACGTAGCTGAGCCCGTCCAAGATGCCCTGCTCCTGGGCTTCGGTGAAGTTCCAGACGCCGACCTTGGGCGAGCCGAGCGGCAGGTTGTGCACGACGCCGGCGTTCACGCCGTGCGTGGCGAAGCCGTGGAAGTGGGCCGCGATGTCGGGCCCGGTGAGCCCGGCGAACGAGATGTAGTACGACAGTTCATTCGTCACGGGATTGATGTTGAACAGCCCGAAGCCGGTGCCGGGGGTGGCGTTGGCGGGCACCTCCTGCCCCCCGTCGAGGTCGGCGACGGCCGAGACGATCTGCCCGCGGATCTCGCCCCCGGGGAAGTTCACCGAGTGGATGTTGACGTAGCACAGCCCGCCGAGGATCGCGCTCTCCTGCGCGTCGGTGAAGTTCCAGGTGCCGGCTTTGACGGTGCCGCTGGGGAGCGGGTGAACCACGCCGGAGTTGAAGCCGGGCGCAGAGAACCCGTGGATGTGGGCCGCCTGCTCGGCGCTCGACAGCCCCCAGTACACGATCTCGTACGTCATCGTGTTCTGGTCGGTGTCGATGACGAACCGCCCGGCGCCGCGCGCCGTCGACGCGTTCGCCGGCACCTCCTGCAAGCCCGTCAGCAGGCAGACACGGGTGACGATTTCGGCCTGGGCCATCGACGCGGCGAGCGACGCGGCCACGATCGCGATGCGAGCGGGGTTCTTCATGATGCTCTCCTTCGGAGGGGTGCGGGCGCACCGCCTTCCGGTCGAGTATGTCCGATCGCGATTCCCGCTGTGCATGAGATCCCCAGAATGACACAAACCCAAACAGTCAATGGGGTTGCGGGAAGCCCATGCGATGATCACGCGCGGCGCGGCGTGCGCACCAACGCCCCCGCACGCCAGGTTCGAATGACCCGTTCCGCGTGCCCCGATATGCCCGGCCTACGGGCACGCCCCGCCGGCAACAACCTGCTCCAACGCCGCGAGGTCGTCCTGGTCGACGTTGCCGTCCGCGTTGAAATCCGGGTCGCTGGTCGAGCACGACGCATCGCCCGCGACGGCCTGCGCCAGGCACGCGATGTCGTCCTGGTCGACATTGCCGTCCGCGTTGAAGTCCGGAACGCACGACGGCGGGCAGCCGTACAGGCCGCAGAACATCGGGAGGCGTGCGACGACCGACCGCGCCTCGCCGCCCGGGGCGGCGGGATCCTGCACGATCCACTGCGCGTACACGACGTCGCCCGCGTCGAACAGCCGCGGCGAGATCGGCCAGTGCAGGGTGCCCAGCCCGAGCCCGGCGCCGACGCCCTGCGCGGTGGTAGACCCCGCGACGATGTCGGCCGAGACGCGGCCGTTGGTCGGGGGCGTGAACGAGAGCACCAGCGTGGCGCTGGCGCCGCCGAGCGCGCCGTCGAGGCCGATGCGGAAGTGTTGCATGCCGATCATCGCGGGGGTCTGCGCGATGATGCGGGGCACGATGCCGCCGGTGCCCGGCGAGCCGCCCCCGACGAGCGCGGGGAGCTGCGCGGGCCGATCGCCCGCCAGCAGGGGGCGATCAAACGGGAAGGTCTGGCTCGCGACGCGGGGGTCGGTGAGCGCGGTGAGGAACGCCTGCACGTCGGCGGCGGCGTTGGGCGGGAGCTGGATCAGCGGCATGATCGGGTCGCGGTTCTGCGGGAACTGCGCCGGCGGCCCCCCCGCGTAGAACCGCATCACGTCCGCGAGGTTGTTGAACTGCCCGTTGTGCATGAATGTCGGCTTGAGCGCGACGTTGCGCAGGCTCGGCACCTTGAAGCGCCCCGCGTCGGCGGGGTTGCCCGTCACGCTCTGCCGCCCCGGGTCCTCGGCGATCGGACGCAGCCCGATGTTGCGGAACGTGTGGTCGGTGAACTGGTCGGTCGCAACACTGTGACAGAGCGAGCAGCGTGCCGCGTTCACGTTGGTGAACGCGTTGAAGCCCCGCACCTGCGCGGGCGTCATCGCGCCCGGCACGCCGTCGCGGAACGCGTCGAAGGGCGTCTGGTCGGCGATCAGCGTGCGCTCGTACGTCGCGATCGCCATGGCGATGCGCGACGCGGTGATCTGCGCATCGCCGAAGGCCCGGCGGAACAGGTCCTGGTACGACGGGCGATCGGCCAGCGCCGCCTGCACATCCGCCGGCACGTTCGTCGCGAGGTCCAGCGGGTTCACGCCCGCGAGCTTGTCCGCCAGCGAGTCCCAGTCGAACCCGTCGTGCGCCATCTCGACGCTGCTCACGGGCGGGCCGGCGGCCTGGCTCTCGAGCGCGCCCCCGACCGGGATCACGACCTGGCCCGTCTGCGGGTCGACGAACTGCGAGCGGGCGCGCCCGTCCCAGAAGAGCTCCGGGGCGAACGCCGCGTTGATCATCGAGTTCGCCGCACGCGTGGTGATCTGCGGGTTGAGCCCGAAGACGTCGTCGCGCATGAAGTCGTTGTCGGCGTCGGAACGGATGATGCCGGGCGAGCCCAGCACGTCGTCGGGCGTGTTGATGATCCCGTCGCGCCCCGGGTGCCGGGCGATGCGCGGGTCCGCGCCGCCCCGCGCGGGGCTGTGGCACGTGCCGCACGACACGATGTTGCTCGTCGAGAGTTGCTCGTCCCAGAACAGGACCTTCCCGAGCACGCGCTTGTCCTCGGTCAGCGGGTTCTGCGGCGGGACCGGCACCGGGGGAAGGTCGGCGCGGGCGAGCAGGCTGAGCGCCGCCGCCGTCCCCAGCGCCGCCGGCGCCACGCCCAACACCGCGATCGCCCCGCGGCGTGCCGAGGTCCTGCCCGAACGATGCATCTCCATAGTCTGTACTCCCGTGCGGGCCGAAACGGACGGGCGCGTCGGGTATTGCCGAGTATTCGGGATATCCGGCCCGAGAACTACACGCGACCCCGCGTGCCCCGGGGTTCGTCGGGGCGTCCGGCCTCCGGATCGGCGAGCAGCCGGTCCACCAGCATCGACCCGCCCACGAAGAGAACCGCGGCGAGCGGCACGATGTACCAACGCTCCGGCGGGACCCGCAGCGGCAGCCACGACGCCGGCATGGCGTAACTGAGCGCGTGGTACGCGATGCCCATGGCCGCCAGCCCGATCGACAGGCGCGACGCCTCGGTGAGCCCGTCTCGCCAGCGGGCGCCGGCCGAACGTGCCGCATCGGGATCGCGATCGACGGGGGCGAGCCGCCCGCCCCACAGCATCCACAACGCGAAGGCGAGCAGCACGCCCGCGAGCGGCGCGACCGTGCCGATGAGCAGCCAGTCGGGCCCCGTGCCGCCCGAGAACGCGGCGTGGGGCGGCGGGTGCGAGCCGGGCACGAGCGCCGGCGCGCCGGGCCCGGTCACGTCATCACCATGCTGGCGCTGCTGACGAAGGTGAAGCCCTCGGGGTCCATGGCGCCGGCGTAGTTGAGCAGCTCGACCTTGGCGGGCTGGGTGATGCGGTGGGCCGCGACGAGGTTGCCGATGCTGCACCAGCGCGTCGGGTTCTGCTGCCAGGTCATGGACGCCAGGAGCTCGTCGGGCTTGTTGGACGTGAGGAACCCGAGCATCTCGCGATCGTGCGAGAGCACGCGCGTGCGGAAGTCGACGGCGGGCTTGTCCTCGCCGCCGAGCTTCTGCTGGTCGCCGAAGGCCGGCCCGCAGTGCGAGAGATCGGCCGAGGACACGACGAGCGTGGGCCCGCTGACCTCGCTGATGGCGGCCCGGATGGCCTCGATGAAGGCGTCGAGGTCCACGCCCTTGCCGTCGTAGCTCTTGCCTTCCAGTGCGGTGGGGTCGTGCACCAGCACGCCCATCACCTTGGGGAACTCGCCCTTGTCGTCGGCGCCGAAGACGTGCTGGATCCAGGGGATCTGCAGCTCGATGGAGTGCTCGCGCTCGTGGTCGAAGCGGTGCTCGAAGAGGCGCCGGGACTGCTCCTCGCCCAGGCGACGGCGCAGGGCGGCGATCAGGTCGAGATCGGCGTGGCACACGCCCAGGGGCGTCTCGTAGCCCTTGTCGCACCCGCACACGCCGGTGGCGAAGCCGAAGTGGTTGGTGCCCAGGATGACCACGCGCGCCGGACGGGGCGTGCCCTTGAGGCGTCCCCAGGTGGCGGCGTAGTTCATCCAGCCGCGCCCGTAGTCGAGGTGCGGGGCGACCACCGCCCGCGGGAGCGCGGTGAACGCGGGCGCGTCCTTCACGACCGTCGTGATCCACTGGTTGAACACGCCCCGCATCTTCTCGGCGCCGCGCGCGGCGGTCTCCTCGGGCGACGCGGGCATCGGCTCGTTCTGCTGCTGCACGCCCTGCTGCACGAGCGCCTCGGCGAAGGCAGCGCTGGCCGCGGGGGGCAGCGTGGCGGAGGAATCAAACTCCGCACGCGTCTTCTGGAGGAGCGCGTCGAACGCGGGGCCCTCGAGCAGGAAGGCCGATTCAAGCTGGGCGACCAGGTTCTCCAGCAGCGGGCGCGTGAGCCCGCGCCCGATCTGCTTCACGATGGCGTCGAGGTCGTGCTGGCCGTCCATGAGGGGCAGCACGTGCTGCACGGCGGGCGAGCAGTAGACGATCTTGTCCGAGATCTGTCTGGCGTCGGTCAGGCCGAGCATCGGCTGGCCTTCCTGGGTCTGGGCGGGGAACGCCCGGACCTGGCGCAGGCGCGGACGCTGCTGGTGGGGGGCGTTGGGATCGAAGGCGGGCTGCGCGGGCATCTGTGTCATGGAGGGGGAGCGTAGGCCAATGCGGGGAGGACGCCGCAAGACTTGGAACCGCCGGGAGATCCGCCTAGACTCTGGGCCCAGCACCCGCCGGGTGCGTCCGGGGAGTCGGAGTTCCGCGTCATGCTCGATCTCGCGTCATTCAAGCCCGGCCAGACCATCACTCTCACGCTGAACAAGCTTCCGCGCCGGGAGGACGCCGTCCACACCGTCGAGCGGCTCATGCGCCTGGACCCGGTGAACCGCAAGGCGCTGAAGCGCGCCCAGCGGATGCGCGAGCAGCGCATCCTCATCTACAATCGTGGTAACCGGGACTGGGTCAGCCGCGAGAAGCCCGCGCTCGTCGTCCGCCCCGTCGAGGGCGCGACGTGGTCGATGTCCTTCGACTTCGACATCGCCCGCGACCTGCAGAGCGTGGGCGAGTACCTGAGCGTGAAGTCCGCCTGAGGACACTGCTTTCGCCGCTCGACCACGCAGCCCCGGCCGGAGGTTCCGCCGTGCGCTGTTCCCTCGTCCGCGGCGTCGTGCTCGTGCTCGCGTCGTTCGCCGCCCTCGCCCTCGGGGCGTGTGCGCGAGAACTCCCCCCGCCCGACCAGACCTATACGGTGCGCGGACGGATCGACGCGCTCCCCCAGCCGCCCGCGCCGCTGGCGATCCACCACGAGTTGATCCCAGAGTTCCTCGATCGCACCGGCAAGGTTGTCGGGATGCGCGAGATGGTGATGGATTTTCCCGATCTCGCCCCGGGAGTCTCGCTCGAGGGCCTCAAGGCCGGCGATCCGATCGAGTTCACCTTCGAGGTGCGCTGGAAGTCCGACCCCCGCGCCCGCGTGACGCGGATCGTGCGGCTGCCCGACGACACCACGCTGGAACTGGGCGGCGAGCGCGAAGCCCCGCCCGGCGGATCGACGCCTTCCCCGGAGAAGGCACCCGAGACAACTCCAGATCCCCCCGCACCCGCCGAACCCGGTCCGGGATAAGCACTTCCGCATCGGACGCGCGGCGCGCGCCCGGCGTGCCGTGGTTCCGGCCGGACGGGCGCGTAAAAAAACCCGGCACTCAGGACAAAAACCGAGCACCGGGTCTCGTGGGGGTCGTTGTGAAACGGCGTCGCGTGACGCACCACCCGATTCGCAGCCCGAGCGGCCCCGGTTCCGGAAGGTCCAAGAAAAAATCGTCGGTGCCGCGAAAACACGCGGCTACTGGGGCAGGTCGGCCTGACCCGGGGCGAGGCCGAGTTCGCCCATGACCAGGCGCAGATCGCCCCACACCTGCCCGCGGGTCTCCGGGGTGTAGTTGCGGAGCACGTACGCCGGGTGGAACGTCGGCATCAGACGCACCTGCCGCCCGTCCTCCAGCGCGTACGTCCGCCACTTGCCCCGCATCCGGGTCATGGACTCGTCGGACCGCAGCAGCGCCCGGGCGGCGGGCAAACCCAGCGTCACGATCACCTCCGGCGAAATGATCGAGAGCTGCGCGCGCAGGAATGGCTCGCACAGCTCGATCTCGCGTCCGGTGGGCGTGGCGTTGTTCGGCGGGCGGGTCTTCAGGACGTTGCAGATGTAGACCTCGTCGCGCGAGAGCCCCATCGCGGTGATCATCTTCGTGAGCAACTGCCCGGAACGCCCCACGAACGGCACGCCCTGGCGGTCCTCATCCTCGCCCGGCGCTTCGCCCACGAACACGAGCCTCGCACACGGGTCGCCGTCGCCCCACACGATTCTCGTGTGCGCGGTGACGAAGTACCGGTGGGGCGCCTCACGCTCGTAACGCTCGCGCAGGTCGTTCATCGCGCGGACGACGCCCGCGCGATCGCGTACGCCCGCGCGAGCGGGCACTTCGTTCGCAGGTTCGGGCGCCGCGGCGGGGGCTTCCGGCATGCGCGGCGGGGGCTCGGCGGGGCGAGGGGCCCGCGAAACAGCAGGCGCCGGGCTCGGCACGGCCGCCGGGCCCGGGGGAGCCGCCGGGTTTGCAACCATCGCCGGGCGCGGAACAGGCGTGGGCTCGCCCCGCGGGGCGGGCGCCAGGGGCGACCCCGCCGGGCGTGCGTACGCGGGAAGGAAGTCCACGCCGCTCGCGAGCGATGCCTCGGCGTGCAAGCGCACGAGACGAGCGAGGTCGGGCGTCGGCGGGTTGGACGCTGCGCCGGTCACTGCGGCGTCGTAGGCGTGGGAGGCGTCGTGGGCGCGGAAGGCGGCGTGCCGCCGGGCGCGGGCTCGCCGGGCGCGGGCTCGGTGGGGGCGGGTTCGCCGGGCGCCGGGGTCTGCGGAGCGGGCTCGGCCGCGCCGGGCTCGGTGCCGCCCTGAGGAACGGGCGGAATGGCCGAGGGCGGGGGATCGCGCATCGGGTCGGTGTTGGCCTTGGCGGTGGCGGGCTGGGTGTCGAAGTCGGCCCCGCGTCCCTCGAACAGCCCGCTGAGGTAGGCCCCGGCCAGCAGCCCGACCGCGAGCCCGAGCACCAGCCCGGGCACGAACGCCTTGACGAACGAGGGGGATGTTCCGGTGGCAGAGGTCATCGGGGGCTCCGGGGGAAGCGGGGAGGGTATGCGGGGGTGGTCGAGGTCAGGGGCGGGCGGACCGCCTCATACGGTAGACCCATCGGGCATAGTCGATGAGCCCGTGAGCCAACTCTCGCGCGGGAGGCGTGCCGCGCCCGAAGGCGGTGTGCCACCGCCAGGTCCAGTAGGCCCCCCGGAAGCGGAAGCGGGTGATGCACGCGAGGCGGGCGAGTTCGTAGAAGCCGCCGAGGGTTTCGAGGATCGCCCGCACGCGTCAGGCCCCCGCGAGGACGCGCTTGTACCACTCGATCGTCTCGCCGAGCCCTTCCTCGAGCGGGGTGACGGGCTCATAGCCCAGCAGTTGGCGGGCGACCGAGATGTCCGCCAGGCTGTGCTTGACGTCGCCCGCGCGCTCGGGACGGAAGACGGGCTGGATGTGCGGCACGCCGCACTGCCGGGCCATGACCTGCGCGAGTTCCAGCACGCTCACCCGCCGGGCGGTGCCGACGTTGATGACGTTGCCCGTCAGGCGGCTGGGGCACGAGCCGGCCAGCAGGGTGGCGAGCACGGCGTTGGAGACGTAGGTCATGTCGCGGGTCGCGGTGCCGTCGCCGAAGATCGTCGGCGCCTCGCCCGCGAGCAGGCACTTGGCGAACGCCGCCACGACCGCGGCGTAGGCGCTGTCCGCGCTCTGGCGGGGCCCGAAGATGTTGAAGTACCGCACCGACGCCGTGGACAGCCCGTAGCAGTGCGACCACACGGCGAGCAGTTCTTCGCCCGCGAGCTTGCTGGCGGCGTAGGGCGACAGCGGCTTGGCGGGCTGCGTCTCGACCTTGGGCAGTTCGGGCTGATCGCCGTACGCCGAGGACGACGCGGCGAAGACAACCCGCTGGGCCTTCACCGCGCGGGCCGCCTCGAGCACGCGCAGCGTGCCCGTCGCGTTCACCGACCACGTGCGCTGCGGCTGCTCGATGCTCTTGGGCACGCTGCCCAGCGCCGCGAGGTGAAAAATGGTCTCGGCGCCGGTGACGGCCTCGCGCAGCGAGTCATCGTCCAGGATCGACGCGTGCACGAAGCGGACCCGGTCGGGTTCCAGTTCGATCAGCCCGGACAGGTGGTCGAGCGTCGAGTTCGACAGATCGTCGATCACACGGATCGACGCGCCCAGCGCCAGCAGCGTGTCGCACAGGTGCCCGCCGATGAACCCCGTGCCGCCTGTCACGCAGACCGTTCGGCCTTGGTAGAACGTCCGGAGCTTGGACACCTTGTCGGCGGGCAGCTTCATGGGGGGCACCATCGTATCGGCGTCGGCCCTCCGACGCCAGACAGAGTCGGACGAGCGTCCGGGGCGAGAGCGGTGGCGGGCAAAAACAAAGCGGCGGGCCCCGGAAGGGCCCGCCGCGCGAGGGTCAGACGAGTGGCGCGAACTCAGCGGGGCTGGTTCTCGCCCTGGGGCGCGCGGGGCTGGCCGGGCGCCGGGATGAACACGGTGATCTCGTCGTCGCGGACCGGGAGGCGCAGCTCGGCGCAGGTGGTCTCGGAGATGACGAGGAACTCACCGTCGCGGGTGGTCCGGACGGTGATGGTGCCCGCGCGCTTCTCGCCGCGGGGGATGCGGTCGGCGATGCGCCAGGTGAACTTGGTGCCGGCGCGCTGCGGCTGGCCGAGCGTGGAGGAGACGAACTCCATCCCCTCGGGCAGGACGATGCTGACCTGCACGTTCGTCAGGTCGACCTGGCCCTGGTTCGTGACCTCGTAGCGGTAGGCCTGGTTGGTGCCGACGGTGACCACGCCCTCGCTGTCGTCCAGCAGGGTGGCCATGTCGGGCGTGCCACGGACGCCCGTGGTGCACGAATCAGTGACCGCGTTCGCGCAGGTGCACGTCGCGGTCGCGGAGGCGGTCATGGTGCCCGCGCCGCCGGCCGAAACGGTCATGTTGAGCGTGCGGCTGGCGTTGGCGTTCAGGGTCGCCAGGTTCCACACGACGTTCGAGCCCTGCAGCGTGCCGCCGTTGTCGGCGCTCACGAACGTCGCGCCCTGCGGCAGCGGCGCGGTCACCACCGTCGCGTTGCAGTTGCCGTCACCCTTGTTCGAGACGGTGAACCGGAACGTCGCCTGCCGACCGATGAGGATCGCCTCGGGGCACTCGGCCTTGATGGCCAGCTCGGGCTGGCGCACCACCGTCGTCGTCTGGTTCGAGTTGGCCGTGAGGTTGCCCTCGGCGACGGCACGCCCGGTGTTCTGGAACGAGCCCTTGCGGGTCGCCTTGGCGTTGAACGTGAACTCACGCGACTGGCCCGCGTTCAGCGTGCCCGCGTCGAACTCGACGCTCGAGCGCCCGTCGGCGGTGGTGAGGCCCACCGGGAGCGGGTCGGTCACCTTCACGTTGCGCGCGACGCCCGTGCCCGTGTTCGTCACGACGAGCTTGACCGGGATCGGGTCGCACATCATCACCTCGGCCGGGACGGTCTTCGTGAGCGCCAGCGAGGGCTTCACGACCGGGATCGTCATGCACGCGGGGATGGTGTAGCTGAGCGTGGCGCACGACTGCACGGTGCCGACGTTGCCCGCCGCGCCGTTCACGCGGATGGTCTTGGTCTCGCCGGGGGTCATGCGCCCCAGGTCGAACGCCCACGCCCGCCCGCCGTCGGCCGACGCGCCCTGCGGCGTGGTCGAGGCGACGGTGAACCCGCTGGGCATCGACTCGACGACCGTCACGTCCTCGAGCGTGCTGGGCGAGACGTTCGTCACCTTGATGAGGTACTCGAAGGGTGCGCCCGCGATGACTTCGCTGGGGTACGAGCGATCAAGGAACAGGGCGGCGTTGTTCTGCACGCCGGACGGGTAGTACACCCCGGAGCCGGACGAGGCGACCGGCGTCGTCCGCGCCACCTCGGTGGTGCGGGCGGGCTGCGCGGCCGTCGTCGACTCGGGCCCGCGCGGGGCGTGCGTGCGCGTCGGCTCGCCGGGGCCGCGGACGGTGCCGTCGTACGGATACCCGCGATCGCCGGTCCGCTGCTGGCTGCACCCGATGACGCCGGCCAGCAGAGCCATGACGCCAACACCGATCAAGGACTTCATGTTCACAACTGCCTCCTCATCACTACTGCACCCGGGCGGTTGAACTCGGGCGCAACCTCGCAGCCCGGCCAAACCGGGACTCATGCTCCCGGCGACAGCCGGGCCCCGATCACTACCCCTCCGTTCGGTCACCCCTGCGAGCCGGACAGGCTTCGCAAAACACCACGCTGTGGGTTGCGGAGGATTCTCTGTCGCATGTGTGGGGTTGTCAATGAGTTCGAGCATGACGGCATCCTGCGAGCGTGCCAGTCGTGCGGGTACTTCTCGCGCTCGCGGATGAACACCGCATGAACTGCGCGTTGCTTGTGCGACGCTTTTCGGAACCCCGATGAGATCGCGGGGTCACACCGGAACAGATATGGCGAACGATGTTTCTTCGTGGACGTCGTATGTGCTTCTATTCGCAGCGCTTGCGCTCACAGCGTGGGTGCTGCGGGGCCGGCGCGCCCGTTCGCCGCGTTGCCCGCGCTGCGCGTATGCCATGGTCGGGCTGGATCTGCTGAAATGTCCGGAATGCGGGCTCGAGGCCGCGAGTGCGCGCGTCTGGACGCGTCGACGCCGTCCGTGGCGGGCCCTCTGGCTCGCCCTGGCGCTCGCGCTGCTCGCCTACGCCGCCGCCGCCACGCCCCGAACGATCCGCGAGGGCTGGGCCGGCGCCGTGCCCACGCCCGCGCTCGTCGTGATGTTCCCCGCGATGAGCCCGGCGTGGGATCAGGTCACGCGCCCGCTGGAAGACAGGCCGCTGCGCCTCGAACTCGCGCGCCGTGTGAACGACAAAGAACTCGGCCTGCTCGGGCCCGTGTGGGAGCGCGTGTGGCTGTGGCGCACGCGCGCGTCGTTCTCGTACGCCGGCCGCCTGGGCGTGCCCGCGCGCGACCGCGCACTGCTCGAACAACTGCACACGACGATCATCGGTGAACTGCCCGCGGGCGCGACGTTCGAAGACGCGCTGCTCGCGATCCGCGGCTCGGGGATCCACTACGTCAACCCCGACTGGGCGGGGCTGCGCGCATCCGGGCTCCCAGAATCCGCGGCCGCGCCGCGTTGGAAGGGCGGCACCGCCGCGGCGTTGCTCGACCGCCTGTGCACGCACCCCGGCGGCCTTCCCGCGGCCCGGTGGACCGTGCACGATGGATGGATCGTCGTCCACCCGGCCAACGAGCCCCCGATCCGCGTCTTCGCGTCGTACGACATGCCCGACACGCTCGCCGACGAGCGCTCGGTGCTTGACGCGATGCGCGACAAGTGGCCGGAGCCGGAGGAAACTAACCCGCTCATATCCGACAGCGCCTCGTGGTACTTAGTCTCGCCCCCACTGACATCTCTCGCCGGCACAGTCCCATACGTCATCGAGCCCGACGGGTGGTTCGACAACGGCGGCGACACCAGCGCGCTGTCCGTGATCGGCGGGCGAATGGCCATCTCGGCGCCGGCGCCGGTGCACGAGAAGGTCCGGCGCCTGCTCGACGCGATCAACCAGGCCACGCCCGAGACGCCCCGCACGGCCTTCGCGGACGGCACGCTCGCGACCAGCGATGCGGCGGCGACCGGGCGAGGGCCGGAGGCGCGGCATGCGGTACGGGTCTACAACGTCACCGACCTGCTCGCGCGCTCAATGAGCCCCGACCCGCCGTCGGTCGACCCGATGCTCGACCTGGGGTACGCGCTTTCGTCGTTCGTACGCCCCAACGACTGGATCGACAACGGCGGGGACCGCGCCCACTGGTTGCCAGTTCACATGCGCCTGGTGATCGTCGGCGATGCGCGCCTGCACGCGGAGGTCGAGGATCTGCTGGCGAAGCTCCGGGGGCCCGGGCAGCCGCTGCGCCGGTTCGACCCGTTGACCGAGCCCGCGGAAGCGGACACCCCGCGCGCGCCCTCCGGCACGGGCGATGGCGATCCGCCGAGCGGCGCAGAGCCGCCGCCGGAGCCCGGCGAGTAGCAGCGTCTCGCGCGGCGCGAGCGGTCGTTCGGGACGCAGCGACGTGGCGCTTGCCGCGCTCTACGGAGCACGCGCGACCGTCCGGGGGAGGTCACGCGGCGCAGGACGTTCAGCTCGCCACGGGCTGGGCGTTGGAGCGGTGCAGGGCGCGGATGAGCGAGAGTTCGAGGGCCGTCAGGCCGGCCCGCGTGGCGTGTCGTGCGAGCTGCACGCGGTTGTCGCAGTGGAGCTTTCGCCCGAGGCTGGCGCGGTGCCACTCGACGGTGCGCGTGCTTCGGTGCATCATCGCGGCAATCTCGTCGCTGGTGCGTCCGTGCCCGAGGTGGTGGAGCAGTTCGAGTTCGCGCTCCGTGAGCGCCGCGAGCGGGCCCAGGTGGTTCGAGTGGGCGAGGGGCGCGGGCGGATCGGCGGCGATCTCGGGGACGTCGGCCTCCAGGCCGCAGGGCCTCGCGACCATCAGCGCCTCGCGCCGGCGCGGAGCGGCGGCGCGGTACGACTCGGTGCACAGGACGCCCATGAGCATGCCCCGGACGCGGACGCGGTTCTCGCCGTTGCACGCCCGGTTGATGAGCTCGACGCGCTCCTGCGCGAACTCACGCCCGAAGATGGACGCGAGCGTCCGCCCGGCGAGCGTGGCCGCGTCGACGCGAAGGAGCGCCGCGGCGCTCGGGCTGGCGTGCAGGATGGTCGCGGCGTCGTCCAAGAGAAGGATGAACGCCCCGGCGTCGGCGTTCAGTGTGTCCCAGGTAACGTCGCCAGTAGGAGCTGCTGTTGAAGGCATGCTGTCTTCGTGTGGGGTGGCTCGAGGTTGAGAAGGCAGGGACAACTCGCCGCACATGCGGACCTCCGTTCCCCCGCTGAACCAAGCGTTGCATTCTGCGGCTTGGCGACAAGCCCACAGCCGACGAATGCTCGCAAACCCAGTAAAAATCCCGAGACTTTTCCTTGGGTCTTGCGCTTGGTCCGCGCGTGAATGCATGCGCACTCCACCGCGCTCCTGCGTGAGGCGCGGGTGAGAGCACCCAACTTCGCTCGACCGACGTTCAGGAGATGTCAGGCAACCGTGATGCTGCGATCGAGGTACACGTCCTGCACGGCCTGCAGGAGCGCGACGCCGTCGGCCATGGTCTTCTGGAAGGCCTTGCGCCCGGAGATGAGCCCCATCCCGCCCGCGCGCTTGTTGATGACGGCGGTCAGCACCGCGTCCTGCAGGTCGGCGGCGCCCTTGCTCTCCCCGCCCGAGTTGATCAGCGGGATGCGCCCCATGTAGTTGTTCAGGATCTGGTAGCGGCAGAGGTCAATGGGGTGCCCGCCGTTGCCCCACTCATCGCTCCCGCACAGCTCCGTGTACACGCGCTTGTCCCACTTGCCGTAGGACGAGCCGCCGGTGTTGAGCGCGGCGTACCCGCCGTTGTTCACGGGCAGCTTCTGCTTGATGATGTCGGCCTTGATCGTCGCGCCCAGGTGGTTGGCCTGCCCGGTGAGGTCGGCGCTCGCGTGGAAGTCCACGGGCTTGTCGGGCTGCGGGGTTCCCGCGGGGTGCGCGGGGAACGTCTTGAACTTCGCGTTGCGCGTGTAGCACCAGAGCACCGTGACCATGCCCAGCGCGTGCGCCTCCTCGAACATGTCGGAGACATACGCGATCTCGTCGCGCGAGGAGTCGTTGCCGAAGTACACCGTCGCGCCGACCGCCACCGCCCCCATCTCGTAGCACTGGCGGACGCTGCCGAAGTACGACTGCTTGTAGATGTTCGGGTACGTCAGCATCTCGTTGTGGTTGAACTTCACGAGGAAGGGGATTTTGTGGGCGTACTTGCGGGAGACCGACGCCAGCACGCCGACGGTCGAGGCGACGGCGTTGCAGCCGCCCTCGATCGCCAGGCGGACGATGTTCTCCGGGTCGAAGAACTCGGGGTTGGGCGCGAAGCTCGCGCCGGCGGAGTGCTCGATGCCCTGGTCGACCGGGAGGATCGAGATGTACCCCGTGCCGCCGAGGCGCCCGTGGTTCATGATGGTCTGGAAGTTGCGCAGCACGACCGGCGAGCGGTCGGAGAGCGCAAGGACGCGGTCGACGAAGTCGGGCCCGGGCAGGTGCAACTGCCCGCGCCGGACGGTCTTGGACTCGTAGTTCAGCAGCGCGTCGGCCTGCGCGCCCAGGACGGCTCGGACGTTCGTTGCGGTAGACATGGCGTGATTCCCCGAAAGACGACTATACGTCGGGCGCCGGGGCCGCATGCTTCGGGGGCCTCCCGAACACGCCGACCAGCGCCACGACCGTCACCAGCCCGTACCAGGGCATCGTGTACCGCAGGTTGCCGGTGAACACCATGAGCGGGACGGCCAGGGCGTGGGCGAGAAAGACCCCGCCCAGGAAGACGAACGTCCAATCAGCGCGGCGCACGAGGCGCAGGAGGCCGACGAAGAGCAGGATGGTGACGACGGGGCGTCCCGCTTCGGCCGCGTCGTACACGGCCCCGAGCGCGCGTGCGTGGGGCGAGCGGTGCAGGTCGTTCAGCGGGCGGACGGTGGGGTTGAAGATGGCCTGCTCGGGCGGGCTGAAGCGAACGATGTGGTCCTTCCAGTTTGTGCCGCCGATCACGTGGGGCGTTCGACCGATGAACGCGTCGCTCAAGAAGCCGGGATCGCCCGCGAAGTAGGGCGGATGGCGGAACCGCACCCCCAGTTGCGACAGCACGGCCTTGGCCGTCACCGTGCCCATGCGGTCCGCCCGACGGACGAACGTCTCCTGCCAGAGCAGACGGCACCGCGCGTCGCGCACGATGAGGGGGTGCCCGTGGGTCGGTACTTCCGGGACACCCCACGCGTGGCAGAGGTCGAGGAAATCCCACGAGGCGAAGGTGGTGCCGCGGCATCGGGCGCGGACATCGTCGAACTGCTCGAACGAGAGCGTGCCCGACTGGTTCCAGTCGAAGAGGGTGTTCTCCCACGTCCAGATCGCGCGGTTCCAGTCGCTGCCGATGGTCAGCGACCATCGCCCGTAGAGCCGGTGCGTGAGCGAGAGCATCGGCGCGAGCGCCACGAGCATCGCCGCCGCGCAGGACACCGCGCCAAGGAGCATCCGGGGCGAGCGGGCGCGCAGGGCGAGCAGGCCCAGGCACAGCGGCGCGATGGCCGCGAAGACCTGCAGGTTGGGCCGCGTGAGGCAGCCCCCGGCGAGCGCGAGCCCGAGCAGCGCGGCGAGGGCGATGGTCCGCGCCAGCGGGGCGCGTCGCGCCACGCGATCGGCGGTGTGCACGAACAGGAAGCCCCCGAGCATGATCCAGAAGATCGTGAGCTGCTCGGTGAGGAGGCTGCGCTGCCACACGATGAGCGCGGGGTCGCAGGCGACGAGGATCGCGGCGAGGGATGACAGGGCCGGAGACAGACGGCGCCGCGCGATGCCCCAAGCGAGCAGGCTGGACGTGATGGCGATCCCGGTCTGCGCGAAGCCCAGCCCGATGGAGAAGTCGTTGCTCCACGCGACGAACGGCAGGATGAGGATGGCGTAGCCGGGGAGGCGCCAGCCGTCGTAGTGATCGAACGTGCCGGTCTCGAGGAGCCACCGGACGAACAGGACGTAGGCGGTGCCGTCGCCGGAGTGGATCATCGGCGCCCACGCGTGCATCCAGACGGGCACGCCGACGACAACGCCGAGCGTGAGCAGGCGGAGCGCGAGGCTCGTGCGACGGGCGGGCGCGGGGTGCGGGGCGGGCCCGTCCGAATGCCCGTCCGGACGACGCAGGAACTCGCGGACCAGCCACCGGACGACCAGGAACGCGAGCGCGAGCGCCGCGGCGCACACCGGCGCGGGGAGCAGCCACGCCCACGCCGGGACGCGGGGCGGCTCGAAGACCAGCCGCCCGGCGGGGGCCGTCGCTCGATACGCGCCTCCTGACCCCGCTTCGCCCGGGCGTTCGCCCACGTGCTCAAGCGTGCGGACGCGCAGGCCGCTCGTGCCCAGGTGCACGCCCAGCAGGTGCTGCGACACCTGCGCGCGCTCCAGCGAAATCTCAACACCGGGCGAATCGTGCCACGCGAGGAACACCTCGGACAGCGCCTGGTTGGAGACGCGGTAGCGCAGATCGAGAGGCGTGCGCGTGTCGAACGGCGGCCCGGGCTGGTTCGGGCCGAGGCGCTCGGCGAGGTCGATCCAGTGCCCGTTCGGCGGCAGCCCGTCGACGGGCGTCCAGCCGATCTCCCAGCGTGCGCCCGCGTCGCGCAGCGACAGATCGATCGCGACTTCGCGCGCCACGAAGAGGCGGGCGACGAGCGCCCCCGACATCAATGACAGCAGCACCCAGGCGAGCAGCGCGCCGAGCTTCCACCAGACTCGCCCTGCGCGGGTTGCTGTCACGCGGGCGGAGTGTACCGGTGCGTGACGATCGCGGCGTGCGACACCAGCGGATTAGGGCTCCTTCAGATCGCCCGTCTGGCGGTAGCGCTCGCGGTACTTCTCGTACAGCTTGGTCTGCTTGTTCGAGAGGTCGATCTCGCGCCCGTCGATGAACGCGCGGCGGACCTGCGTCGTCACTTCCAGGGGCGTGCCCGTCGTCAGGATGAGCGTCGCCGACTTGCCCGCGTCCAGCGAGCCGTAGCGGTCGGCGACGCCCAGCACGCGGGCGGCGTCGAGCGTGATGGCGCGCAGAGCGGCGTCGGCGGGCAGGCCGTGCGCCGCGGCCATGGCGGCGGCGTACGGCAGGTTGCGCTCGTGCGCGGTGTCGTCGCCCACGGCGATGGCGAACGTGATGCCCGCGCCGTGCAGGCGCGCGGGCAGCGAGAACGCGTCGTCGTACGGGCTGTCGGCGCGCCGGGGCATGACGAACGTGCCCGACGACAGAATCACCGGCACGCCGTGCTTGGTCAGCAGTTCGGCGCAGCGGTCGGCGTCGCGCCCGCCGACGATCACGCAGCGCAGGCCCCGCTCGGCGAAGAACGTGACCGCGCCGTTGATCTGGTCGAGGTCGTTCGCCAGGACGTACACGGGCATGGAGGGCGGCTGCGCGCCGGAATCCGACGCCGACTGGCGCGTCCCGAAGACCGCGCGCATGGCCTCCCAGCGCAGGTCGATCGGGGCGCCCGGGTCGGCGGTGCGCTGCGCGTGGTACGCCTCGGCCGCGTCGAAGATCTCGCGGATGCGCGTCAGCGCCCGCTGGGCGTCGCGCTGCTGATCTTCCTCGCTGCGATCCATCCACCACGCGGTGAAGGTGCGCGTCGAGGGCCAGCGGACGATGAGCCCGGCCTGCGCGGCGACGGCCATCTCGCCGGTCGTCCAGCCGTCCAGGCGGATCACGCTCGCGCGCCCGGGCACGATGCCCCCGGTGGGGAACACGCCCGCCACCAGCACGCCGTTGGAGCGCGTCACCGGCAGCAGCGTCGAGTCCGGGTTCACCGCCGTCACGGCGACGACCTCGGGCGAAAAATCGCCGGTCTCGGCGGTGTCGTTGGTCTGGCGGACGGCCTGGATCTCCGTCAGGCCCAGTTGCGAGTAGGGCGAGATCAGCCCCGGGTAGACGTGCTGCCCGCCCGCGTCGATGAGCGCGACGCGCTGCTCGCCCCCCGCCGCGCGCAGGGCGTCGGGCCACGAGGCCCTGTCGTAGACACCCACGATGAGGCCCTCGGCGAAGAGAATCGCGCCGTCGGCGACGGGCTCGCCCGACACCGGGTGGATCGTGGCGTTGACGATCGCGATGGGACGCGTCTGGGGCGGGGCCTTGACGGTGAGGTCCTGCGCGAACGCCGGCAGCGCGGCCAGCACGGTCGCGGCGAGCGGCGTCAGTCGGGCGAGGCGGGCGAGAGGGGCGTGGGTCTTCACGGTTGTCTCCGAGGCGACGCGCGTGTCGCGATGCGAACGCGTGTACGTGTGACTCGTGGGGTTCAGGTCTCGTGCCGGTCTGGTCTCGTGGTCGAACACTGCCGGGCGGCTATTCCCAGTGGTCGAAGCCGCAGCCGCACAGCCCCGGCTGGTTGGGCGTCTTCCCGCGCATCTCGAGGTCGAGGTAGAACTCGCGGATGGCGGCGGCCTCCTCGTCGGAGAGCGCGTCCGTCGGCGGGCCGCCGGGGCGCTGGCGTCGGCGCGGCCCCTCGCCCGCGCCGGCGGCGGGCGCGTCGTCGGCTCCGGCCTTCTTGCGCTCGGCCAGGATCTTCTGCACGAGACGCGAGCGCTCCGCGCGGATGACCTCGCGGTGGGCCGCGTCGCTCTCGAGCGAGAACAGGCGTCGACCATCGACGAACGTCGTCTCGCAGCGCGAGAGGGTGCTCATCGGCGGGCCCGACCACACGGCGAGGTCCGCGTCCATGCCCGGGCGGATCGCGCCCACGCGCGAGTCGATCTTCAACTGCTGCGCCGGGTGCAGCGTCACGAACTTCCAGGCCTCTTCCTCTGGAAGCCCGACGTACTTGACGGCCTTGGCCGCCTCGACGTTCAGCCGGCGCGCCAGCTCGTCGCTGTCGCTATTGAAGCTCGTCGTGGCGCCCACGAGCTGCATGAGCGGCAGGCCCTGCGGGATCGCGTCCTGCACTTCGACCTTGTACGCCCACCAGTCGGCGAACCCCGACCCGCCCCCGGAGTGGTCGCGCACGTAGTCCGCGACCTTGTACCCCTCGAGGATGTGCTGGAACGTGCCGATCTTGAACCCGAACTCCTTCGCGACGTGGCACAGCATCACGATCTCGTCCTGGCGGTACGAGTGGCAGTGCACCAGGCGCGTGCCCTCCAGGATCTCCGCCAGGGCGTCCAGCTCCAGGTCGCGCCGCGGCGGGCGGGCGCTCTTGCGCAGGGCGGCGTACTCGCGTGCGGCGGTGAATCGGTCGCGGATGAGCATCTCCACGCCCATGCGCGTCTGCGGGTAGCGGGCGCCCCCGCCCCCGGCGCCGGCCTCGCGCGGCGACGAGCTGTTCGCGCCGCGCGGGTTCTCGCCGAGCGCGAACTTGATCCCGGCGACCGCGCCCTCGAAGTGCATGTCGTTCGGGCGAGCCGCGCCCCAGCGCACCTTGTTCACCTGCGACTGCCCGCCGATGGCGTTGGCCGACCCGTGCAGGTTCAGCACGGTCGTCACGCCGCCCGCGAGCTGCCAGTACCAGTTCGTCGTGTCCGGGTTCGTGACGTCCTGGATGCGGACCTCGGCGGTGATCGCCTGCCCGCTCTCGTTCACGCCGCGCGAGATGCCCGTGTGGCTGTGCGCATCGATGATGCCGGCGGTGACGTGCTTGCCCGCGCAGTCGATAAGCACGGCGTCGGCGGGGACGGCGGGGAGAGGCGCCCCGGCCTCGACGATCCCCACGACCTTCCCCGCCGCCACGACCACGGTCGCGTTTTTCAGGATGCCCCGGTCGGTGTTGGTCCAGACCGTGCCGTTCCGCAGGACGAACGTGCCCTGCGCCGGGCGCTGCGTGGAGCCGTAGGGCCCGAAGGGCGTGGGCAGCGATTCGGGGATGTCCTTGAGCATCGGGTCTTCGTCGTCGGCGTCGTCCTTCTTTCGCCGGGCCGCCTCGTAGGTGTGCGTCGCGCCGTCGGGCAGGGTTGATTCGCCCGCCAGCGTGTCGCCGAAGATCCGCATCACGTCGGTGCTCTTGCCCGCGCCGCCCAGGGGCGCGAGGTCGTGCGTGAACCGGACGGTGCGGCCCTCCACCTTGACGTCCTCGCCCTTGATTACCGTGGGCTTGGGGCGCTGGGCGTTCTCGCCCTTGGGCTTGGTGAACGTGAGCGTGACGCTGTCCTTGCCGATCTCGATCGAGAGCGCGTCCTCGGCGTCGGGGTTGCGGATCTCGGCGTCGGCCTTGGTGACGCGCCACGTCCCCTGCACCCCGGCCCGCGTGCCCGTGAAGGGGTAGCGGGCGTTCGGCGTCACCACCGCGCCGGCGATGGTCGGGGGCGTGTCGGTGAAGTCCGGCGTCGCCTCGACGCGCGTGCCCGCGACCCCGGGCACGTCGTACCGCAGCGTGGCGCCGTCCCACTGGCAGGGCGCGGGCGTCTCGGAGCCGTCGGCGCCGACGATGGTGAGCGCGCCGGCGTCGTCGAAGACGAGCATCGGCGCCGGGCGGGCCGCGTCGGCACGTTCGAACACGAGGGGCCAGAGCCCGGCGAGCGAGCGGGGCTGACGCGCCGCGCTCCAGACGAACGACGTGCCGTCGGCGTGCAATCCCTGGCCAACAAGCCGCACCGGGCGCCGGGCGGCGTCGCGCTCGATCACGCCCGAGCCGGCGGAAACGCCCTCGCGCCCGCCCAGCGGGGCGTGGTCGAACGTGAAGTTCACACGCCCGCCCTCGATGCTCACGCGCGACGCCTTCACGCTCGCGTCGTCGCGGTGCAGCGTGATCGACGTGCCCTCGATGACGAGCTTTCGCTTGCCCTCGGGCGCACCGGGAACATCCAGAGTCCATTCGCCCGACAGGTCGTCGCCGGGCGTGTAGAGCTCGTGCGGGCGCCCGTCGATCCACACGGCACGCAGGCGGGTCTTCTTCTCGAACAGCGGCCCGTCGGCCACGATCAGGTTCGCACGCTTCCCCGGCTCCACCGTGCCGAGCTGCCCATCGGCGAGCAGCATCGCCGCGGGCGTGGTCGTCAGCGCCGCGAGCGCCTGATCGGGCGAGAGCCCCGCGCCGATCGCCTTGCGCAGGTTCTCCGTGAACTGGGCGCGGTCGCGCAGGCGCGCCGTCGTGAGCGCGAACTGCACGCCGGCCTTCGCCAGGCGACGCGGGTTCGTCGGGGCCTGCTCCCACGTCATGAGGTCGCGCAGCTCGGTCGAGTCGATCTTCGCCAGCGAGCCGACATCGGGCGTGCGCGGGAAGTTCAGCGGCAGGAACAGGGGCACCTTCTCCGCCGCGATCGCCTCCAACCGGCGGAACTCGGTCCCGCTGCCCAGCAGGATCGCGCGCCGGTCAAACTCCTTCGCGACGCCCGCCGCTCGCAGCGCGTCGAGCTCGTCGGCGGTATCCATGAGCAGCGGGGTGACGCCGTCGTACGAGCGGCTCAGGAACGCCAGGCACGCCTCGTTCTCGAGGGCCGCGGCGCGGGCCGCGCCCTCGGGCAGGGCGTCGAGCCACGCGGCGTCGGCCAGGGTCTGACGCACCAGCGCGATCGCGCCCATCAGGCTGTTGGGGTAGCCCCCGCGCGCGGTCTCGAACGACACGCCCTGGTAGATGTCGGCCCGGTACACCGGCGGACGCGCGACGCTCGGGTCGTCGGGCGCCTTGGCCAGGCTCACGAGCGCGCCCGTGCCCCGGAACGTCCCGCCGCGCGGCGCGATCCCCGCCGCACCGAACCCCAGCTTGCGCAGCGCCTCGGCCGTGGCGGCGTCGGCGCCCGCGCCGTCGAGCGCGCGCCGCTGCGGCGTGACGCCCGCGTTCCAGTGCACGCCCGGCGAGCCCGGGGCCGGCGCCGGGGCGTCGACCTCGACATACGGGTCGATGAACGCCGCGTACACGTGCAGGTCGGTGGAATCGATCACGCGCGGGCCCAGCGGCACGCGCGCGGGCTGCCCGTCAGCCCCGGGCAGGATCGCGACGACCACGCCGTCGCGGAACACGACCGTCGCGTTGGGAACCGTCTGCCCCGGGGCCGGGTGCAGCGTGCAGTTGGCGAGCGCCGTCCACGCGGGGTCGGCGCGTCGCGGGCCGTTCGCGGGCGGCTGGAGCGGGCCCGGGCCCTGCGCAAACACGAGCCCGCAGACACCCGATACGACGGCGAGGAGCAGCTTGAGCATGCGCCCAATGTACACGATCCGCCAACGCCGCAGAACCCCGCCGGGGGGCCTCGGCGAGTCGAATGCCGCGCGCGCCCGCGGGTGCGCCGTCGCCCGTCAGAACCGCTTGTGCACGGGGCGGCCCTCGGGAGGCCGCACCCCCAGGATGAGCCGCGCCAGCGCGAGATCGTCGGGCACCGTCACCTTGATGTTCCGCGCCTCGCCCTCCACCACGACGACCCGCTCGCCCAGGCGTTCAACCAGCCCGGCGTCATCGGTGCTCGAGAGGTCGGCCTGGGCGTACGCGCGTCGCAGCAGGTCGGCCCGGAAGAACTGGGGCGTCTGCACCAAGCCGAGCCCCGCGCGATCGACGGTCTGCTCGACCACGCGCAGCGGGCGCGAGGGAGCCGCCCCGAGGATCGCGGCGGTCGGGTCGTCCTCGCCCATCGCTTCGCCCGTGTCGCGCACGCGCTTCACGGTGTCGGTGATGCCGACGGCCGGGATCACGCCCGGGTACATCGCCCCGGCGCGCAGCACGCGGTCGATGAGCTCGGGCGACGCGCAAGGCCGGGCCGCGTCGTGCACGCACACGTGCGTGCAGTCGTCGGGCACCGCGCCGAGCGCCGCCCGCACGGTCTCCCAGCGGTGCGTGATCCCGCCCGGCACGAGCGTCGCGCCCAGGAACCCCAGGCGGTCGCCGTGGCGAGCCCGGAACTCGGCGAAGTCGTCGGGGTTGCCCGGGCCAGCGACGATGATCGCGCCGATCGTGCCCTCGCGGGGCTCGAACTTCGTGAACAGCTCGACCGTGCGCTGCAGCACGGGCTTGCCGCCCAGGTCTTCGTCGAGCTTGGACCGCAGCCCGCCGGCGGCGGCGTAGCGTGCCGAGGACCCGGCCGCGGGAATGATGACACCGATGCGCATGGCGGAGGGTACTGCAGGTCTCGGGCGTGGGCACACCGCGGAACGGGCCGGACGCTGATGAGGCCGGACGCGCTGAACAGGCGGGACGCGCGGGGCGTCAGCCCAAAGCGCGTCGGTTCACCACCTCCTCACCTCCTCACCTCCTCACCTCCTCACCTCCTCACCCCCTCACGTCCTCACCCCCTCACCCGCTCGCCCTCGCACCCCCTCACCGCTTCCCATCCCCACCGCAGCACTCGACGTTTCCACGCCGCAACGCGGCGACGGTCAATAGCCGGGGGTCGCCGCGTAGCGGCACCCCCGGACGTCCGCGCCCCACTCCCCCCGCGCACCGCGACGCGGTGCAGGCACCCGCCACTTCCCCGCGCTCACGCCGCGGCCCGGGCCGGGTCGGCGTCTGCGACGGCACACGCCGCCAGGGCGCGGCGACGGATCGCTCGCCAGCGCAGCGCGATGAGCCCGCACTCGAACAACACCCACGACGCCGCCGCGGGCAGCATCCACCACGCGTGCCGATCAAGCGCGTCCATGGTGCGGGTGATCAGGTCCTCGGCGTTGCCCTTGTAGAGCGCCTTGGCGAGCCCCACGAGCGGGTGGGGCTTCAAGAGCGCCCGCCCCGCGCCGTGCGTGACGAACTCCACGCCCCGCCGGCCTTTCGGCGCCGCCCGCAGCAGCGCCCGGCGCGCCAGCGCCTCGCCTTGCGGGCCGGCGTTCGCGCCTTGCCTCAGCAGGTCGGCGCCCGCCTTGCCCCCGATGTGCAAGGCCGCGTGCGCGTCGTCCGCGGAATCGATGAACCGCGCCAGTCGCGCGACGTCTTCTGGCGAATCGGCGTGTCGCATGAGCCGCGCCGCCCCGCCCGGCGAGGCCCGGCGCGCGATCGTCGCCGAATCTTCGAGCAGCGGGCGCAGCGACGACATCTCGCCCCGGCGCACACCCCGCACGATGAACCCGCCCAGTTCGTCGCCCAGCGCGCCGATCCTGCGGGCGGCCTTCAGGATCGACGGCGCCCAGTCGACCTGCGGCGCCAGCGTCGTCGCGACGCCCACGACGCTCAGCGCGAGGATCACCTCGTCGGTCTCGCCCTCGACGACGTACCGCCCGCCCTGGATGACGATGTCGCGCACATCGCCGACGACGAAGAAATCCGCCGCCACCGCGCCCACGAGCGATTCGAGCGTCTCGCCCTCGCCGCTGAGCGCGCCCCAGCCCACGTCCTTCGCGCGTCGGAGCCAGCTCGACTGCTCGTCGAGCGTCGCCTGCTTCTCGGCCAGCAGGGCGTCGCGCTCCTCGCCCTCGACGCGGCGGAGCCCGGCGTCGGCGATCGACACCGCCTCGCCGTAGCGTCCTTCCAGTCGAAGCGCCCGTACCTCGGCCGCGTAGTCGAAATCCGGCAGTTCCGCCAGCGCCCGGCGCGCCACCCGCGCCGACAGGTCCGCCGCCACCACCCACAGCACGAACCCCGCCAGCCCGAGGCGCACGAACCCCCAGCGCGACCGCCACAGCAGCACGCCCAGCGATCGCGCGAACGACAACCCCTGCGCAACGCGGCGTGGAGGTGCGATGGTCATCGGTCCTCCGTCGCGGGTGCGGCTGTGCCGCGCGCGTTGCCCTCGCCAGCTGCGAGTGTGCCGCCGCGGTCAACGACCACCTTCACCGGCACCGCGCCGCCCACGATCGACTTCACCAGCGCCGTCACCTGCTCGACGGTGACACGCTCCACCCGCGCCTGGTCCTCCGGGCGCAGCGTCATCTCGCGGGCGGCCTGGGCCGCGTCGCGCCGCGCCAGCCCCAGGTAATACTCCCCCGCGCGCGATCGCATCCGCAGCCAGCCCGTCTCCACCTCGGTGCGCTCGCGCTCGGGAAAGACCTCCGTCGCGACGCGTTGCGGCGGTGGGATCCGCACCACCAGCCCGTCGAAGACCGACACGCCCACCGCGTCGCCCGCGAGCCCCGACAAGTCCGTGCCGTACGCGAGACGCACCGGCACCTCGACGCTCGCCGCCACGTCACCCCGCCACGACGTATCGCCCCGGCGCACCGAGACCGTCGTGTCAATCTCCACCGTGACGAGCTTCATCGCCCGCATGGCGCGCGCGACATCCGCCGGCGCGGGCGACGGCGGCGCGACGGGCGCCTGCGCGACCGCCTCGCTCACCCGCGCACGCTCGACGCTTCCCCACAGGGGCACCAGCACGCACGCCAGCGCGAGGCACCCCAACGCAAGCACGCCGCCCGCGCGGGCGCCCGCTTGCCCGCCCACACGCGAACCCGGGCGCGACGGCGCGGAGGTGGGGGCTGCCGCGGGAGCGGTGGTCGAGATGGAGGCAGGAGCGCGGGAGCGCATCGGGTGATTATCGACAGGCCGAGGGCCAACGCCCCGCAAGTCTCCTGTGCCGTCCGGCCCTCCGGCCCTGTGGCGCTTTGGCGCAGCGGCGCTTCGGCCCTGTGGCACTGTGGCGCTGTGGTCCTCCGGCGCTTCGGCCCTGTGGCCCTGTGCTCTTCTTCGTACCATTGGGAATGCGCCCGTGCGTCTTCCTCGATCGCGACGACACGCTCGTCGAGTGCACGGCCTTGCCGCCGCCGCCCCCGCCCGCGCGCCCCGGCGACCTCGTCGACCCCGCACGCGTTCGCCTGCTCCCGGGCGTGGGCGAGGGCCTCTCGCGCCTCGCGGCGGGCGGATTCGCGTTGGTCGTGATCTCCAACCAGGGCAGCGTCGCCCGCGGCGGGGCCACGCTCGCCGACGTTGAACGCGTCAACGACCGCCTCCGCGACCTGGTGCGGGCCGACGCGGGCGTCGAACTCGACGCCGTCTACGTCTGCCCCTTCCACCCCGACCCGTTCGGCTCCGCGAAGAACGCCCCGGGCCCCGGGGAGGCCGGCACGAACGCGCCCGCGCCCGTCGCACGCTTCCACGCCGAGCACGACTGGCGCAAGCCCGCGCCCGGCATGATCCTGGCGGCGGCCCGCGAACTCGGACTCGACCTCGGCGGGTCGTGGCTCATCGGCGACGCCCCCCGCGACGTCGAGTCCGGGCGTCGCGCGGGGCTGGCCCCCCACCGCTGCCTGCGGATCGGCGAGGGCGCCGACGCCCCGGACCTGGCCGGGGCCGCCGACATCGTCCTCGGTGCGCACGACATCGGCGAGGTCATCGCCTCGGGGGGCGAGGTCTGCACGGTGCTGATGCACGCGCTCGACGCGGCCGCGCTCGCCGACGAACGCGTGCGGGGCACGGTGCTCGCCAGCGCCCGCAGCGTGGCCGACCGCGCGGGCGTGCGCGTGCTGCACGCCGAGATCGAGGGCGGCGCGCTCATCGTTACGCTCGCGGCCGGGCGCCTCGCGGGGCTCGGGCTGCTGGGCGAGGTCCGCACGATCACCGACCGCTGGCGCGCCTCGCGCGGCGAGGGCCCGCTGTGGAGAGGTGCGCATGACTGACGCCACCCCCCCCACCCCCCCCACGCCGCCGCCGCCGGGCACGCGAGGCGCGTCCGCCCCGGGCCGCCTGCTCGTCGTGCTGCCGAGCTGGGTGGGCGACGTCTGCATGGCGACGCCCACGCTCCGCGCGATCCGCCAGGCGTTCCCGGGAATCCTGATCGGGGGCCTGTGCCGCCCGGGCATCGACGACCTGCTCGCGGGCTGCGGGTTCTTCGACGACCTGCACGTGCAGCGGGCGTCGGGCGTCATGGGCCCCAAGCACGCGGCGGCCCGGGTGCGCCACGCGCGCTACGACACCGCCCTGCTGCTCACCAACTCGTTCAGCACCGCCCTCGCCGTCCGCATGGCGGGCATCCCCCGCCGCATCGGCTACGACCGCGACGCGCGGGGCATCCTGCTGACCGACAAGCTCAAGGCCCCCACGCGACCCGACGGCTCGTGGTCTCCCGTGCCCGCCGTCGACTACTACTGGACGCTCGCCGAGCGGTTCCTCCTGCCGCTCTCGCGCGTGGGCGGGGCGGCGATGGGCCCGCTGCAACTCGGGCTGACCGACGCCGAGCGGGACGCGGGAAACGCGCTGCTGGAGCGGGCCCTGGCCGGGCGCAACGCGGCCCGCTCGTTGGCGATCCTGAATCCCGGGGGCAACAACCCGGCCAAGCGCTGGCCGGCCGACCGCTTCGCGCGCCTCGGGGCCTGGCTGGCCGACGCCCACGCGATGGACATCCTCGTCAACGGCTCGCCCGGCGAGCGCGATCTCACCGGCGCGATCGCGTCCGACGTCCGCCGCCTCGCGCCCGGCGCGGGTGTCGGCGATCTCGCGGCGTCGGGCGTCACGCTGTCGAGCCTCAAGGCCATCGTCGCGCGGGCCGGGCTCATGGTGACCAACGACACCGGCCCGCGCCACATCGCCGCGGCGTTCGGCGTGCCCGTCGTCACGCTCTTCGGCCCCACCGACCACCGCTGGACCACCATCCCCACGCGCCCCGACGCGCCGGAAGCGATCGTTCTGGCCGACCCCACCCTGCCCGACGACCAACTCGCCAACGACCACCCCGAACGCTGCGCCATCGACCGCATCCACGAGCCCCGGGTCCGGGAATCGGTGTCGCGGGTGCTGGGGGCAAGCGGGAGGGCCGCCTCGCGGACGCCCTTGGACGCCGCCCGACCCGCTCCCTAGACTTGCCCTCGCCTTGGGCGACCGCCCGGGCGAAGACATTTCAGCGGACCATCGGCCCGGTCGATGGTCCGAGGCCAGACAGCCGGGGGCATAGCTCAGTTTTGGTAGAGCGCATCCATGGCATGGATGAGGTCAGGGGTTCGAGTCCCCTTGCCTCCACTTCGGCGAAGCGCACGGGACCGGCAACGGTCCCGTGTTCGCGTTTTGTCCCTGCTCCCGTTCCGGCGGGCCCGCGCCGTGCTTAGCCGAAGCGTCCGGAGATGTACTGCTCGGTGAGCGGCTTGGCGGGGTTCTGGAAGATGGTGGGCGTGCGGGCGAACTCGACGATCTCGCCCAGGTACATGAACGCGGTGTAGTCGCTCACGCGGGCCGCCTGCTGCATGTTGTGCGTCACGATCAGGATCGTCACGCGCGTGCGCAGGTCGTCGATGAGTTCCTCGATCTTGCTGGTGGCGATGGGGTCGAGCGCGCTGGTGGGCTCGTCGAAGAGCACGATCTCGGGCTCGACGGCCAGGGCGCGGGCGATGCACAGGCGCTGCTGCTGCCCGCCCGAGAGCGAGTAGGCGTTGTCCTTGAGCCGGTCCTTGACCTCGTCCCACAGGGCCGCCCCGCGCAGGGCCTGCTCCACCCGGTCGCCCAGCGTGCCCCGGCCCCGCACGCCCCGCAGGCGCAGCCCGTACGCGACGTTCTCGAAGATCGACTTGGGGAACGGGTTGGGCTTCTGGAAGACCATGGAGATGCGCATGCGCATCTCGACGGGGTTCGTGCGGTGGTCGGCGATGTCCAGCGTGCGCGTCGCGCCCCCGTCGCCCCGCGTGTGCAGCAGGATCTGCCCCGCGTAGCGGTTGTGCGGGTACAGGTCGTGCATGCGGTTGAAGCAGCGCAGCAGCGTGGTCTTGCCGCACCCCGAGGGGCCGATCAGGGCCGTCACCGCCTTCTCGCGGAACACCCCGTTCACGTGCTTCACCGCCTGGAACGCGCCGTAGTAGAACGAGAAGTCCTTGACCTCGGCCTTGATGGGCGCGCTGTCGGGCGTCGGCGGGCGGGGGACCCCCGGCGACGGGCGGGGCGTCTCGGACGCGCCGGGCGCCTTGCCGGGGGCGGGCTTCGGGGGAGCGTCTGTCACCACTTGATCCTCCGGCGCACACGGTATCGCACCGCGATCGCCACGGCGTTCATCGTGAGCGTGATGGCCATGAGCACGATGCCCGTCGCCGCCGCGTGGGCCGCAAAGTCCGTCCCGGCGCGGCTCACCCAGTTGAACATCTGGATCGGCAGCACCGTGAAGGGCGACATCAGCCACTCCGTCGGCCCCACGCTGGCGCCCTCGCGCGTCACGCTGAAGGGCGCCGGCGGCAGGAACGCGATGTACGTGAGCGCCCCGATCGTCACCAGCGGGGCCGTCTCGCCGATGGCCCGCGACAGCGCGATGATCACGCCCGTCGCGATCCCGCCCATGGAGTAGGGCAGCAGATGGTTCGACACGACCTGCCAGCGCGTGGCCCCCAGCGCGTACGCCGCCTCGCGGATGTACTGCGGGATCGCGCGGAGCGCCTCGCGCGTCGCGACGATCACGATCGGCAGAATGAGCATCGCCAGCGTCAGCCCGCCGGTCAGGATCGACGTGCCCAGGCGGAACTGGTACACGAGCAGGCCCAGCGCCATGAGCCCGTAGATGATCGACGGCACGCCCGCCAGGTTCGAGATGTTGATCTCGATGATCGTCGTGAACCAGTTCTTGCGCGCGTACTCCTCGAGGTACACCCCCGCCGCGATCCCCAGGGGCACCGCCGTCAGCCCCGTCACGATCATGACGAGCAGCGAGCCCACGAGGGGCGAGAGGATGCCCGCGCGTTCGGGGCGGTACGAGGGATAGTTGGTGATGAACGACCAGTCGAGGCGGCGCGCGCCCTCGTACACCAGGTCGCCCAGGAGCAGCGCCAGCACGCCCAGGCAGAGCACCGTGAGCCCCGCGCCCGTCCAGCGGAACGCCCGGTCCCACAACTGCCCGCGCCGGATGATGGTGTGCAGATCGTCCATGGCTAGTAGACCTGGCGGAACCGCCGACGCAGGAACGCGCCCAGCAGGTTGAAGCCCAGCGTCATGACGAACAGCGTCAGCCCCGCGGCGAAGATCGACTCGTACCCCACGCTCCGGTGCGGCAGGTCGCCCTGCGAGACCTGCACGATGTACGCGGTGATCGTCGCCGCCGCCTCGGTCGGATCGATCGTGAGGTTCGGCTTCCCGCCCGCGGCGATCGCGACGATCATCGTCTCACCCACCGCGCGCGACATCGCGAGCGTGTACGCCGCCGCGATCCCCGAGATCGCCGCCGGGAACACCACCCGCAGCGCGGTCGTCAGCCGGTTGGCGCCCATCGCGTACGAGCCCTCGCGCAGGATCATCGGCACCGCGCGCATCGCGTCCTCGCTCAGCGACGACACGTACGGCACGATCATGACGCCCATCACCAGCCCGGCGATCAGCATGTTGAACGCCGGCAGCCCGGGGAAGATCGACTGCAGCCCCGGGCCCACGAAACTGATCGCGAAGTACCCGTACACCACCGTCGGCACCGCGCTCAGCAGTTCCAGCACCGGCTTCACCGATTCGCGCACGCGGTGGGGCGCGAACTCCGACAGCCAGATCGCGATGATCGTCCCCACGGGCATCGCCACCACCAGCGCCACGGCCGTGGTCACCAGCGTCCCGCTCACCAGGGGCATGATCCCGAACTGCTGGGGCTCGAACAGCGGGGTCCACTCGCGCCCCGTCAGGAACTCGCGCACCGTCACCTGCGGCTGGCGGAAGAACAGGATCGAGTCGTACACGAGCACGTACACGATGCCCGCCGTCACGAAGATCGAGAACACCGCCGCCAGCAGCAGCCCGACCTCCAGCAGACGCTCCACGGGGCGCGCGCCCACCGTGGCCGGCAGGGGCAGAGGATCGACCGGTCGTGCTACCGCTGCCGACATCGTGCTCCACTCTCGGGGAATGAACCCGTTCCGCGTTGGGCGCTTCCCGCCCGCGACTCACTCGGCCTCGCGCGCCAGCACGTCCTCGATCTTGATGCCCACCGGCGATTCGCCCGCGAAGACCGATCCGGCTTTGCGCTGCGCGAACCGCGACGCCGCGAGCTGGTACGCCGCGTCCGGCAGGGGCACGTAGCGAACCTCCGTCGCGAGCTTCCCCGCGTTGGCCAGGTAGAACTCGACGAACTGGCGCACCTCGGCGCGGGTGTCCGCGCTCTTCTTGTTCACGTAGATGAAGAGCGGGCGCGAGAGCGGCGCGTACGTGCCGTTCAGCACCGTCGCGGGGCTGGGCGTCACCGGGTCCTTCGTCGCCGTGTTCTTGTCCCAGGCGATCGCCACCGGCGTCAGTCGCTCCTGGTGCGCCAGGTAGTAGGCCATGCCGAAGTAGCCCAGCGCGTTCTTGCTGCGCTCCACGCCCGTCACGAGCGTGTTGTCGTCTTCCGAGGGCGTGTAGTCCGGGCGCGAGGCCTTCGCCTTCCCGACGATCGCCTCGGTGAAGTAGTCGAACGTGCCCGAGTCGGCGCCCGGGCCGAACAGGTCGATCGGGGCGTCGGGCCACTCCGGACGCACCTGGTTCCACCTCGTGATGACGCCCTTGGCCTCCGGCTCCCAGACCTTCTTGAGCTCCGCCACCGTCATGGAGCGGGCCCACGTGTTCTCCTTGTTCACGACCACCGTCAGCGCGTCGTACGCCACCGGCAGCTCGATGAACTCCACCCCCGCCTTCGCGCAGTCCTCGATCTCGGTCTTCGAGATCGGGCGCGACGCATTCGCCACGTCGATCTCACCCCGCGCGAACTTCTTGAACCCGCCCCCGGTCCCGGAGTTCCCCACCGTCGCGCGCAGCCCCTTGTTCGCGATCTGGAACTCCTCCGCCACCGCCTGCGAGATCAGGAACACCGTGCTCGAGCCGTCCGTCTTCACCACGTTCGACGTGGCCTCGCCCGTGGGCGCGTCCGAGCCCGGGGCCCCCTTGGGCGCCTCGCCGGTCGCCGGCGCCGTCGCGCCAGCGGGCGCTTTCTCCCCGCCCTGCGGCGACTCCCCGCACCCCGACATCCAGCCCACACACGCCGCCGCCACCACCGCCGCCCATCCGAGCACGCGAGTCATGCCTGCGTCTCCCATTGTTCGAAGCCCCGCCCCAGCACACCGTCCCGACCCGACGTCCGTGCGGCTCCGGCACGGGCGTCCGAGAATCCCCCTCACCCTAAGTCTCGTGCGCCCCAGCCGATGGAACCCATGACCAATCTTCGCATTGAGTTCGTGTTGTGTTCGGACGAACTCTCGCGGATCTTCCCGCCTCGGGCCCCGTTCACGCCGTCGGCTGCCCGCCCGCCTCCCGCATCAGCGTCTCGAACGTGCCGAGCAGTTCCACGCTGTCCGGCGACGCGTCGCGCGGCGGCGCGCGCCGCACGCTGTGCCCCTCCCCGGTCAGGTCCCAGGCGTTCCGGTGGTCCGCCAGGTGCACCTGCATGATCCGCAGCAGGCGCTCCCGCGCCTCGCGATCGCGCACCGGCACCGCGACCTCCACCCGGTTCGACAGATTCCGGTACATCCAGTCCGCGCTCCCGAAGTACCAGTCCCCGTCCAGCGGGTCTTCCTGCCCGGACGCGAAGTGGAAGATCCGCGAGTGCTCGAGGAACCGCCCCACCACCGACAGCACGCGAATGTTCTCCGACATCCCCGGCACCCCCGGACGCAGGCAGCAGAACCCGCGGCAGACGATCGTGATCTGCACGCCCGCCGCGCTCGCCGCGTACAGCCGCTCGGTGATGTCCCGGTCCTCGAGCGCGTTGACCTTCACCAGGATCCGCGCCGGGCGACCACGCCGCGCAAACTCCATCTCGCGCTCGATCATCTGGTTGAACCGCGTGCGCATGGTGAAGGGCGCGACGAGCAGGTTGGGGTACGACGGCGCCGCGGCCATGCCCGTGAGGAAGTTGAACAGGTTCACGAGGTCCGCCGTGATCTCCGGATCGCACGTGAACAGCCCGCAGTCGGTGTAGAGCTGCGCGGTGCGCGGATGGTAGTTGCCCGTGCCCAGGTGCGCGTAGCAGCGCAGCCCGTGACGCTCGCGCCGCACCACCAGGCTCGTCTTGCAGTGGGTCTTGAGCCCGGCGACCCCGTACGCCACGTGCACGCCGGCCTTCTCGAGCTGGCGCGCGAACCGCACGTTGCGCCCCTCGTCGAAGCGCGCCCGCAGTTCGACGAGGCACGCGACCTGCTTCCCGCTCTCGGCCGCTCTCACGAGGTTCTCGATGAACGGCGAGTCCGGCGAGGTGCGGTAGAGGGTCTGCTTGATGGTGAGCACGTCCGGGTCCGCCGCGGCCGCCGCGATGAACCGCTCGACGCTCATCCGGAAGCTCTCGTACGGGTGGTGGACGAGGATGTCCTGCTTGCGGATTGCCGCAAAGAACGCCGCCGACGACTTCTCGCCCGACGCCGCCATCGCCGTCGCGAGTCGGGGCGGCGTCACGCCCTTCCAGGGCTTGTGGCGCAGGTCCGGGCGCTCCAGGTCGGCCAGCTCCGCGACGAGCTGCGCGCTCGACAGCGCCGGACGCTCATACACGTCCTGCGAATCGATGTTCAGCTTGTCCACCAGGCGCCGGCGCAGCTCCTCGCCCGCGCTCTCCTCGATCTCCAGGCGCACCACCCGCGCAAAGCGGCGCTGCTTCAGGTCGGCCTCGATGGACTGCAGCAGGTTCGCCGTGTCGAGATCGTCGCGCTGGATGCCCGCCGAGCGCGTCACGCGGAACAGCACGTGCTCCTCGACCCGCAGCCCGGGGAACAGATCGTCAAGGTTGTGCCGGATGATGTCCTGCAGCAGCGCGTACCGCGCCCCGGCTTCCCGCTCGCCCGACGGCAGGCGCACCAGGTGCCGGATCGTCTGCGGGAACTTCAGGCGCGCAAAGCTCGCCTCCGGCCCCGCCCCGGGCAGCGTCTGCGCCGGCGCGGGCTCGGGCGGCGTCGCCAGCACCGCCAGGTTCTCCGACAGGTTCGAGATGAACGGGAACCGGTGCGTCGGGTTCACCGCCAGGGGCGTCAGCGCCGGGAAGACGTTCGCCCGGTACCAGTCCTCCGACCACCGGCGCTCCTTCGCCGAAAGCTCCGTGTACCGCAGCATCACGATCCCCGCGCGCTCCAGCAGCGGGACCAGTTCCCTGTACCGCGCGTCGTGCTCCCCCTGCAGCGCGGTCACGAACTCGCGGCACCCGTTCAGCTGCTGGCGGGGCGTCAGCCCGTCCGGCCCGGGAGCGCTCACCCCCGCGTGCACCTGGCGCTTCAGCAGCCCCACGCGCTTCATGAAGAACTCGTCCAGGTTGCTCGTGAAGATGCTCAGGAACCGCAGCCGCTCCAGCAGCGGGAGCGTCTCATCCCCCGCCTGCGCCAGCACCCTCCGGTTGAACTCCAGCCACGACAGATCGCGGTTGAAGAACCGCGCCTGCTCATCGCCGATGAACGGCGCTCCGGGGATCCTGCTCACGTTCTTGCGCGCTGTCTGGGGCATCGGAACGTCCGCGGGTCCGCCGGGACGCACGCGGATCGTTGGGGGCGTCGTGCCCTCGTGCGCGGGTTCCATGGAGATCCCTTCCAAAATCCGTACACCTACCGCGGGCGGATGTACGTCGCCCCGCACCCGGGCGCCTCGGTCACGCGCACCGACCGCACCCGCGCGTGCGGCGCCAGCGATGCGTCGAGGCGCGACGCCAGTTCATCGGCGATGTGACGCGCCACACGCTCCGCGCTCGGGTTGATCGTCGTGAACGGCGCCACGTCGTTGAGCGATCGGTTGTGGAACGCGCCGGTGATGTCCTCGAGCGCCGCGTGCACCGTGTGAAAGTCGCACACCAGTTCGTCGCTGTCCAGCGCGTCGCCGACGATGATCGCCGTCACGTGCCAGTTGTGCCCGTGCACGGGCTCGCGCGTGCCGGCGATGGCGAGCGCGTGGGCGGCGGAGAAGACGTGCTCGACCGAGATCTCGAACATGAACCCAGCGTAGCGGAAAGGCCGGCCCGCCGTTGTCGCTACGCTTGCCCTCGCATGAGCAGACTGATGCTGTCGGTGTCGGGGTGTCGCGGGGTCATCGGGCGGACGCTCACGCCCGAGGTCGCCGCCCGCTTCGCCGGGTGCTTCGGGGCCTTCCTCGTCGAGCGATCCGCCGGGCGGCCCGTCACCGTCGTGCTCGGACGCGACGGGCGGCGCGGGAGCGAGGTCATCGCCGCCGCCGCCTGCGCCGGGCTGGCCGGCGCCGGCTGTCGCGTCATCGACCTCGGCGTCGCCGCCACCCCCACCGTCGCGGTCGAGACCGACGTCTTCGCCCGCGCCCGCCCGCCCGCGGCTGGGATGGTCGTCACCGCCAGCCACAACCCGCAGGATTGGTGCGGGCTCAAGTGCCTCCTCGCCGACGGGGGCGAGTTCGGCTCCGCCGCCTGCGCCCCGCCCGCAGACCTCGCCCGTCTCATCATCGACCGCTTCGAGCGTGCCCAGCCCGGGACGGCCTCATGGGACGCCATCGGCACCATCGAGCCACTCGCGGGCGCGCACGACGAGCACGTCGAGCGCCTGGCCGAAGCGCTCGAGGCCGCCGGGCTCGCCGAAGACCCCAGCACGCTGGGCGAGGGGCTGAAGGTCGCGCTGGATTCGGTGAACGCGTCGGGGGCCGAGGCGGCCCGCGCGTTCCTCGAGGCCGTCGGGTGCGAGGAGATCCTGCACCTGGGCGCCGAGGGCGACGGGATCTTCCGCCACCCGCCCGAGCCGACGAGCGAGAACCTGGGCCTGCCCGGCGGGCTGTGCGACGCCGTGCGCGAGAGCGCGAGCGACGTGGGCTTCGCGCAAGACCCCGACGCGGATCGGCTCGCCATCATCGACGAGCGCGGACGCTACATCGGCGAGGAGTACACGCTCGCGCTGGGCGCGCTCGCGCTTCTGGAGGCCCGGCGCCGGCGGGCCGAGCCCACGCAGGGCTGCGTGCTCGTCACGAACCTCAGCACCTCGCGCATGCTCGACGATGTCGCCGCCCGGTTCGGGGCGCGCGTCGAACGAACGCCCGTGGGCGAGGCCCACGTCGTCGAGACGATGAAGCGCCTCGCCGCCGCGGGAACCCCCGTGCTCGCCGGGGGCGAGGGCAACGGCGGGCTCATCTGGCCCCGCGTCACCTACGTCCGCGATTCGCTCTCCTCGATGGCGATGATCCTCGCGCTGCTTCGCGACGGCCCCGATCGCCGGCGCGTCTCCGACCTCGTGGCGTCGATCCCCGCGTACGCGATCGAGAAGCGCAAGGTCGATCTCCCGCGACGCGAGGACGCCGCCCCGGGCCTCGAGCGCGTCGCCAACGCCTTCCGCGCCCAGCGCCTCGACACCCGCGACGGCGTGTGGGTCGATTTCACGCACGGGCCCCTCGCCGGACGGGCCTGGCTCCACGTGCGGGCGAGCAACACCGAGCCGATCCTGCGGCTCATCGCCGAGGCCCCCACGCCCGCGGCGGCCCGCTCGATTCTGGACGAGGCCGGGCGCGTGCTGAACCAATGAAAACACTTGGCATGCTAAGCTCTGCCGGCTCACCAGCGGATTCTTTCAGAATATTCTGAAAGCACGTTGAACCGGCGCCCGCTCGCCGGGATACTGGAGGTATGCCCGACACGCGCGAGCAACTCGCCGCCGCTCAGGACCGGTTCATCGCGGTCTGGGGCCAGATGGCCGGCGCGTGGGGCGTCTCCCGCACGATGGCCGAGGTGCACGCGCTGCTGTACATCACCGGCGAGGCGATGAACACCGACGAGGTGATGGACCGCCTGCAGATCTCGCGCGGCAACGCGAGCATGTCGCTGCGGGCGCTGCTCGACTGGGGCATCGTCGAGCGCACGCACCGCCGGGGCGACCGCAAGGAGTACTTCCGGGGCGAGCAGGACGTCTGGGCGCTCTTCCGCGCGATCGTCCGCGGGCGGCTCACGCGCGAGGTGGACCCGCTGCTCGCGAGCCTGCACGAGATCCGCGACATGTCGCCCGGCGAGCGGCGCCGGGCCAAGGGCGAGGCGCTGTCCGAGGCCGACCGGGCGCTGCTCGAGGCGCACAACGCGCGGCTCGATTCCATGGTGGAGTTCTTCAAGATCCTGGAAGGGCTGGCCCAGACGTTCGTGAGCCCGGCGGGACGCGGGCTCCAGGCCGCCGCGGTGTTGCTGTCCGCGACGCGTCCGCAGGAGGGCCGGGAGGACGTCGCGTGACGCGCACCCGCACCGAGTGCGGCCCGGCACACCCAGAGGCCGCGCCCCCGCGGCACGCGTGCGTCGCGTGGCAGGTGGGCGCGGGCCCGTGGTGCCCCGGCGGCGTCGCGTGCGAGGTCGTGTGGGACGTGCCCCTGTCCGAACCTTCGGCGCGCGCCACGTGCCGCGTTGTCGGGCCCGCGGGGTCCAGCGTGCTGCACGACGCGCCGGTGCGCATCACGCGGGACGGATTCGACCAGGTGCACGCGCACACCGATGACGGCTCGCTGGTGGCGAGCTTCGACGCGAGCGACGGGCGCGTGCTGTACGCCCGCACGACGATGCTGCGAGGCCTGGGCGTGCCCGGCGGAAGGGCCGAGATCGCACGCCTGCGCACGCCCGAGGCCCGGGCTACGAACGCTTGCCCAGCACCATCCCGATGACCGCGCCGATGACAGTGACGCCCGCGGCGACGCCGACCAGAATGAAGAAGTTCTCGCCGATCGTCTGCAGCGTCCCGCCGCCGGCCGCGCTCGTGAAGCCCAGGATCAGCGTCGCCATGCCGAGCATGAGCGCCACGACCATGCCCACGGCCAGCCCGCCCGCGATGCCCGACCACGTCCCGTCGTAGGGCTCGGCCGCGACCATCACGGGAGCAGCGACCTCGGTCTCGGACGCGCCGGGCGATTCGAAGAGTGCGCCGCCGCCGTCGCTGGCGCCGGGGATGTCCGCCGTGGTCTGCTGCGCCACGGTGTCCGAGCCGTAGACGTCGTCCATCAGGCCTTGGCCGAGCGACGTGTCATCGGCTTCCTTCTTGAGATCGAGCAGCCCGCCCGAGCCCGACCCGCTGCGCCCGGGATCGTCGAACCCGGCCGTGGGGCTCGTGCTCACCCGCGTGACGGCGTTGGCATCGGCGTCGTCGGTCGCGTCGGCCTCGAAGATCCCGATCGCGCTGCCGTCGCTGTCCTTGCGCCCGCCCTTGGGCTGGTCGAGCGTCATCCCGGTGCCGCTGGACGAGAGCTTGAGCTCGCCGCTGTCGGCCGCCAGCGGGATCATCCCGTCGTCGTCGCCTCCCGCCAGCAGGTCCACCTGCTCGCGCTTGAACATCAGCTTGTCGCGATCGCGGAACTCCTGCAACTGCCCGCGCGCGGCCATCTGACGCACGTCCTCCACGGACTTGCCGAGCTTCTGGGCGGCTTCTTCGAGCGAATAGAACATCTTGTCCATGGCGAACTCCACGTTACGCGTCTGAGCAGCGCCCCCGTGCCACGTTCACAGCCCGGGAGCGCAAAGGCCCCCAGCATAGCATCAAATCCGATTCTGCGTGCTCGCGGGTTCCGCCCCGTACGGACTTTCTTCGGGATCGCGTCCCGTCGGCCCGCGCTCCGCGCACGTTGCCGCAACCCGCGCGTCGCACCCTCGGTAGACCTCGTGCCCGCTCCGGCGGGTACACACCCCAACGTCGCTCGCGGCGCCCCTCTCGCCTCGAGCGACCTTTGCCGCGGCCCGCACGCTCACGCCTACGGGCAGGGCGCGCCGGCGATCACCTGCGCCAGGGCGCTCAGGTCGTCCTGGTCGACGTTGCCGTCGCGGTTGAAGTCCGGGTCCTGCGCCGAGCACGACGGATCGCCCGCCACGACCTGCGCAAGGCAGCCGACGTCGTCCTGGTCCACATTCCCGTCCTGGTTGAAGTCCGGCTCGCACGCCACCCCGGGAACGCCGTCGAGCAGGAACGGCAGGTCCTTGCCTAGATCGGCCGCCTCGGCGGGCTTGCCCGCGTCGACGACCGCGTACCACCCGGCGTGTGCGCGCCCCGCCTCCTGGCGCAGTTGCACCGCGTTGCCCACGGACCGCACGCCGGGCACCGTCACCGCGGGCGAGTACGCCGGCGTGTTGGGATCCAGGCACACGTACTGCCAGTCGAGCCAGTACTGCCCCTCCGACAGATACACCGAGGGCAGCGACGCCGTGGTGGCCCACACGAGACGCGTCGTGTCGGGGGCCTGCGGCAGGGGCTGCGCGGTCGTGCTGAAGACGCGGTAGATGCTCGTCGGCTGCGACGAGCCCATGCGGTTCGTGACATCGTCGCCGAAGACCACCGCCGCACCCGCATCACCCGGACGCCCGGACCAGATCCGCAGCGTGAGGCCGACGAAGGGCGACATCGGCCCGGCGGCCCCGGGCTGGTACGCGTACACCGTGACGCCCTGCAGCGTCCAGCCCCCCGCGGGCACGCTGAAGTCGTCGGCGAAGCGGAACGCGCCGTCCGCGCCGATGGCGTGCGAGGCAAACCCGCCGACCGCGTCGGCGTGCAGCCCCGCGATGGGCGCTTCGCTCCAGAACGACGCCGTCGGGGCGGGCACGCCGGACTGCGTGGCCGAGGCGGCGCCCAGCGCGGGCGACGCGGGGTTCGCGCTCCCGTTGCTCAGCAGGGGCTCGGCGCGGGCGAGGGCGCCCAGCGCAACGGGGAGGGACGCGGCAACGAGCAGGAGGGTGGTTCGCACGGTCGGACTCCGCATCAGGGTCGGCGAATCATGGGGGCGATCAGAGCAGCACGCCGCGGTCGGTGGGGACAAAGCTCGGGAAGATGGTGCCGAGATCGGTGGCGCCCAGGCGCTGCGAGAGGATCTCGGCCAGCAGGTCGCGGTAATCGATGGTGACGTTCAGGTCCAGGCCCTCGTAGCGCTGGTCGGGCGCCAGGCCGGGCCACTGGGCGAGCACGCGCCCGCCGTTGACCGCGTTGCCCATGACGATCGCGCAGTTGCCGTGCCCGTGGTCGGTGCCCAGGCTCCCGTTCTCCTGCACGCGCCGCCCGAACTCGCTCATGCACACCACGATGTGGCTCGGCTGGACGGCCCCGCTGTTGAGGTCGGCGTGGAAGGCCGCCAGCCCCTGCGCGACCTGCGCCATCAGGTTCGCCATCGTGCCCGTGAGCGTGCCCTGGTTGGCGTGCGTGTCCCACCCGCCCAGGTCGATGGCGACCGCCTCGACGCCCACCTGCGCCTTGAGCAGCGCGGCGGTCGACTTCAGCGACGTCCCGAACGTGCCGGTGGGGTACACCGCCCCGCCCGTGGGCACGTACCCCGCGAAGTTGATCGTGTTCAGCAGGTCGATGGTCTGCAGCGTCGTGATCGCGGCGGCGTGGATCGGGTCGGGCTGGTCCTCGTACATGTCCTCGATCGCGCCCCGACGCGCCGGGCGCGTGCCCGACGCCCCGCCCAGGTCGAACGTGTCGAGGTTCGGGATCGGCAGCGTCTGCGGCGCGCCCACCAGCGTGCGCATGAGCCCCGTGCTGATGCCCACGCCCCGCAGCAGTGCGCCGGGCATCATCGGGTCGATGTTCGCCAGGTGGCGACCCAGCCAGCCCGTGGCGAGCGTCGGGTCCGCGGGCTTGCCCACCTCCATGAAGCGCTGCGCGTCGAAGTGCGAGCGCGACGGATCGTGCGAGCCCGTGGCGTGCACGAACAGCAGTTGCCCGGACTGGTACGCCGGGATGAGCGCGGTCATCGCCGGCGGCAGGCCGAAGAACCCGTCCAGGTCGGTCGCGCGGTTCGCCTGCCCGCTCGAGGGCGCGGGCACCGCGAGATTGGGGCGGGCGGTGTAATACGCCGGGTCGGCGTGCGGCACCACCATGTTGAGCCCGTCGTTCGCGCCGCGCAGATAGATCGACACGATCACGTCGCGCATCGACGAGCGGTACTCTCGCGCCACCGCGACGCGCGGCAGCCACGCCGGCGTGGCGGCGGCCAGGGCGGTGACCCCGCTCGCGGCGATGAACCGGCGGCGTGACAGGGCGAGATATTCCGGGCAGCCGCTCGGACCTCCGGACGGGGCGTCGGCTTGGGGCGCGGGCGGGGGCTGGGTGCTCATCGGGTGTTCTCCGGCTCGGTCGCTCGGCGGGTCAGGACTAGAACCACTGGAAGAACGGGGACGACATGGCCAGCCCCAGCGCCTCGCGCTGGCGCGTCAGCGTCGGAACATTCGGCAGCATGTAGTTGCGGATCCGGTCGCGCTCCACCGCGGGCATCTCGCCCGCGTAGAACGACTGGTTGATCTTCTCGACCATCTGGTCAGCCGTCGACAGGCCCGCGAAGAACGCGCCCGCGTCGATCGAGAGACCCGAGATCCCGCTGTTCATGAGGTCCGCGCCGAAGTTCCAGCGCGGGATGATCAGCCCCACCCAGTAGTCCGTGGCGTCGGGGTAGCCGTCCGGCGTCGGCCAGCCGAAGCGGGGCATCCCCGCCGCCGAAAGGCGCGTGCGGAACGTCGTCGTGCTGGTGATCGCCGACGGCGCCCCGCGCAGGCACGAGATGAAGTGATGCCACGGACGCTTGTACTTGGGCGCCGCCATCGCCAGGTTGTTGGGCGCCAGGGCCGCCCGGATCATCGACTTGATGTCCCCGCCGGTCGACGTGAACGCCGCGGCGACCTGGTCGACCACGCCCGCGGGCACGGCGTCGCCCAGCAGCCAGCGGCAGAGCTTCGAGGAGACGTAGCGCGCGGTGCTCGGGTGGGCCAGCAGGATCGCCATGACGTCGATCCCGTCCTGCATGCCGTTCGCCGCGGGGCGCGCCGGGATGACCTGCCCCAGCACCACCTTCTGCCCGGTGTCGTGCTGCCCCTGGTTGTAGCGGAAGGTGCCCGAGAGCGCCCCGCTGTTGTCGTTGTAGAACTGCCACCCGGTGAAGCAGCGCGCCACCTCGGCCACGTCCTGCTGGGTGTACCCGCCGTCCGCGCCCATGGTGTGCAGTTCCATGATCTCGCGGGCGTAGTTCTCGTTCGGGTTGCCGGCGGTGCTGATGTTGTTGTCCAGGTAGTCGAGCATCGCCGGGCTGCGGGCGCTCGCCGCCAGCATGTCGGCGAAGTTGCCCAGCGCGTGCGGGCGGATGACGTCGCGGTCGTCGATCGACTTCAGCCGGCGGAGGCGCCCCCCGTTCATCTCGATGTTGAAGTGGTCGGTCCAGAACTCGACCATGCGCTCGAAGAACTGGCGCTTCGAGTACGCCGCCCGGATGATCGCCGCCTCGATGCACTCGTTGGCGACCTGCGTGTCGGCCACGCCGAGCATCTGCTGGTACGTCATCGGCAGCGTCGCGTACGCCGCCAGGCGCGTGTTCATCGCGCTGTCGTCGATCGCGCCGGCGTTCAGGTGGTATTCCAGGTACCCCTGGTAGCCGAGCGTCCGTGCGAGCGCGATCTCCTCGGGCGATTCGCCGTACGTCAGCCGGCGCACGAGCCGGTTGAGCAGGCTCGAGGGATCGACATCCGCCGACGCGGGCGGCGGGGCCGCCTTCGCCGTCCGCATCCCCGCGGCGAGCGCCGCGAGCATGCCGGCGCTCGCCAGCAACCCGCGCCGCGACAGGCCCACTTCCCGACGCGCCGCCTGCATTCGACCCGGCTCTCGCTCCACGGTCTGGCTCATGGATGCCTCGCTTGTCGTGCGGTTGTTTTCGGACAGCCAGCGGTTCAACGCCCGGGTCCGTCACCTATTTCACGATACCCATTTCTCATCCGGCGCCAATGCCGATCTCACGTTCCATCGACCGAATGCGACACAACCCGCGAAACCGCGAGCACTAGGGGCACGCGCCGCCCGCGACAACCTGCGCGATCGCCTCGATGTCGTTCTGGTCCACGTTGCCGTCCCGTGAAAAGTCCGGGTCACGCGCCGTGCACGACGTATCGCCCGCCACCGCCTGCGCGATGCACGCGACGTCGTCCTGGTCGACGTTGCCGTCGCCCGTGTAGTCCGCGTCGCAGCGCGTGAACTGCGCGATCAGGAACGCGCGCGCCGACTCGTGCACGCTCAACGAGAATCCGCCGTGCCCCGCCCCCGCCACTTGGATGAACTCGTGCGCCACCCCCGCCGCGCTCAGCGCGCCCGCCATGCGCTCGCTCTGCCCGATCGGCACCGTCGTGTCCGCCGTGCCGTGCACGACCAGGAACGCCGGATCGTCGGGCGTCACGTGCGTGATCGGGTTGCAGAGCGTCGCGAGCGCCACCAGCGCCGGGAACGGCGGGTTCGGGTTCGTCAGGTTGGCACGCAGCACCCCGATCCCCTCGCCCGCACCGTCGAACCCCAGCAACCTCGACTCCGCCGATGTGGGCGCATCGTGGTTGATCGCCGAGCCGGGCGGCGTGCGGACGTCGAGCTGCATGTTGATGAGGTCCGATGGCCCGTAGTAGTCCACCACCGCCATCACGCCGCTGGAATGCGAGGCGTTTCCCCCGCTGGTCCCTTCCGCCGCCGCCACCCCCGCGCTCGTGCCCAGCAGCGACACCAGGTGACCCCCGGCCGATGACCCCCAGCACGCGATCCGCGCCGGATCGATGTTGAACTGCCCCGCGCGGGCGCGCAGGAACCGCACGGCCCCCTTCACGTCGTGGATCTGCGCCGGGAAAATCGCCTCCCCGCTCAGCCGGTACCGGGCGCTCGCCACCGCGACACCCTCCCCGAGCAGTTCGAGCACAAACGTCGGCACCTGGTTGTACGTCCCGCCCTGCCAGCCACCGCCGTGCACCCACAGCACCACCGGCGTCGGCCCGGGCGCGCCCGCCGGCGTGTACACGTCGATCATGAGCGTGACCGTGCCGCCGTCGTCCCGCGGCACCGCGCCGATCACCACGTCGTTGAACGTCGGCTGCGCGTGGCAGCACGCGGCCAGCCCCACCCACACGCCCGCCGCCGGCATCCGGCGAACCATCGCCCGCACTCCCCGTTCAGCCCGGGGGCCCAACGCCCGGGCCGCGCGCGTGTTGCCGCCCATCGCACAAAAAAGAAAGCCCCGGGGGAAGGCCCCCGGGGCGGATTCAGCACAACTTCACAGAACGATCAGACCGACAACCGCCGCGGCCTTACGGGCAGGGCGAGCCGGCGACGACCTGCTCGAGAATCGAGATGTCGTCCTGGTCGACGTTGCCGTCGCGGTTGAAGTCAGGATCAACCGAGGAGCAGGAGGGATCGCCCGCGACGACCTGCGCGAGGCAGAAGATGTCGTCCTGGTCGACGTTGCCGTCCTGGTTGAAGTCGGGGTCGCAGGGCGTGCTGCCGGTGATGATGTTGAGGTCGTCCTGGTCGACATCGCCGTCGAAGTCGACGTCGCCGCAGCAGTAGGTGGCGTTGGGGGTGCCCATGTTGGCCATCGCGATGGCGATGTCGGCCGCGTCGCGCGAGCCGTCGAGGTTCACGTCGCCGACCTGGGTGTTCAGGATGTTGACGATGATCTCGACGGCGTCATCGGCGTCGACGTCGAGGTCGGCGTCCATGTCGGCCGAGATGTCGAAGAGGGCGGCCTCGTCGAGGTCGCTCCAGTTCGCGGCGCCGGTGATGCCGGCCTGGTTGAACTGGCGGACGACGTACGACACGTCGACGCAGTCGATCACGCGATCGTTGTTGGTGTTGGTGTCGCCGTTGCCGTCAGCGCCGATGGGCGCCCAGCCGCGGGTCGTGGGGTTGATGGTGGTGATGCAGCCGTTGATCGCGGCGGCGGCGCCGACGGCGTTCGAGGCGTTGGCCACGTCGGCGCGCGAGTCGCCGGCCGCGTACGTCTCGCCCGCGTTCGACAGGATCGTGCCGAAGAAGTTGACGTTGCCCAGGACGGTCTGCGAGGCGTTGTCCACCGCCAGGAAGCCCGCCCGGCGATCGAGCTGGCCGTTCACCAGCGCCAGGCCGTCGGCCCAGTAGCGGATGTCGAGCCGGTCGAACGAGCCGTTGCCCTCGACGTCGCCGAGGATCTCGATGACGGCCTGCTGGCCCGCGCCGGCGCCGTAGATGCCGTCCGGCGCCGACCAGGCGGGACCGCCGTTGCGCTGGCTCCACGCGCGGATCGCGTCCGTCGCGTCGGCCGTGCTGCGCACGCCGTCGCCGTTGAAGTCGAACACGATCTTGTTGCGGGGCGTGACCAGCGTGGTGTAGGTCACGGCGTTGCCGGCCTGGTCGATGTAGTTCTGCCCGCCCGCGACGCCGTCGGAGTAGACGACGCCGGTGGTGCGGCCCGGGACGCGCCCGCGCGACGCGCTGTTGAACGACACGAACGCCGCATTGAAGTGAACGTTGCCGTTCGCGGGGTTGCCGATGTAGTCCTGGACCTTCTGGTTGAAGGTGGGGTTGGGGGTCAGCACGGTGTAGTCGAGGTCGCTGTGCAGGTTGTCGAGGGCGGCCAGCGAGAGGAACTGGCTCGCCGCGAACTCGCCGGGCATGCCGAAGTTCGCGACGTCCGCGGGCACCGACTGGAACGCCGCGATCGAGCGCGAGATGTTGTTCATGTACAGCGCCGCGGCGGTGTTGCGCATCGGCGGGTTGGTGTTCGTGAGGCCGGCCTCGGCGTTCGTCGCGTCCCACATCCCGTTGCCGTTCAGGTCGGTGAAGGGCTCGCCCATGTCGTAGGCGTTGTTGTTGTTGGTGTCGACGAAGGGATCGAACGCGCCCGTCCAGCCGATGCCGCCCAGCGCGCACTCGCGCACCATGCTGCCGTTCTCATCGGTGAACGACTCGCTCGGCTCGCCCACGTCCATGAAGCCGTTGCCGTTGCTGTCGGTGAAGTTGAACGCGCTGTCGGCCGGGAAGCCGTTGCTGCCGTCGACGAAGAGCTCGCACGCGCGGGGGTCGCCGATGGTGGCGAGCACGGCCTGCCCGCCGATGAGCCAGCCGTCCACGCCGTTGTTCAGGATGTTGTCGGTCGTCGGGCGGGTGTACGCCGTCCCGCCGTAGATGTCATTCTGCACGTCGGCGATCTCGAGCCAGCCGTTGCTGAGCCACGAGCCGGTGCCCGAGCCCGTCACGCCGCGCTCGGTGCCGATGTAGCCCACGCCCAGGCGCATGTTGAGCATGGTCGCCTCAACGTCGCCGTTGCCGTTCTTGTTCGTGGGGATGAAGCCCGCGCCGAGGTTGTTCTGCGTGCCGCCGGAGGAGCGCGGCCCGATGTTGTCGCCGTTGCCCCAGGAGGGGTCAACGCCGGTGCAGTTGTTGAACGCATTGCGGGTGCCCGAACCGACGTCGCGCGTCACGACGACGAAGTTCTCGCCCGTGTTCGCGCGGCCCGTCACGAAGAGGTGCTGGATCTCGGTGATCTTGAGCTGCGTGATGCCCGTGCCCAGGCCGACGACCGGCGCGATGGGGGCGAACAGCAGCTGCGTGTCGAAGATCGTGTTCGCGTCCGCGGCGCCGGGGTTGGTGGGGTCGAAGAGGTTGCGGCCCTGGAGCGTCAGGAGCTGGCTCGACAGGTTCGCGCCCGAGGTCCCGCCCTGCTTGTTCACGCTGTTGCGCGGGTTCGTGCCGTAGCCGCCCTCGGCGGGGGCCCGATCCCACTTCGCGACGCCGGGCTTCTGCACGGCGAGGAACGTGGAGACGTCAAGCGGGGAGACGTCGATCTGGATCCCGCCCGCGCTGCCAATGTCCGGGGTGGCGTAGGTGGCGCGGTACGAGGACTGATCGGCCGCGCGGTTCGGGGCGCCGCCGGGGTTGCCCTGGTTGTACGCGCCGGTGCGCACGCCCGAGTTCGTGCCGATCGTGATGTACAGATCGCGGTTGTGGTACGCGCCCGTGGCCTGGCCGGGGTTCGGCAGGCCGGTCGCGGGCGACGCGCCGGGGATGCCCGTCGCCGTCGTGGCGTTCGCGTCGTTCGTGAGGAACTGCGGGGGGCCCCAGCGGAGCAGCTCGTTGAAGCCGTTCACCGAGCCCGTCACGCGGTACTGCACGACGAGTTCCTGGGCCGTCAGGCTGCCCGAGGTGCCGAAGCCCTGCACGCCGCTCGGCGCGAGCTGGTCCGGCACGCCGCCGATGGTGGTGCCCAGGTACCCGCTAATGCCGTCGCCGTCAGCGTCGATGAAGTCGTTCGTCGACGCGCGGCTGGCGCTCCAGTTCTGGAGCAGCGTGGCGCCCGAGATGTTCACAACACGTCCCTGCTGCAGCTGCGCCATGGCCGGGAGGGCCGTCGCACAGGTTCCGGCCGCCGCGAGCAGCAGCCACGCACGATTGTTCTTCATGGATCTTCTCTCCGAAAAAGGCGTTTGGGGCACGATGGACGGACCGACAGCCGTCATGCCCCGGAGCGAGGACGTTGTGGTCAGGAACGAGCCACACCCCGTTGGCATGCGGATGCACGCATTGGTTTGCCGGTCTCTCGACCGTCTTCAGTTGTCGTGTTGTCGAAACGCGCGGCCTGCGCCAGGTTTGAAAACGAACCGAACCCCTCCGAGTTCGGCTCGCGGTGCGCTTCTCACAGTCTCTTAGCGCGGTTGCGTGTTCACCCGGTTGTCGCCCGTCAGGCTCCAGAACCGGTCGCCCCACTTGCGCTTCTCGATCGTCGTTTCAATGTTCGACTGCTCCACGTGCCCGTCCACGTACCCGAAGTTCGCCTGTCCGCCCTTCGCGTTCTTGGAGCCCGGGTGGTGACGGGCCACCGCGTTCAGCGTCGTGTTCGTCCCGCCGTCGATCGCGCCTTCGGGCACATCGGCCACCGGCAGGATCTCGTCCAGCAGCGGGTACACGAAGCGCGGGAACGCGCTCGCGCCCAGCGGCTCGTTGTACACGTCCACGCCCGACGAGATGCCGTAGAAAGGCGTCACCGGGCGGTGGCTCTTGAACAGCCCGCCCGTCTGGATCGCCCGGTAGTCCTTGTCGGGCGTGAACTCCGTCACCAGGATCACGTTCGACGCGTTGTTGATGTCCGAGTCCTTCACCAGCTTGTTCTTGCGGGCGCCGCCGAACGCCGTCGAGAACTTGTTGCGCGGGAAGATCGCCGCGTTCCCCGTGTACGCGATCCGCTTCACCTGCCGGTCCGTCGGCGTCGAGGCCCCGGCCCCCTGGCCCAGGTCGTTCACCTGCTCGGGCTCCCAGTTCGCCTGGTCGGGCCCCGGGTTCGTCGCCGGCGCCCCGCCCCGCGGCATCGACGGGCACTTGAACGAGTCCTCGTTCACCGCGCCCGTGTTGAACAACGCGTACGACCAGTGCACGTACCCCGTCGACGGGTTCGGGTTGCTCAGCAACTGCTGCTCGAACTGCCAGTTCGTCGTGCTGTCGTCCGACCCGTACACATAGTGCGGCGGGTAGTACTGCTTCGCGTCCGTCGAGTACGCGATCACGCCCTGCAGCACGCTGCGGTTGTTCGCGGCGCACTTGATCATCCGCGCCGTCGACCGCGCGTTCCCCAGCGCGGGCAACAGAATCCCGATCAGCAGCGCAATGATCGCGATCACGACCAGCAGCTCGATCAGGGTGAAGGCACGCGGGCCGCCCTTGCTTCGCATGGGAATCTCCGGTTCGCCCGCGCGGTGATGCCCCCCGGCCCCCGCCACGGATCGTTCGAGTGAGCCCAGAGGATAGCGCACGACTCTCCAGATTTGAAGCCCTCCCCACTGTGTTTCAGTGAGAGATCACGCGCTCTTCGTACAGTCTTTATATTTGGGTTGTGTCAAGACCCTTCGCTTACTCGATGTCGCACACATGTTTGTGCCATCGCGCTTCGTGAAGTACGCCGCGACGCCCTTCACCGCCCCCGCCCGATTTTTCGTCGTTTCCCCCGGCGGCCTCCCTCGTGGCTCCTCCCCGCCCCCTCGCCCGCGCTCGCCCGCAAGTTCCTACGCTCGGCGGCGTGAAGCTCGCTGTCGTCATCCCCGTCTACAACGAACTCCGGTGGCTCCGCCCGGGAATCGACCGGCTCCTTGCCACCGCACCCCCCGCCCCTCCCGGCGGCTCGCCCGTCGAACGCACCGTCATCCTCGTCGACGACGGCTCCACCGACGGCACGCGCGACCAGGTCCGCGAACTCGGCGCGAGCGGACGCGTTGTCGCCGTCCTCCACGACGCCAACCGCGGCAAGGGCGCCGCCCTCCGCACCGGCTTCGCCCGCGCGCTCGACCTCGGCGCAGACATCATCCTCGTGCACGACGCCGACCTCGAGTACGACCCGCGCGACCACGCCGCGGCGTTGGCCCCGATCCTCGACGGCCGCGCCGACGCCGTCGTCGGCTCGCGCTTCATCGGGCACACTCACCGCGTCCTCTACTACTGGCATTACCTGGCGAACCGGTTCATCACGACGTGCTGCAACGCCGTCACGAACCTGAACCTCACCGACGTCGAGTGCTGCACGAAGGCGTTCACCGCCCCGGCCCTCCGCGCCATGACGCTCACCGAAGAACGCTTCGGCATCGAGATCGAGATGGTCGCGAAGGTCGCGCAGGTGCGCCTGGCGCGTGCCGACGAGCCGCAGTCACCCCCCCGACGCGCCCGCGTGTACGAGGTCGCCGTCTCCTACGACGGACGCACGTACGAAGAAGGCAAGAAGATCGGCTGGCAGGACGGCGTCGCGGCCCTGTGGTGCATCCTCAAGCACGGGCTGTAAGGCTCCGCGGCATCTTTCATCGCAGAAAATCACCGACCCGCGCCGGTGAGCGCGGGCCGGTGAACAGGTCGGGTGCTGCCGCGCCGACCGGCGCGAGGTGGCAGGCCGGAGCGCGGTTGCGGCACCGCGGCACCGCGGCAACGTGGCAACGCGGCAACGCGGCAACGCGGCACCGCGGCGTGCGCGTGCCACATCACCCCGGGCCCTCGGGACGTTCGCCCGCGAACTCCGGCAGGCGCGGCCCGACGATGCTCGCCACGAACCCCGCGGGCCCGGGCCCAGGCCCGGACGCGCCCGCCGCGGGCTCGGGCGCCGCGTCTTCGATGCGCATGTTCATCGCCGGGCCGCCCATGTCGACCTCGCCCGACAGGTACCGCGTCAGCGTCGCCAGCGCGACGTTGTACGTGGCCTGCTCGCGCGTGGTCAGGTCGCGCGCATGACGCGTCGCCTCGCAGTACGCGCACGGGTTCTCGATCTCGCGGAAGAACTCCAGCGCCCGCAGCGCCGCGTCCACGCGCCCGGGCACCTGGTCGAACACCATCGTCAGTACGTTCTCGTTCACGGTGTCACGTTCGCCCGGTGAAGGCCCGGACGCTCCAAGGTTGTCTCGCGGATGGCGTGCATCCGAATAGACGGATCAATCGCGGTCAGATCGGCCGTTATCACGGTGATGGAATGGCCCCACCATGCGCGACTTCGAATATTCGAATAGATGGATGAACGGATCGGCCTCGCCGGGTTAGCCGGCGAGGCTTCGATCAGAGCCGCGCCACAGCCCGCGCGCGCACATCGGCACGCGTTCTCGGGAGTTCGGCTTGGTCGCATGGTGCAACACGGCGGGCTCCGGCCCCAATGGAAACCGGCGCAATGCCGGGCTTGGGGGGCTGATGATTCGCGTGTTACCCGCGGGAGTCAAGGGCGCCACGGTCATGTCAAGTTACGTCAAGTCGTGGCGCGTTCGTGGGGGTCGGGCGTCGGGGCGTCGTTACTTCTCGGTGGCCTTGCGTGCGCGCAGGGCGCGGGCGAACTCCGAGGCCGCGGGCCCGAGCGCGCGGGCGCGTCGCCGCACGAGCGCGAGCGTGCGCGACAGCCGATCATCGCGGCAGGCCAGCCCCTCGCCCTCGCGCAGCGCGAGGCGGCTCACGAAGCCGATGCCGATGCCCGCGCCCACCATGGCCTTGACGGCCTCGATCGAGCGCACCTCCACGGCCACATCCAGCGTGACGCCCGCGCGGGCGGCGGCCCGGTCGATGAGATCGCGCACCGCCGCGCCCGCGGCGAACGCGACCACCGGCTCGCCCCGCAGGTCTTCCCAGCGGAACGTCGCGGCACGCCGCGCGCGCCCGACCTGCTTCGCGTGGCGGTGACCGGGCGGCACGATGAGCCGCAGTTCGTCTTCGACCAGCGGGTCGACGAGCAGGTCGCTCTCCACGCCCGGCGGGAGCGGGAGTGTGACAACGCCCAGCTCGAGTTCGCCCGACAGCACGGCCTGTGCCACGCCCGCGCTGCCGGCCTCGCGGATGAAGAACCGCAGCCCCGGGTGCGCGCGCCGCAGCGCCCCGATCACGGGCGGGAGCAGGTACGTTACCGCGGTCGCGCCGCCGCCGACGCGCACGACGCCGCGCTGCAGCCCGAGCAGTTCGCGCACGGACTCGCGCCCTTCCTCGACCGCGCGGAGGGCCTGCTGCGCGCTGTGGAGGAACAGGCGTCCGGCCTCGGTGAGCTGCACGCCCTTGCTCGTGCGCTCGAGCAGCGGGGCGCCGACCTCGGCTTCGAGCTTGCGGACGACGGCGGAGAGGGCCGGCTGCGTGACGCCGAGCTCGCGCGCGGCCCGCGTCATGTGCCCGGCCGCGGCGATGGCCGAGAAGTACCGGAGCGGGGTGAGTTCCATGCGGGTGAAGATACGACGGGGCAGCGCGATCACGCCGGTCTGGTCACGGCGCCATGATCCGTCGTACGAGGCCCATCGCCTGCGCGGGCGTCGGCGGGTTCGTGAGGTCCAGCGGCAGGTAGACGCCCTTCTCGTGGTCGCTGTTCAGCACCACCGCGTTGGGCGCGACGAACTTCGAACCCTCGGGCGCCTTCTCGTGCCCCAGCACGAACATGTACACGCCCCACGCCTCGACGAGGTCTTCCAGCCCTTCCTCGTCGTAGCCGCGTCCCCACACCATGAGGTGGGCCGCCCCCTGTCGCGGCGCGTAGTCGGCGATCGTCAGTTCGCGCGAGAGCACGGTTGTGTCGAACTTGCCCATCACCGCCGCGGGCGGCACGCTGTGCGCGCACAAGATATCGCCCCGGCGCGTGTGCACCCGCAGCGCCAGCGGCATCGACAGCACGAAGTCGTCGATGGCCGCCTCGACGCGCGACGCGTCCTCGCCGAAGGCGTACGCCAGCCCCTCGCTGAACGCGTCGACGCAGCGGACGCCGTCCTTGAGGATGCCCGACCGCTGCATCTGCGCGAGCTCGTGGTTGCCCAGCAGCACGTGCACGTGCTCCGGGTAGGCCGCCTTGAGCGCCGCGACGCGCGCCAGCACGCGGTAGGAGAAGTCCATCCCGTGCAGCAGCCGGTCGCCGTGGATGATCTCGTGCAGCGTCAGGTGCGCGGGGGCCGCGCCGACGCCGCCATTCCCAGCGCGCCGGGCGCTCCCGTCCATTCCCGCGGCACGCACGAGGATCTCGAAGTGCAGCGGGTTGTCGTGCAGGTCGCCCGTCGCGATCAGACGCAGCGCCGTGTCTGCGGGGCGCCCTTCTTCCGGGCGGCTCTCGTCGGGGCGGGGGCGTTCAGGCGCCGGGCGTTCGTCACTCCCGGCGCCGGTCGCGTCCACCACATCGATCGATCCCCGCCGGCACCGCGCCCCGCGGTTCGCCGCGGCCCCGTCCCGCAGGGCCGCTTCGACCGCGCCGGGATCGCGCATGTCGATCGTCGCGCCGGGGTCTGCGCCGCTGGACGCCGAGTCATCCTGCATGCGCGCCCCCACCGCCGTTTACGCCGCCCCGTCCGCGCGGTCCGCGTCGACGCGCACGCCGCCCGCCGACCCGCCCCGCGTCACGGGCAGCCCCGCGGAGGAGGCGCTGTTCGCCCGGGCGGCGGCGTCCGACTGCTCGTTGCGGTACCGCAACTGCCCGAGGATGAGTTCGAGCTTGTCCTTGACGTACGACATGCTCTGCGGGCGATCGTCGGGGTTCACCTCGACGCAGTGCATGATGAGTTCGTTGAGGCGCGCGGGGATCGCTGAGTTCAGGCTGGACGCCGCCGGGGCCCTGGGGATCAGGGCGTCGTCGAGGCGGCTCACGAGCGCGTCGGGCTTGGTCGAGAGCGCGTTGGGCACCGCCTTGCCCGTGAGCGTGTAGTACATCGTCGCGCCCAGGTTGTACACGTCGGTCCGCTCGGTGATCGCGCGCCGGTGCACCTGCTCGGGGGCGATGTAGTCCGGCGTGCCCTGGATCCGCTCCTTCACCGTGCCGAGCGGGCACGACTGGCCGAGGTCGATGATCTTCGCCATCGGGCCCTGGGGCGTGGGCACCACCAGGATGTTGTTCGGCTTCATGTCCGCGTGCGCGAACCCCCGCGCGTGCATGTGCCCCAGCGCGTCGGCCGCCTGGATGAAGATCGTGACGGCGTCGTCGAAGTTCTTCGGCGACTTGCGGTCCATCGAGACCCCGTCGAGCATTTCCATCACCAGGAACACGTCCGTCACGTGCACGAACATCCGCGTCTTCTTCTCGAGGCGCACGATCTTGCGGATGTTGGGGTGGTCGAGCTGGCTGGCGATCTTGTACTCGTACATCGCCTGCTGCAGGAAGCGGTCGTCCTTCGAGCTCCCCCGATGCACGTGCTTCAGCGCCCAGATCTGCTTGTTCCGCGGGTCCTGCGCCAGGTACACGACCGACGCCGCCCCCTGCCCGAGCTCGGTGAGGATCCGAAGACCCTCCACCTCGTCGTTGGCCTTGTAATGGACGAGTTCGTCCGACATGCGCTGCTCTGCCCGCTCCTCAGCGTCGCCGGGAAGAACTCCCGGCACGCACGTTCAAATACCGATCCGTCCCGCCCGTGGCGGCGGGTGCGGCCGACGTCTCCCGCTGCGCTGGAGATGCGGGGAATTCCCGGCCGCTCCAGACCTCGCCGGCGGCCCCCGCCCCGGCAGCATCCACGATAGGCGTGCCGAACCACGCCCCGACGCACACGCCCAAGGTTCGATGCCGCGAACGGGCCCGGGCTGCGCGGCACAGAACATCCCGGCCCCCGCGGGGCCGGCCACCGGACGCTCGCACATGGATGGATCGCACACCCGCCCGCGCCCGTCGCTACCGCACGCCGGCGATGGCCTGGCGGAACGACGCCTCGGGGAAGAACTTCCCGGGGCTGGGCGTCGAGGCGACTTCGCGATGGAGATACACGCGGTCCGCGGGGATCTGGCACTCGCGCATCAGCATCTCGACGAGCTGCGCAAGCCGCACCCGCTGGGCCTCGGTGAATGTCGCCCGCTCCCCGTCGCCCACGACGCAGATCCCGATCGCGTTGCGGTTCAGCCAATCCGCGTTCTTGCCCGCGGCGTGCGCCCCGGGGTTCTGGCGAAGCCAGCGTCCGCCCACGTGCACCTGCCCGTCGCGCAGGCCCGAGCCGTTGCCCAGCACGAAGTGGTACCCCAGGCCGCGCAGGCCCAGACGGCGTGCCTGCTCGTCGAGGCTCTCCGGGCTTCCCGAGAGCGTCCCGCTGTCGTGGATCACGATCGCCTGCCAGCGTCCGCTCTCGATCGGCGTCGGCGTCGAGAGGATGGACTCGAGCCCGCCCGCGCTCGCCATGACGGCCAGCGGCGGGAGGGAGAAGCCCTCGCCGGTCGAGCGTTCACCCGTGTCGAGCATCACCAGCCCGCCGCCCACGACCGTCATCGAGGCGAGCAGTGCGCCCCAGACAACCCGCGTGCGCGACGAGAGGGAGCGCGACGCCACCGAAGCCCGGGCCTTGCCCGCGCCCCGCGTGCCGCGCTTCGACTTCGACGTGTTCCTGGCCACTCCCGTTCACCCTCGCGTGCGCCCCGCGCGCGGACGACTGTACGACGTCCGCGCACCTGCGCCCATTCAATCGTCACATTCACGCGCGAATGTTCAACCCGCGCCGCATTTTCGGCCGCCGATCACTGATCTTCAGCCGCGCACGCCCGCACAGTCAAGCAGACGCCGCGTCCGCCGCGCTGTTATTCCTGCGCGCCGAGCAATCGACCGCGCACGTTCGGGAGACGGTTGCCCTTCTGGTCCCACACGTACGTCGGCGCCCGGCGGTCACGCGCCGCGTCGTTGCGGTCGTACTGGCTGCGGGGCTCGTTCTCCGAGAGCAGCGGCTTGCCGCACCCGCCCACCGACGCCGCCAGCAGCCCCACCCCGACCATCACCCACACCCCGCCCCTGCTCCGCCGTGCTTGCATCGACGCCGCCCTCACGAAAAAGGGGCCGCGGGGTCACATCGCCCCGACAGCGCCCAAAAACAGTGTACCGCCCACACAAGGCGGGCGGCACACCGGAGGAGAGAGAGAAGACCGGTACGGCGCGTTCGCGCCTCACCATACATCCTTACGCCCGCCCGAACGAAAGGTTCACACGTGGTGCCGCACTTCTCGGACGATTCTGCTTGAATTGTTTCTATGTCAGGCGGCCGTTCGGGTCGATCGTGATCTCGCCCCGCGCGCACGCCTGCCGCACGCCTTCGTACACCACCGCGCACACCGCCGTCGCCAGGTTCAGGGATCGCTCGCCCACGACCATCGGCATCGTCAGCGTGCGGTCCGCGTACCGCGCGAGCAGGTCGGGCCCGAGCCCCCGCGTCTCCTTGCCGAAGACCAGCGCGTCGCCGGCCCGCAGGTCGGCGTCGAAGTACAGGCGCCGGGCGTGGGTCGAGAACAGCCAGAGGCGCGTCGCCGGGTGCTCGCGCGTGAACTCGTCGAACGAGTCGTGCTCGCGCACGCCGAGCCGGGGCCAGTAGTCGAGCCCCGCGCGGCGGCAGGCCTTTTCGCTCGTGTCGAAGCCCAGCGGGTGGATCAGGTGCAAGGCGCAGCCCGTCGCGACGCAGGTGCGCCCGATGTTGCCCGTGTTGTTCGGGATCTCGGGCTCGACGAGCACCACGCGGAACAGGGGGGAACGTCCCACGTGGGCCGCCCGAGTCACTGACCTTCTTTCGAGCGGATGTACGCGGCCTCGGCGGCGCGCCGAGCCAACACGCCGGGGTCGACCTCGAAGATCCGGTCGAACGCGGCCTGGCCCTTGGGGTCGGCGATCCAGCCCCACCAGCGCATGACGCCGTCCGAGCTGAGGATCGCGACCCAGGGGAGCGGGAGGGCGCTGTTGTTGTAGAACTTCTGGGCCTGCTGGAAGATCCCGCCGTCGGCGTCGATGAAGATCGAGTGCCCCTGCACGCGGGCCTTCTGGAACTCCTCGAGCTTCTCGCGGAGCTTCTTGGGGTCGGTCTCCATCTTGAGTTCGCCGCCGCTGTTGTCCTTGAGGGGCGACAGGCAGCCGACGACGTTGAGGTCACGCCCGCGCTGGCGCTGGAGCAGGTCGAAGCGGTCCATGCCCTGGAAGGTGAACCGCGACTCGGGGTGCCAGAAGTACAGCAGCGTGATCCGCCCCTTGAGCTGGGGCTTGGCGGGGAAGAAGTTCGAGTCCGACAGCGCCACCCGGGGCAGGTCCGGCTCGACGGGCTCGCCCGTCGCCGAGGGCTGCTCGTTGGGGTCTTTGGGCGGCGCGGGCCACTTCGCCTTCTTGTACTCGTCGGGCGTCGGCTCGGTGAAGGGAATCTCGGGCAGCGAGGTCAGGTCCACCCGCTCGCGGAGCCCCGCCGTCCGGCGAAGGTCCGCGTCGCGCTTGGCGGCGTCGGCCTTGAGCCGATCGTTGATCGCCGCGGCGTCTTCACGCGACTCGGCCACCACCGCGGCGCACGCCGCCTCGACCGATTCGGTCGCGATGTCGGCGTAGCGGAGCTGGCCCGCGCGGTCGATCACGTAGAAATCAGGGTCGACGTCCGAGGACAGTGCGCGACGGAACCCACCGTCGGCGTCGTGCGCGAGCAGGAACGTGCTCCCCTCGGGGGCCGCGCCCTTCGCGACCTTGTCCCACCCCGACGGCGCGTGCACGCAGACCACGATCAGGCCCTTGGCCGCGTGCTGCTCCGCCATCCGGCGGGCGATCACCAGGCCCCGCTTGCTCTGCGGGACGTAGTCGGTCCAGGTGAGGATCAGCACGGGCTTGCCGGCGGCGTCGCCCGCCGTCAGCGCCGCGCCGTTGGTCCAGTCCTTCAGCGAGGCGAACGCCGCAAAGTCGAACGCCTTGAGTTCGCGCGTGTTCAGTTCGGCCCGGCGCGGGCCCTCGCCCTCGCGGATGATCGACGGCTCGACCTGCGCGTGCGCCCACGACGCGAGCCCCGCCGCCACCCCGGCACAGAGGACAAACGACCGTGCTGCTGACCGGCGTGCGTGACGCATCACTTGGATCCTCCACTCGGGAACATCGCGTGCGAACCGGCGGCGACACCCGCCCCGCCCGGCCCGCGGCCGCCATCCTAGTACGACGCCCCAAACCCCCGGTTGTTCGCGAAAAGAACGGTGATTCCCGGGCCCGGGCCTACCGCATGATCCAGCGCTTCTCGTCGACCTCGATCGGGCGGCTCCCCTGGTCGCGCAGCTCGCCGTGCGTGGGGTACCGGAGCATGAGCGTCTTGCGCAGGAGCACCTTCTGCGGGCGGCCGTCCGCCCCGGCGAACTCCACGGCCCGCGTCTCCCCGCTGAACCCCGCCGCGTAGACCACGACCTCGCCCACGTGCGCGTCCGTCACCGGCCAGATCACCACGCCTTCCTTCGCGTTGGCCTCGCCCTGGGGCAGCACGCCCACGATGCTCGTCTGGTCCTGGATGAACGGGTTCGCCAGGCGCTGCAGGATGTCGCGCGTGACGGCCTCGGGCACGTCGCGCCCGGACCGGAGCAGCTCGCCCTCGTCGGTGCCCAGCTCGAACATCGGGGTGAAGAGCAGGTCCTGGTCGGTCGCGTTCGTCACCTTGTACGTCAGGAAGTAATACGGGCGAACGCCCACGCCCTCGACCGAAACGCTCGCGACCCGCAGCGGGCCGACGTCCACGCTCAACTGCCAGCGACGCGGGATCGGGTCGGGCTCGGGGGCAAGGGCCACGAGCGACGAGCCGGCGAGCGAAGTGACAGCGAGCACGAACGCGCGTGAGAGCATCGGGGATCCTTTCGGGTACGGGGAGACAGTGTACTTGCCGGCGCGCCGGGGTCAAACCGTTCACGTGCCGACCGATGCGCACCGGGCGGGCGTACGGTTCCGCACGTGACCCGAACCGCCCCCAGCCGCGCCGACGGGAACCACGGCTCGCCCAGGGCCGTCCGGGTCGACCGTGACCTGTTCATGCCCGCGGCCCGTCGCCTGGTGGCGCAAGAGGGGCACGACGTCGAGGCGGCGGCGCGCCGGCTGGTGGATTCCGCCCCGCGCCACGGGATCGACCTTACCCGGTGTTTCGTGGTGCTGGACGAGCGCCCCGGTCCGCGCGGGCCGCTCGTGCGTCAGGCGTGCCTGGCCGTCCCCGGCTCGGGGCGCACCGCCATGTTCTTCCTGAGCGAGCCGCACCCGCGCCGCCCCGAGACGCCCGACGATCTCGGTGAACGCGTGGCGTGCCTGGAGGCGGTGTGCGATCACCTGGAGCACGCCCTGCCCGAGCGGGTCCGCCTCGCCCAGGCGCTGCCCGAGCCCGACCACGCGTGGGCCCTGGACGCCTTCCGCAGCGCGTCGTTCGTCGACGTCGGCACGCTCGCGTACTTGCGCGCCGAGGCGGACGCCCCCGGCGCCCCGTCCGGCACCGACCAGCCGGTGTGGCCGCCCGGCGTCCGCGTGGATCGGCTCAGCGACATCGGCGGGTCCGGCACGCCCAGCGACCGTCGTGCGGCCGACGAGCACCTGATGCGGGCGCTCGAAGCGACGTACGTCGACACGCTCGACTGCCCGGAGCTGTGCGGGCTGCGCGACCTGCACGACGTGCTCGACTCGCACCGCTCGACCGGCACGTACGACCCGAGCCTGTGGCATCTGGTGTGGCTCGACGGGCGTCCCGAGGGCGCCCTGCTGCTCAACCGCTGCCCGGACCAGTTCAGCGTGGAACTCGTGTACCTGGGCCTGTCGCCGGCGCTGCGGCGTCGCGGGCTGGGGCGTCGCTTGCTGGCGATGGGTATGGCTCGCGTGCGCCGGACACACCCGGCCTGGGCCGTCACCTGCGCGGTCGACGAGCGCAACACGCCCGCGCTGCGCGTGTACGAGTCGTTGGGGTTCGAGGTGAGCGCCCGGCGCTGTGCGTTGGTGCGCCGGCTCGGATCGTCTGATATCCGGGCGACTTAGCGAGCTGTTCACGAGTTTTGCACAATCTTCGCATGCGATGTTGATGATTCGGTGGAGAAAAAAAAACGCGCCGCGCAAGTCATTGCGCCGACGCGTGCGACGTTGAGGCTGGGTCTCGCCGTCTTGCTCCCCGGAGCGCAGTTCCGTACGTTCTCTCATCGCTCACGAGCCCGGCGCGGACAGCGCGACGGGCCGCGGGCGGACAGTGCATTGGACGGACGATCAACGAAGCAGACAGGCCGGGCGGCCGGCGCGGCAGAAGTTCATAACGTCTTGTTTGCAGAGGCTTTCTGGCAGTTGGATCGGCAGGGTGCGGGAGATTGGCTCGGTCACGGATCGACCGGCGCAGCGTGCATCAATCACGGGCAACCGTGTGCAATCGAATCGCGGGTGAAGGGGCGTTCTCTGCGCTCCGGCGCGGTCGAATCCGGTGCATGAGGCGAACGTGAAGGACTCGGCGGATTGAGAACGTGGCCCGTGGGGGCAGGCTCTCGGCGCGCAGACGGACCGCGCCGACCGAGTGCGGTATCGGTGCGCGCGGGCGCTGCCGAGCACCGCATCCCCGCGAGACACCAGTGCTTTCCGGAGAAGGGCGGACGCCTGTGGAGACGGGCATCACTCACGCGGGGGCGCGAACGCGGGTTGTCGAGGCGATCGTGGGGCGGGATGCGGGCGATCGCCCCGCCCGGAGCGCGAACCGTCCCGGGCAGGTGCGGGCCGAGGCGATCACGCCCGCCGCGTCGGCCGCGCCCGTCTTGGGCGGCGACGGCGTGGGTCCGATCCTCGAGCGTCTCTCGCGCGAGGTCGGCGCGGCACAGTTCGAGCGGTACTTTCAGGGGCAGGCACGCGTCTCGCTGGCCGACGGGCACCTGCGCGTGACCGTCCCCTCGGGATTCCTCGCCGAACTGCTCAACCGCCGGTTTGGCGAGCAGATCCGCCGGGCGGCGAACGGGTGCGCGCAGGGCGTGGAGTTCAAGGTCGACCGTGCGGCGTTCGAGGCGGCGTCACGCGCGCAAGCGCGGCCTGTCGCGCCCCGCGCCACGCCGATCGTCCGCGCGCCCGAGACGAGCCGCTACCGGTTCGACACCTTCCTGGTGGGCCGCTCGAACCGGCTGGCGTTCAGCGCGTGCCAGCGCGTGGCCGAGGACGACGCGTCGGTGCCGCCGATCTTCCTGCACGGGTCGTGCGGGTTGGGCAAGACGCACCTGCTGCGCGCGTGCGCGTCGCGGTTCCTGGAGCGTCGCCCGGGCGCGACGGTGCGCTACACGACGGGCGAGCAGTTCACGAACGAGTTCATCCAGGCGGTGCGGGCGGGCAAGATCGACTCGTTCCGGCGCGTCTATCGCCGGGTCGATCTGCTGTGCCTCGACGAGGTGAACTTCTTCTCGAACAAGGACGCGACCCAGGCCGAGCTGCTCCACACGCTGGACGCCGTCGGCATCGACGGGGCGCGCCTGGTGCTGGCGAGCGACGAGCACCCCAAGGAGATCGCGAAGCTGAGCGAGCGGCTGGTCTCTCGCTTCATGGCCGGGGCGGTGGTGAAGCTCGACCTGCCCGACCCGGAACTTCGGTCCCGGCTCGTGCGTCACCTGGCGGACCGGCGCGGGCTGGCCCTGGACGAGGGCGCGGCGGACCTGGTGGCCGAGCGTTCGGCCCGCTCCATGGGCTCGCTGGGCGGGTTCGGGGGGAGCGTGCGCGAGATCGAGGGGCTGCTGAACCAGATCGACGCGGTGGCGCGCCTCCTGCCCGAACTGGGACGCCACGACGGGTGCATCGGGGTGATGCTCGTGCGCAAGGCCCTTGGGCTGGACGAGGCGAACGCGCCGACGCCGGCGTCGCCGAGCCCGGCCCGCCTCCGCCGCCCGGTGACGGCGGAGACGATCATCGGCGAGATCTGCCGCGAGCTGGGCGTGGACCTGCACGACTTCATGGGCAAGGGGCGCCACAAGCGCGTGGTGCTCGCGCGGAGCCTGGTGGCGTCGATCTCGCGCCGCCTCACGACGATGAGCTTCCCCGAGATCGCGCGGGCGATGGGGCGGAGCAACCACTCGACCGTGATCACCGCGCAGAAGCGCCTGGACAAGCAGGTGGCGGACGACCCCGGGCGCCCGCTGACGTCGGACGTGGCGGGGGCGTACGCCGGGTCGACCCTGCGCGAGGTGTACGAGGCGATGATGCGCAAGGCCCAGGCTTGAGGCGGGCGGGTTCCGACAGCGCGACGGCCCGACCCGCGCCCGGGGCTTCTACGCTCTGCGCATGCCCAGCGAAATCCCGCTTTCCCGCCCGGACATCACCGACCTCGAGGTCCAGCTCGTCGTGCGGGCCCTGCGCTCGGGGCGGCTGTCGATCGGCCCGTTCGTCGAGCAGTTCGAGCAACTGGTGGCGACGCGCGCCGGCTGCCGCTACGGCGTCGCGGTGAACTCCGGCACGTCGGGCCTGCACCTGGCCCTGGCGGCGCTGGGCGTGGGGCCGGGCGATGAGGTCATCACCACGCCCTTCTCGTTCATCGCCTCGGCCAACTCGATCCTCTTCGTCGGGGCGAAGCCCAAGTTCGTCGACATCTGCCCGCGCACGCTGAACATGGACCCGTCGAAGGTGCGGGCGGCCCTGGGCGCACGGACCAAGGCGATCCTGGCCGTCGAGACCTTCGGCAACCCGGCGTACATGGACCAGTACGCGTCCATCGGGATGCAGCAGGAGGTGCCGGTCGTCGAGGACTGCTGCGAAGCGCTGGGCGCGGAGCTGCGCGGGCGCCCCGCGGGGCACTTCGGGCGCGTCGGCGTCTTCGGGTTCTACCCGAACAAGCAGATCACCACCGGCGAGGGCGGGATGATCGTGACCGACGACCACCGCCTCGCCGAACTCTGCCGCTCGATGCGCAACCAGGGGCGGCCCGTCGGGTTCCCGGCCGGGCCGACGGCCGGGGGGTCGCCCACCGGCTCGTGGCTGCGGCACGAGCGCCTCGGGTACAACTATCGCCTCGCGGAGATCAACGCGGCCCTCGGCGTGGCGCAGATGAAACGCCTCGACGAGATCATCGAGAAGCGGCACACCGTCGCGCTCCACTACATCCGGCGGCTCGGCGGGCACCCGTCGCTGGTCGTGCCCACCGTCGATCCCGACAGCATCATGAGCTGGTTCGTCTTCGTCGTGCGCCTCGCCCCGTCGTACACGGGCGAAGAACGCGACAGGATCATCAACGGGCTGCGCCGCCAGGACATCGGGGCCAGCGACTACTTCCCCTGCATCCACCTCCAGCCCTTCTACCGCGAGCAGTTCGGGCTGCGCGAGGGGATGTTCCCCATCGCCGAAAGCGTCAGCCAGCGCACCATTGCGCTGCCGTTCCACAACGACCTGACGCCCACCGAGATCGACCACGTCGTCAAGGCGCTCGAGGTCATGATCCAGCAGGAGAGCATCTCGCGGGCATGAGGAGGGGTAGAACGCAGACGAGGAAAGTGAGACAAGACAGGAATAGCGAGACAGCGAGACAGCGAGACAGCGAGACAGCGAGACAGCGAGACAGCGAGACAGCGAGGCAGCGAGACAGCGAGACAGCGAGGCAGCGAGGCAGCGAGACAGCGAGGCAGCGAGGCAGCGAGGCAGCGAGGCAGCGAGATAGCGAGATAGCGAGATAGCGAGGCAGCGAGACAGAGATAGAGACAGAAGCAGTCTGGCTCTGCCTTCCTCTGCGTTCTGATGGTCGAGCCGCGGCGGGCGTGCGCTCGGCGAGGTCCTTCTCCCGCTCCAACTCTGTCTGCTTCAGTGTTCTGATTCTTCAGCGTGCCGGGGCGTTCACCGCCGCGTGCAGTCGCGCGAGGCTCGCCAGAAGTTCGGGCACCGATTCGAGCGGGAGCATCGTGCTCGCGTCACTCATCGCCTGGGCGGGCTGCGGGTGGGTCTCCAGGAAGACCGCGTGCACGCCAGCCGCGACCGCGGCCCGGGCCAGCAGCGGCGCCCGGTCCGGGCGGCCGCCGGTCGTCTCGCCCGCGCCGGGGAGTTGCGTCGAGTGCGTCGCGTCGAAGCACACGGGCGGGCTCCCGCCCTCGGCCTTGAGGGCCAGAAGATCGCCCATTCCCAGGAAGTCGTTCACCAGGCGCCCGTAGCCGAATGTCGTGCCACGCTCGGTGAGCAGCACGTTCGTGCACCCCGCCTCGGCGAGCTTGCGCACCGGGTGCGTCATCTCGTGCGGCGCCAGGAACTGGCCCTTCTTGACGTTCACGCCCCGCCCGTGCGCGGCGGCGGCCACGCCCGCGGCGTGCAGCAGGTCCGTCTGGCGGCAGAGAAACGCGGGGATCTGGAGCAACTCAAGCGCCCGCGCCACGGGCTCGCACTGCGCGGGCTCGTGCACGTCGGTCGTCGCGGGCACGCCCAGACGCTCGCGGATGGCGCCGAGCCACTCGAGCCCCTGCTCGAGGCCCGGGCCGCGGGGCGAGCGGATGCTCGAGCGATTGGCCTTGTCGAACGAGGCCTTGAAGATGTACGAGAGGCCCAGCCGCAGGCAGGCCTCGCGGAGGGTCTCGCCGATGCGCAGCCCCAACTCGAGGGATTCGAGCACGCACGGGCCGCCGATGATCGCGAGCGGGCGATCCGGGCCGATCTCAACGCGTCCGACGGTGCACCGCCTGGTCATCGGCGGAGGATAGCGGGCGGCGAGAGAGGCGTCGGCTCGAATAGAATGACGTGCGAGCGGCTGGAAAGGAGCACGGCATGTCCGACACCGGCTCGATCGTGGTAGGGGTTGATTTCTCGGCGTGTTCCAGCGCGGCCTTGTCGCAGGCGGTGCGGATCGGCGCCTGGACGACCTCGCCGGTGCACGCGGTGCACGTGATCGACACCATGGCGCTCGCGGACCTGGAGATGGCGTTCGCGACGATGCTGCCGACGGCGCTGGATGACTTCACGCGCGAGGCGCAGGACGCGTGGAAGCGCCTGGCCGAGACGATGCCGGGCACGCAGCACGTCGCGTTCGAGGTGGTGCTGAGCGGGCCCCTGCACGGGATCGTGCAGTCGTGCACGAAGCACCACGCCTCGATGCTGGTCCTGGGCGTGCACGGCGAATCGCCCCACCGCGGCGCGGGCGTGCTCGCCGGGCAGGCGGTGCGCAGCGCGCCCGCCGACGTGCTGCTGGTCGAGGAGGGAAAGGCCGGGAAGTTCGGCACCATCGTCGCGTGCATCGACTTTTCGGAGACGTCGCGCCGGGCGCTGGACCGGGCCGTGGCGTTCGCGGCGGCCGACGGCGCGCAGGTGATCGCGCTGCACGTCTACCGCGCGCCCTGGCGCGGGTTTCATTTCCGCCCGTCGGCGGCGAAGGACGACCCCGGCGCCCAGGCCCGCTACCGCGACCTGCTGCTGCAGAAACTCGAGGCGTTCTGCCAGCCCGGCAAGGACCCGCCCGCGACCTGGGCCCGCCCGCGGTTCGAACTCGTCGAGCACGACAAGCACGGCGTGGGAATCGCCGAGTTCGTGCGGGCGAGCGGGGCGGACCTCGTGGTGCTCGGCACGCGCGGGCGCACGAACCTCCGCGATGTGCTGCTGGGGAGCACCGCGGAGCGTGTGGTGCGGGAGGCGCCGACCTCGATCCTCGCGGTGCGCCCGGCGGCGGGATGAACCCGGCGCGTGCGTGCCGGCGCGTGCCTTAGAAGATGATCTGCGCCTGCACGCGCACCGCGACCTGCCCGTCGTCGGGGTCGGCGAGCAGGTTCGAGCCCGTCGTCGGCGAGACGAGCGCGTTCTCGCCCTCGGCGTCGAGGTAGTACTGCACGTCCGCGCTGAGCTTGAAGGCGTGGCTGCGGGGCGAGACGTAGTAGTTGACGCCGGCGGTAATGGTGTGGAAGTCCTCGCCGTTGGCGTCATCGGCGATGATGGCGTCGTACCGCACGAAGGGCTCGACCTGGTCGGTGACGAACACGCCCCCCTGGAGCAGCAGCCCGAAGTCGTCGGTCTCGGCGCCGGAGGCGGGCTCGGTGCGCAACCAGTGGGCGGCGGCGAAGAGGTTCCAGCCGTCGCCCTCGAGCGAGAAATCGACGGTGGCGCTGTACAGGTCGACGTCGGCGGTGCCCCCGGTCTCGCCCCCGGTCTGCACGTGCACCGCGCCCCCGAGCAGCGCTCCCACGCCGCTCTCGCGCCAGGAGGTGAGGTCCTCGAAGCGCTTGGAGTCGCCCTCGCCCCATCGGAAATCGGCGCGGGCGGTGAAGGCGATGTCGGCCTCGGCCGCGGACGTGAAGTCGTTGTTCAGGGCGTTCCCGCCGTCGGAGACCATGCCGAAAAGGCGGAATGAGTCGGTCGTGTACGACACCATGACGCCCTGCGTGCGCGTGTACCCGAAGACGCTGTTGACGGTGGAGCGCTCGATCGCGAGCTGGCGGTTGTCGTTCACGAGCTCCTCGCGGTTGTACGGGAGCTTGAACTGACCCCAGCGGACGGAGACATCGTCGGTGATGGCGTACTCCCCGAACGCGTCGAGGAACCCCACGGCGCCGGAGGACCGCGACGCGTCGGTGAGCAGGGTAAAGGACAGGTCCTTGCTCCAGACGGTGCCGCTCAGCGAGAGGCGTGCGCGGCGCATCTGGAACCCCTGCGTGAAGTCGGCGGGGTCGGGCGTGGTGCCCTCGTCGCGCCAGTTCGAGAGGAACCGGAACTGCATGAACCCGCCGATGTTCAGGCGGTTGGCGCCGCCGTCGGTGATGAAGAACCTGCCCTTGTCCCACCCGCCCCCCTCGTCGGCCAGGCGGCTGGTGCGCCACGCCGCGTCGTCGCGGAGCGAGACGGCGTCGGCGGGAACGCTCTGCCCGAGCGCGCCCGCGGTCAGGCACGAACCGGCGACGATGATCGCGACCGTGTGGGGCATGGATCCTCCTTCGTGAGCGGGCCAATCTACACGATCCGGGCGGGAGGGGCGTCGGGGGCGCGCCGACGCGTTGCGGCTACTGCTTGCCGCGCAGCCGGCGCTTCTCGTGCCGGATGATCTGGCCCGTGCCGACGTACACCACGTCCTCGGCGAGCCCGGCCATGAGATCGCCGACGCGCTCCAGCTCGCGCCCCACCCGGTAGATGAGCAGGCCGATCTCCGGGCCGACCCCGGCCGAGCCGTCGTTCATGAGTTCGACCGTCTCTTCGAAGAGGCGGCGTTCGAGGCGGTCGATCACGACATCGTTCGAAACGAGGCTCCGGGCGGCGACGATGTCTTCCACGAGCACGGTGCGGAGCGCCTCGTGGCACGCCGCGGGGATGCGCTGGCCCAGTTCCAGCAGGGCGGTCGGCCAGCGCGGGGCGTCGTGCCCGGTGTGGTCGGCGATGCGCTGCACGACTTTGGCGATGGAGCTGGCGTGGTCCGCGACGCGCTCGACCGTCGCGTTCGCGCGCAGCACGAACGTCACCATGCGAAAGTCGTGCGCGTACGGGGCGCGCAGCGCCAGCACCTCGTAGCACTCCTGCTCGATCTCGACCTCTTCGGAGTCGATCTGGTCATCGCGCTGGCGCACGGCCTTGGCCGTTTCCACGTCCAGCGTCCAGAGCGCGGACAACGCCTGCTCCAGCATCGCGACGGCGACCGTGGCTTCCCGAACCAGGCGGCGCTTCAGGATCGTCACCTTGCGGTCGGTGGCCGGCGCGTGCTCCGAGGCGGGTGCGGGGCGTGAGGGGCGGGCGGCGGCGGGATCAGGATCGGTCATGATGAAGGCTTCCGACCGGCGCGCGGCCCCGGCCGGGTCGTCGGCTGTGGTTCCGATGGTTTTCCCGGGATTCTATGCGTCGTTGGGGCGCTCTCCGCCGGCGGCGTCTGTCCGAGGCGCCGGCGCAGCGTTGCCAGCAGCGCCCGAGGATCCTGCAGCGTTCCCGGGTGCGGGCGCAGGTATATCTCCGCGAGCGACTCGCCCTCCTTGGGGGGCAGCACCCGCACGCCGGTCGTGTCGCTCCGGGGCTGGGTGCTCCGCAGGAGCGCGGCGAGCGGCGCGGGGTCGGGCGCGAGGAAGACAACGTCCTTCTCGCGGATGGTGAGCGTGCGGACGCCCAGCGGCGCCAGGGCGGCCCGCAGGTGCGCGACTTCCGCGAGCCGCCGCGTGATCTCCGGGGGCTCGCCGTAGGCGTCGGTGAGGTCGGCGAGGGCCTGGTCGACGCCCTGCGGCGTCGCCGCGGTGGCCAGTCGCCGGTAGGCCTCGAGGCGGCGTCGGTCGGAGGGGATGTACGCCTTGGGGATCATGCCGCCGACGCCCAGCTCGATGCTCGTAGAGGACGGCGGCGCGGGCGGACGGTCGTTCGCGAGGTCGTGCACCGCGCGCTCGAGCAGGCGGCAGTACATCTCGTAGCCCACGAGCGCGATGTGCCCGCTCTGCTCCTGCCCCAGGATGTTCCCCGCGCCGCGGATCTCCAGGTCGCGCATCGCGATCTTGAACCCCGCCCCGAGCATCGAGTACTGCTCGATCGCCTTGAGCCGCTTCTGCGCCACCTCGCGGATCGTCCGCTCGGGGGGGAGCAGCAGGTAGCAGTACGCGCGGTGCTTGCCCCGCCCCACGCGCCCGCGCAGCTGGTGCAGCTCGGAGAGCCCGAAGCGGTCGGCGTCGTCGATGATCATCGTGTTCGCGCTCGCGATGTCGATCCCGCTCTCGATGATCGTCGTCGCGACGAGCACGTCGGCCTCGCGCCGGATGAACGCGAGCATCACCTCTTCCAGTTCGTGCGGCGCCATCTGCCCGTGCCCCACCACCACCCGCGCCTCGGGCACCAGCTTTCGCACGTCGTCGGCGCGGCTCAGAATGTCGTGCACCCGGTTGTGCACGTAGAACACCTGCCCCTCGCGCGAGAGCTCCCGCAGAATCGCCTGGCGCACGCGACGCTCGTTGTACGGGATCACCTCCGTCACGATCGCGCGCCGGTCCAGCGGCGGGGTCGTCAGGCTCGAGATGTCGCGGATCCCCAGCATCGCCATGTGCAGCGTCCGCGGGATGGGCGTCGCCGAGAGCGTCAGCACGTCCACCGTCAGGCGCAGTCGCAGCAGCGACTCCTTGTGCTCCACCCCGAAGCGCTGCTCCTCGTCGATCACCACCAGCCCCAGGTCCGCGAAGCGCACGTCCTTGCTCAGCAGGCGGTGCGTCCCGATGATGACGTCCACGTGCCCGCGCGCGAGCGCCTCGAGCACCGCACGCACCTCCCCGTCGCTCTTGAAGCGCGAGATGCTCTCCACGCGGAACGGGTACCCCGCGAACCGCGACCGGAACGTCCGCTCGTGCTGCTCGGCCAGCACGGTGGTCGGCACGAGCACCGCGGCCTGTCGCCCGGACTCGACCGCCTTGAACGCCGCCCGGATCGCCAGTTCCGTCTTGCCGAACCCCACGTCGCCGCAGAGCAGGCGGTCCATCGGGCGGGCGCGCTGCATGTCTTTCTTGATCTCGGCCAGGGCCGCGAGCTGGTCCTCGGTCTCGTCGTACGGGAACTCTTCCTCGAACTCGCGCTGCCAGGCGGTGTCGGCGGGAAAGGCCGTGCCCGGCAGGTGCTCGCGGGCGGCCCGGACGCGCATGAGCTCGGCCGCCAGGTCGCGCACGCTCTCCGCGACGCGCTGGGTCTGCGCGCGCCACTTCTGCCCGCCCAGGGTCGAGAGGGGCGGCTTGCCGTGAAAGCCCCCGACGTACTTCTGCACCTGGTCGACCTGCGTCGCGGGCACGTGCAGGCGCGACTGCCCCGCGAACTCGAGCGTGAGGTACTCCTCGGACTCGGGCGCGATGCGGGCCGCCCCGGGCACGCTCTTGACGGGCAAGTCGCGCGGGGTCATCACCTTCAGCCCCACGAACCGCGCGATGCCGTGCTCGGCGTGCACGACGTAGTCCCCCGGCTCGATGTCGAGGAACGTGTCCATCGCGCGCGACGCACGGACCTTTGCGACGCGCCGACGCACCGAGAACCGCGACAGCAGTTCGTGATAGGGCACGAGCACGAGCGTCGAGCCACCCTCGTCCCACTGCATCCCGCGGTGCAGGTACGCCTGCGCGATCTCGCAGCGCGCGGGCGGGTCGAGCGCGCCCAGCAGCTCGCCCAGGCGCTGGCGCTCGCCCGCGTTCTGGCACGCGACGACCACCCGCGACCCGGCGCGCGACATCTCGCCCAGCTCCGCGATCGCCTGGGGGGCGTCGCCCGGGAACGTCGGCATCGCGCGCGCCGGCAGGTCGAGGCGGACGTCGGCGCCCGACGCCCCGGCCGAGAACTGGTTGATCTCGGCCAGCGCGTGGAAGCGCGACTCGGCGATCTTCAGCACCGCCGGCGGGCCGTCGATGCCCACCGGCTCGGTCAGGCGCTCGTAGTACCCCCGCGCCTGCTCGACGATCTCCATGGTCTCGGCGAGCAGCACCACGCACGACGCCGGGAGCAGTTCCAGGAAGTTCACGCCCCCGTCGGCGGGACGCAGCCGGTCGAGATCAACGCCCACGAGATCAGCGTGCGGGATCGTGCGGTCGCTGGCCATGGAATCCGGATCGACCTCCGCGAGGCGCTCGACGGTGTCGCCGAAGAACTCGAGGCGCACCGGCGCGCCCGGCGCCCCGGGAGAGAAGACATCCAGGATGCCGCCCCGCAGCGCGAACTGCCCGACTTCTTCCACCGCCTCGACGCGCGTGTACCCGGCGTCGAGCAGCCACTTCGTGAGGCTCGTGAGGTGCACGTCCTCGCCCGCGCGGACACGGCGCAGGAACCGCCCGAGATCGTCGGGTCGGGGGACGCGCTGCATGAGCGCCTGCACGGGCGCGACGATCACGCGTCCGCCGGGCGCATCGCCCGCCTCGCGCACGCGTGCGAGACGCTCGACCACGAGGTCGGCGACGGGGTCGCTCTCGCCGGGCAGCACCTCCAGCGCCGGCAGGCGCCGGACGTCAACGCCCGCGCCGGCGAGTTCGTCGTGCGCCTCGTCCGCGTCGTCGAGGTGCGCGAGCACGAGCACGACCGGGCGATCGAGGGTGCGCGCGAGCGCTCCCGCCGCCAGCGCGGTGGACGACCCCGCCACGCCCGTGCAGACGATGCGTCGCCCATCGCGCAGGGCCGACGCGAGCGCGCCGACCGCCGGCGAAGCGGTGAAGAGCGAGACGAGGTCGGTGATCACGTGGGCGCCCGCGGAACTCCCGAGCGCGCCGTCGGGCATGGGCCCGGGCGGCAGGCGTCGGCGTGCAAGCGCCATCCTATCGCCCGAGTCGGCGGGGGCTAGTCAACCGTCACGAGCGGGGCCAGTCGCTCCAGCGTCTTGGGCCCGATGCCCCGGACCTTGTCGAGGTCCGTGATCGATCGGAACGGCCCGTGCGCAGCGCGATGCTCGAGGATCGCCCGTGCCATCGCCGGGCCGATGCCCGGGAGCAGTTCGAGTTCGGCCTGCGTCGCGCGGTTGATGTTGAGCCGCCCGGACGGCGCGGGGGCCGCCGGCACCGGCGCGGGCGCCGCAACCACTGCCGGCGCGCTCGCGTCGGGCGGTGCGTCGCCAACGGGCGGGGGCGTCGGCGGCACCTGCTGCACCGGGGCGGGCGGCGAAACTGTCGAGGGGGCGGGCGGCGGAAGCGCGATCACCCCGGGCGGCGACACCGGCGGGTTCAACTCGCCGAACGCACCCGCGGGGCGTTCGACGCGCTGCGGGTCCGGGCCGCGCGTGACCAGTGAGTACGTCAGCCCCGCGCCGGCCAGGCCCGCGACGATCGACACCGCGGCCCACTTCGCCGGGCCCGCGAGCGCACGCACGCTGGTTCCAGTCCCTACCGGTTCCATGCGTCCAGCATACCCGGCGGCGGGCTCGGCCCGTTAGAGCGCGGGCAGGGGGGGGACCTTCCCCTCGCGCAGCGCGCGGCGGAGTTCGACCAGGCGCGCGAAGATCGGCTTGGGCGCGCCGTTCGGGGCCAGCAGCCCGCCGAAGGGCATCTCCGGCGCGTTCCCCCCCGCCGCGACGTCGGCCAGTTCCTGCCAGCACACGCTCTGCACGTAGGGCTTGGAGCACGCGATGGCGAGCATGTGCTGCGCCCACGACGCCTGCGCCGATTCGCTCCAGGGCGTCCGCCAGTAGCCGGGCTCGTACGCGTCTTCCGCGTCCGCGCCGGCGCGGGGGCGGTAGGGCTTGACGGGCACGGGCTGGCTGGGCGCGCCGATCGCGGTGATGGCGATGGGCTTTTCCAGGGCCGCGTACTTGTCGAGCAGCGCCGAGAAGCTCATGAGGTCGCGCGTCGAGAGCCCCGGCTCGGCGTGCCCCATCTGCACGCGCAGGCCCAGCGCGTCGACGTTCAGCCCCGCCTGCACCACGGCGTCGGCGTACAGGTAGGGCGGGATCGACCGGCGGTTCGTCGCGTGGTACTCGCCCCAGGGCTGGGCGATCTCGACCTGGATCTTCGCCGTCGGGTGCAGCTTGCGCACCAGCAGCACGCAGACCCGCGTCAGGTCCATGATCTGCTCGAAACTGATCTTGAAGTTGGTGTTGACGTGCAGCCCGCTCGCGACGGTCCAGCGCGTCACCGTGCGCCGATAGCGCGTCACCACCGCCTGCACGTGCTCGAACACCAGATCGCGCAGCGTCTCGTAGTCGTTCTCCCAGATGAACAGCCATTCGGGCACGGCCTGGGGTCGGAAATCGATAATCGGCCCGGCCACCACGGGCATCTTCGCCGTCCGCACCGCCCACTCGATCCACCGGTCGGTCGGGCCGAAGGCGTACTTGCCCTCGACGGGTTCCATATCGACCCAGCGCATCGGCATGGTCAGGAAGTCGCACGACGCCGCCAGCGCCTTCTGCAGCCCCTCGCCGAACTGCGCGGGGCTCACGGCGCACCCGATCTGCGGGGCGCCCGCGAGCGTGACGTGCCCCGAGCCGGGCGCGACCACCGGCGCGCCCGCGGGCGGGGTCTCGGGCGTCAACCGGGTCAGGTGCGCGCGGGCGCCGGCGTACTCGCGCCCCGTGACGCGCGACGCCAACTGCCGCTCCGCCTGGATCATCGTCAGGTTCTCGCCCGCGTGCATGGCCAGCGCGAGCGCCCGCGCCGCGGCGTGCCCGGCGCCGGGGTTGTACCCGTCCACCAGTTGCCCGCTCGGCGGCGGGTCGTACTGGGCGACCAGCGCGGACGTGAACTGCGCCCGCGCTTCCTCGAACTGCTGCATCGCGGGGGTCTCGGGGTCCAGGTCCACCAGGCCCCAGTCCTCGAGCTTGTTCAGGAACATCATGATCCGGTGGCGGGCCAGCTCGATCGACAGGCAGTACGCCCCGGGCTTGTCGGGCAGCAGGCACGTCTGGATCGCCAGCAGCCCCAGCCCGTTGGGGCCCACGATCGACGTCTCGGACCGCCCCACCGGCACCTGCACGCCCAGCGCCCCCGCCTGCGGGGCGCCCTTCTCACCCACCACGTGCCCGGGCGTGATCGTCACCGTGCCCTGGTGCGGGATGTCGTCGGGCCCGATGAGCAGCGCGTGCCGCGGTGGATACGTCCCCGCTTCCACCCCGTCCGGCTCGAATACGACAAACTTCAGCACGTGCGGGGGACCCTCCGGGACGCAGGGGGATGGTTCGGCGGTCGGCGCGCGAAGTCGAGGCGCGTCCCCGCTTCACCCGTCACGGGTACGCTATCCGGATGCCAGCGACCTCGCCCGCGCCGCTCGCCGCCGCCGACCTCCTCCTGCCGGGGCTGCGCCGGGGCAAAGTCCGCGACGTCTTCGACCTGCCCCCCGACCCCGCGACCGGCGACCCGCGCCTGCTCATCGTCGCCACCGACCGCATCTCCGCCTTCGACGTCGTCATGCCCACCCCCATCCCCGGGAAGGGCGCGCTCCTCACCGAGATGGCGGCGTTCTGGCTCGCCTTCGTCCGGGCGCGCGGGCTCTGCCGCACACACCTGCTCTCGACCGACGCCGCCGACGTGCCCGACAGCGCCTTCCGCCCCGGCGGCACCACGCGCGACGACCTCCGCGGACGCGTCATGATCGTCCGGCGGGCGCGGGTCGTGCCCATCGAGTGCGTCGCGCGAGGCTACATCGAGGGATCCGGCTGGAAGGACTACCAGCGCACCGGCGCGATCTGCGGCGTGGCGCTCCCGCCGGGCCTGCGCCAGTGCGACGCCCTCCCCCGCCCGATCTTCACCCCCGCGACCAAGGAGGCGTTCGGGCGCCATGATGAGAACATCGACTTCGACCGCGCCTGCGCCATCGCCGGACGCCCGCTGATGGAACACCTGCGGGGCGTCACGCTCGCGATCTACACCGAGGCCGCCGCGTACGCGCGCGATCGCGGGATCATCATCGCCGATACCAAGTTCGAGTTCGGGTTCGAGTCCGCGTCGGACTCCGGCCCGGCCGCGATCGGCGGGGGCGCGGACGACCCCCGCGCGGCGATGCCGCCGGCCTCGATCATGCTGGTCGACGAGGCGCTCACGCCCGACAGCTCGCGGTTCTGGCCCCTCGCCGGGTACGAGCCCGGACGCCCGCAGCGCAGCTTCGACAAGCAGTACCTGCGGGAGTACCTGGAACGCCTGGTGGCGTCGGGCGCGTGGAACAAGCAGTCGCCCGGGCCCGAACTGCCCGACGAGATCGTCCGCGCCACGCTCGACCGCTACCGCGAGGCGCGCGACCGACTGCTGGCGTAGTTCCGAGGCGTTGCCGCCTCGCGCTGCGGCACGACGGCGCTCACTTCTGTTCGAGGTTCGTGTTCAGGCGGCTGCGCGACTCGACGTACGCCTTGACCGCGGCACGCACGGAGGCGAGCGCCTCGGGCTCGGGGAACATCTGGTCGAACGAGCGCAGCTCGGGGCCCGCGCCCGCCTGGGCCGCTTCTTCCAGTTCCGGGCGGAATCGCTCCGCCAGCATGTCGTAGGCGAAGGCCTTGAGGTCGTCGGGGGCGGCCTCGTACACGCGTTCGGCGTCGTCGAGCCCGAGCGTCGTCATGAACCCCGCGAACTGCTCGCCCGCGAGCATCTGGAAGTTCTCGGGCATCTGCTCCATGCGCGCGGTCGTGACGTCCACCGCCACACGCCGCTTCTGCTCCTCGAAGTACATGCGGTGCACCTTCTTCGAGTAGTTCAGCCCGCTGACGAACACCTCGGGCTGCCCGCCCAGGAGCCCGGACGCGAACGCCTGCTGCAGGCCCGCGGCGGTCTGCTGGATCGCGATCGCCGGTCGCGTGAGTTCGCCCCGCATCTCGCGCTCGAAGAACTCGTCGAGCGGGAGCGTCATGAGGTCACGCCGCTCGGCGTCGTGCAGGTTCGAGTACCGGTACGTCAGCAGCTCGGTGCGCCACTTCTCGGCGTTGCGCATGTCGCCCCGCGCGTAGAAGAAGCAGACCGCGTCCTTCAGGAAGTTCTCGTACCCGCTCGAGAGCGGGGTGGTGCCCCGTCGCCCGGCGTCGTCGGCCCATGATCGCGCGCGCATCGGGTCGAGGATGCTCTGGTACGACTCGACGAAGTGCGGGTTGGGCACGCCCTGCCACATCGTGTACATACCCGGGAAGTTGCTCGCGAAGAAGTCGAAGTACAGCTCGCCCGACCGGAACAGGTCCTGCACCGACTGCGCCACGACGCGGTCGGTGTTGATGAAGTCGAAGTCGCGCTTGTTCTCTTCGGTCCAGCGTTCCTTCGCCGCGTCCACGCCCTTCTGCGCCCAGTACAGCCCGTGGGCGGCGTGGTGGCGCCAGTCGATCGGCCCGTACTGGCGCGTGTACGCGATCATCCGCGCCGGCTCCATGTGGTAGCGGCGCACGAGCATCTGCCGCCGGAAGTACGCGACGACCTTCGGCCAGGTCTCGGCGTACGCCGGGTTGTCGACGATCGCCCCGAACGCGCGCGTCCGGTCCCCCGCCTGCTTCTCCCACACCCGGCGCTGGCTGGAGCGCTGCAGCGCCTTCCACATCTCGTACCGCGTCAGCAGCTCCAGGTCCGTCGACAGCCCCACCCCCCGCACCTGGTCCAGCAGCTCGCGCGCCCGCGGGTCGGACTCGAACAGCCCCTCCAGCGTGTCGGGCGCCTCCGCGACCGGCGTCAGCCAGCCCACGTACTTCTCGATCGCCACGTCGCGGTCGCGGTCCTCGGGCCCCGCCAGCGGCGGCGGGCCCAGCAGGATCGTCCACTCACGCGCGAGCTGGCGCTTGTAGTACGGGTTCGCGTCGTCCGTGAACCCGCCGATCTTGTGCAGGAAGATCCACGCGAGCTCCTTGTGGATCATCATGTCGTTCGGGTTCGCCGGCACGCCCTGCCCGCGCAGCAGGTTGATCCCCGCGTTCACCCACTGCCAGCGCTCCTCGCGCGTGTTCGTGCCGACCGAGATGTTGTACGCCAGGTTCCACGCGTGGAAGACCCACACCCGCGGGAACCGCGGCTGCAGACGCGTGATCGCGTCGGCCAGCTGGATCGCCTCGTAGTACTTCCCCTGCTCCTTCATGTCGTTGGCGCGCATCCACAGGAAGTTCACGAAGATCCCGCGGAACGCGCCCATCGCGATGCCGACCGACACCTCCCACGGCTGGCCCTCCTCCGGGCGGTCCGTGTACGTCAGCTTCGCCCGCCCCGCCACGCCCGTCAGCGCGACGGCCAGGGCGCCCGATCCCGTCAGGAACGAGAGCAGGAAGATCGCGGCGATGATCTGGACCCGGGTGTCGCGGCTCATACGTCTCCCACGCTCCTACTGCCCCGAATACGTCGCGAGTTCGCGCCGGCGGAGCGCCAGCGTGCCCCCCGCGAACAGCAGCAGCGTCCACAACGCCGTCACGCCCGTGCCCAGCGCCACGTCTCGCCACGCCAGGCGCAGCCCTTCCACCAGCTTCGCCGTCGGACGCAGCCCGCCGTACACCTGGAAGACCCACGCCACCACCTCGCCGATCGCCGAGATCGCCAGGTTCAGGTACAGGGTCTTGCCCTCCTTGTCGGCGGTCCAGTAGTTGTCGAGCGCCGCCCGCAGGAAGGTCGCCCCCTCCGCGGCGAAGAAGATCGTGAGCGACACCAGGCACGCGACCGGGAAGCTCAGGAACGTCCCCGCGAACACCCCCACCATCGCGAGGAACCCCAGCTTCACCCACAGCACGCCCATGACGCGGACGTAGTTCGAGCGGAACGACCCCGCCGCGTAGCTCACGCGCAGCCCGTCGGGCGGGAACGAGATGCTCTCGGGGTTCGAGGTCTCCTGGTACACGTCGCCGTTGATCACCTGCACCGCGAGCGTGCCGTCCGGCCCGATCGAGCCGGGCAGCAGCGGGATCGTCTGGGGCTGGCCCAGCACGACCTCCTGCACCTGGGGCTCGGAGTTCCCGATCTTGAACGTCAGGCGGTAGAGCGCGTCGGGCGCGTTCGAGCCGGCGTTCACGGTAAATCGCAGGAAGAGCGGGTCGGGGCGTTCGCGAGCCGCGCCCAGCCCGGAGAACGTGTAGTGCTGCCCCAGCCCGGGCGGGATGTTGCGGTACGCCATCTGCACGCTCTTGCGCAGGTCCTTGCGGAGCGACGCGATCATCTCCTCGCGCAGGATCTCGCGCGTGGTCGTGGTGCTGAGCGATTCCTGCAGGCGCTGCACCTCGGCCTCGGCGCGGGCGATCAGGTTCTGCTCGAACTGGGCCTCGTCCACGGGGAAGGGATCGATGTCGCGTGATTCCCGGGCCGTCAGGATCTGCCGCTCCAGCAGCAGGCGATCTTCGCTCACGCGCCCCTCGCGGGTCATGTACGCGTCCTGCTCGCCCGCCGCCGGCTGGTGGCGCAGGTACTCGATGAACAGGAACACCCCCGACCCGGCGACCGCGAGCAGCACGCCCGAGAGCACCCAGACGCCCAGCCACTTGCCCAGCACGTACTGCCACGCCGCCACCGGCTTGGTCATGGTCTGCCAGATCGTCTTGTCGCGCTGGTCGAAAGTCACCGTCGCGACGGCGAACACCACGGTGAGCAGCGCGATGAGATAGAACGCCCCGCCCGTGCCCCACTGGATGAACGCCTGCACGCGGTAGCGCAGGGGCTGGGTCTCGTCGAGCAACTGGGGCAGCGCCGCCAGCATGAAGATGAGCAGGACGATGAACACGAGCGAGAGGCGCAGGCGCACCGCCTCCGCCAGCACGTTCCGCGCGATCGCGAACACGGGGTTCGACGAATCCAGCCCAGCCCGCACCAGGCGCATGAGCGTGACGAACGCGAGCGTCAGCGCCAGCACACCCATCGAGACCGGCACGACCGACGACCGCCAGCCGGTGGCGAGCGCCACGCCCGTCACCGCCGCCCCCGCCGCCAGCACCGCCAGGTACGTGAGCCCCAGCCCGAGCCACGCCGCCCCCACGAGCACGAGCGCGCCCAGGACGATCATGACGAAGACGCTCCACGGGTCGCTCCCCGCGGCGACGATCTCCTGCACCATCGCGCGGGCCGCCTGCTCCGACGCGTCCGTCGATTCGAGCCCCGTGCCCGGCGCCCCCGGGGTCGCGGGCGTCGTCGCGACCTCGGGCGTGCGCGGGGCGGCGATCATCGCCCCGTACGCCAGGCACCCCGCCACCGCCGCGGCGGCGATCACCGCCGTCGCGATCCACTTGAACAGACGCTGCTGCTGCAGCAGGTTCAGACGGCCCAGCAGGGCGCGCGGGTTCACCGGGCGCCTCCCTTCGCGCGGTCGTCATCGCCCCCGCCCAGCAGCGAGTCGATCACCGACGCGTCCACGCTCTTTGGCGCGCCCGGCGCCGCCGCCCCGCCCGCAGGCCCGTTGCCCGTGCCCGAAACCGTGCCCGCGCCGGATCCCTTGTCTGACTCGGGGCCCGTGTCCGCAGCCCGACCCGTGCCGGGGGACTCGTCGCGCACCAGCGAGGCCAGCAGGTCTTCCTCCGGGCGCGGCGTCGGGGGGAGTGCGGGCGGTGCGCCCTCGGCGGGCGCCGCGGGCGCCTCCGCGGCACGCACCAGGTTCTCGATCAGCACCTCGCCCCGCTCGGGCTCCTCGCCCGCGAGGAACGACGCCGTACGCCCGCCCGCGGTGGCGCCGCTGGTCGAGAGCTGCTCGGCCCGGGCCTTCTCCACGATGTCGAGGAACAGTTGTTCCAGGGTCTGGCGGGGCTTGGAGACCCGGTCCACGCCCGTGTGGTTCCCCGTGCGTCCGCGGATGACACGGTCGACCTCGGCGATGGTCGCGTCGTCGAGCTCGTCGGTCTCGATCGTGGTGCGGCCTCGAGTGACGAGCAGGTCGTCGCACGTGCCCTCGGCCCGGACCTGCCCGCCGTAAAGGATCACCAGGCGGTCCACGCAGTCCTCGACGTCGGCGAGGAGATGGCTGGACAGGAGGATGGTCTTCCCGCGACGGCCGAGCTGGATGATGAGGTCCTTCACCTGGCGGGTGCCGATGGGGTCCAGGCCGGTGGTCGGCTCGTCGAGGATCAGGAAATCGGGGTCGTTGATGAGCGCCTGCGCGATGCCGATGCGGCGCTGCATGCCCTTGGAGTACTCGCGCACGGGGCGGAACTGCGCGCCGGTGAGGCCCACCATGTCGAGCAGCTCGTCGATGCGGCGCTGGCGGGTCTTGTAGTCGAGCTCGAACAGCTTCGCGTAGTACTCGAGCGTCTCGCGCGCGTTGAGGAACCCGTAGAGGTACGACTCTTCGGGCAGGTAGCCGATGCGGGCCTTGACCGAGACGTCCGTCGCGGGCTTGCCGAAGACCGCGACGCGCCCCGACGTGGGGTGCAGCAGGCCCAGAATCATCTTAATGGTCGTGGACTTGCCCGAGCCGTTGGGCCCCAGGAGCCCGAAGATCTCGCGGGGGCGGATCTCGATCGAGAGGTCGGACACCGCGCGGGCGCGGTCGCGCCGCCAGAAGTCCTTGAACACCTTCGTGAGGTGCTGGCAGATGACGACGCTGTCGCCCCGCGTCGCGTTGCCGATCGAGCCCGCGCTGGGCGCCGCCTGCGTCATCGTGTCGCTCCCGTCGCCCCGGGGGAACTCACCCGGGCGTTTCTGTCAGCCCCAGCTCGGTCTTGAACTGCTGCTCGCGGAGAAGCCGCATGCGTTCCTCGTCGGTCCGCCGGCGCTTCTCGTCGTTCGCCGCCCGCGTGATCTCGCGCATCACGTCCGGATCGTTGTTCAGCAGCAGCGACATGGTCGTGGTGCCCGGGGGCATCATGAACTGCTGCACGGTCGGCCGCGCGAGGAACGCAAGGCGCGCGTCGGCGAGCTCGCGCTGCAGCATGACGCTGGGGTTGACCCGGAACTGCTCGAGCTTGGCCTGGTAGCGGCGCAGGTCGGACTGCGTGCGGTTCACGATCCCCGAGCGGTACGCCGCCGCGTCGGCGAGGAGGCGCGCCACCTCACCCCCGGAGAGCCCCTCGACCGTGCCGGGCGCGAGATCGCGCGGGCGGCCGCTGACCTCGATCGTGCCCCCGGGCACCTCGACCGCCTCGCCCAGGAGCAGCCCCTCGATGGTCGCCAGGATGGCGTTCATCTCGCCGTCGGCCGCCGCCACCTTGCCCGCGTCGCCGGCCTGCTCCGCCGCCCCGCGCCGGGCGGCGGCGTCCTCGTAGGCGCGGATGCGTTCGACGAGGTACGGCCCGGCGCGCCCGGAGATGCCCAGCAGCGTCTGGTCACCCTCGCCCTCGGCGTTCTCGACGTTCTTGCGCGCGTTGCTCACCGCCGCCTGCACGCGTGCGAAGTCCGCCCGCACGTACAGGGGCGGGATGGTCATGGTGGGGTCGAGCTGCTCGATCACGATCCCGCTCTGCACGCTGTCGAGCGTCTCCTGCGCCACGCGCTTGGCGTGCGCCCGCACCGACCCGATCTGGTCGGCGCTCTGCGTGAGCAGTTCGTCGATGGTGACGCGGGCGCAGGCGTGCACGATGCCGCGCTTCACCGCCGCCTTCACCAGCCGGTCTTCCTCTTCCATCGAGAGGATGTTCTTGGCGTACTGGTCGGCGCCGTTGCGCCGGTAGCCGACGCGCCACTTGGTGTGCGCGATGTTGCCGTCGGCCGTCAGGACGCTCCCGCCCTGCCCGGGCTTGAGCGACGCCGTCGCCGCCATCTTGTCGGGGCTGGGGTCCTGCCCGTCCTGGTAATAGGGCCAGAAGTCCTTGTCGATGACGAGTTCGCGGAAGCCCTGGTCGACCTTCACCAGTTCGCCCAGCGGGAACGGCGCGGTGAACGCGAAGCCCGGCTCGAGCGACGCCGACTCGATCCGCCCGAACAGCAGGCGGATGCCCCGCTCGCCTTCCTTCACGGACTGCAGCCCGCTGATCACGTACAGCCCCGCCAGGACCAGCATCGCGCCCTTCAGCAGGAGCAGCATGATGCGCAGCGCGTCGGCCAGCGACTGGTTCGCCGGGTCGAGCATCGCGTTGGGATCGTCCGTGTTGCGGTCCGTGCGGAGCGTGACGGACCCCGCGCGCCGCGGCGCGTCCGGCGGCGGCGGCGTCGGAGACATCTCCGGCGGGAGGTGGAAGTCGCTCACTTGGAACCCTCCAGCACCGCCGGCAGGTTCGCCTTCGGGGCCTCCTCGACCGGCGCCGCGCCCGCGGGCACGCGGGGCAGGGGCACGAGCACCGACGGGATCGTCCCCGCCTGGGCCGCCCGCGAGGCGCTGGGGAACAGCAGGTTCAGCCCGGGCACCTCTTCCGAGACCACCAGGGTCGTGCGCTTCGCCGTGCTGCTGCGGAGGTAGTCCGTCGCCGACAGGAACACCGCGAGCTCGGGGCGCTCGCTCATCATCGCGTAGAAGGGCGTCGCCTCACGCTCGCCCCGCGCCCGCAGCTCGTTCGCCAGCGACTGCGCGAACTCGCGGATCTTCTTCGCGTCGCTCTCCGCCTTCGCGCGGATCGCCTGCGCCTCGGCCTCGCCCCGCGACTCGATCTCCTTCGCCAGGCGATCGCGGCTTCCCTTCATCCGCTCGAACACCGCCTTGGTCGTCTCCTCGGGGAGCACCACCCGCATCAGCCCGACGCTCGCCACCTCCACGCCCAGCTCCGACAGGTCCACGTTGCTCTTGTCCTCGGGCGAGCGCAGCCCCGCGAGGATCTGCGCCTCCAGCTCGGAGAGCTGCGACCCCTCGGCCCCGGTCGTGAACAGGTCGTCCATCGTGTACTTGCTCACCACGCCCAGGGCCGAACGCATCGCCGTGCTCAGCGAGTCCTCGGCCTTGCGGTAGTGGTCCTCCGGGCGCTCGCCCGCGTTCGAGAACTTCCGGAAGAACTTCAGCGGATCGTTCACCCGCCAGGAGCAGAACGCCTCCACCGCGACCTGCTTCGCGTCCGCCGTCTGCTGCGTCTCGAGCTTCAGCGTGAGCGTCCGCACCCGCGTGTCGTACTTCGTGACCGACTCGATCGGGTAGGGCCACTTGAAGTACAGCCCGGGCTCGCGCTTCACGGCGTCCTCGCCCGCGCGCCCGAACATCGTGAGCACCCCCGCCTCGGTGAAGCGCACCGTGTACGTGCAGGCGAAGGCGAAGAGCGCGAGCAGGAAGACGCCCGCGACCAGGAACCGGATGAACGTTCGCACAAGTCAACTCCTGACCACCGCGCCGCCCGGCGCGGGCTAGCCCATCGTTCTTACTGCCCGTCTTCCTTCGTGTCGAAGACGTCCACGCCCATGTTGACGTCCTTGAGGTCGATCACGCCGTTGAGGTCACGCACCGAGTCCGACACCACGTACAGCCGGATGTCGCGCGTCGCGTCGCCGAGCGCCTCGAAGAACCGCGTCACGCGGAAGAGATCCGGCTGCGCCTCGTACAGCGCCACCTGCCCGCGGTACCGGGCCGCCTCCGCCCGGGCGCCCATGTGCCGGTGCCAGCGGTCGGCCCCGGCCTCGGCCAGCGCCGCCGCCGCCGCCCCGCCGGCGTCTTCCAGCAGGCGCTGCACGGCGATCTCCTGCTCGACGATCTTCACCGCGTTGGCTTCCTGGTCGCCCGTGCGCCGGCCGGCCCGGAGCCGGTCGAGCACCTCGATCTCGCGGACGATGCGCCGCGCCAGTTCCACGTCGCCCGCCACCCCGGTGAGCGCCTCGATCGCGTCGGTCTCCGCCGCGGCCAGGCGCGCCTCGCGACGCTGCGTGGTCTGCACCGGCGCCTCGAAGGCCATCGCGGTCTCCTTCGGCGGGTGCACGCCCGTGATGCCCAGGAAGTCGATCTGCACGCCCGCGCCCAGCGGCTTCCCGTCGGGCCCGGGGTTCAGCGCGTCGAACGCCGCCTGCACGCGCGTGCGCAGGCGCCCGGAGAGCACCGCGCGGTCGCCCCCCAGCACCTCGTCCAGGTGCAGCGTCTGGAAGAACCGCGTCACCTCGCGGCGCGCCACCGCCCGCAGCAGTTCGTCGCGATTCTCCGGCGGGCCGAGCTGGTCGTACACGAACACGTCGCTGATCGTGTACTGCATCGGCAGTTCGATCGAGATCGCCGCGACGTCCGCCAGCCCGCCCTGCGAGCGCCCCTGCGTCATCCGCACGTACTGCCAGACTTCCTCGCCGATGTGGTCGTTCGTCCACAGGATCGGCTCGGTCGTCGCCGGGGGCATCGTGCCCAGCTCCAGCCGGCGCAGCCCCGTCGCCGTGCGGTCCTGCAGCGTCAGGCGCCCCTTGTCGTCGCGCGTGTAGTACTCCGGGATGTACACCGTCTCGATCGGCCACATCCACTTGAAATGCCACCCCGGCTCGATGTTCATCCGCACCGGCGCACCGAACCGCAGCACCGTCGCCCGCTGGTGCGGCTGCACCACGACCACCGCGCTCATCAGCCAGATCACCACCACGCCCACGACCAGCAGCGGCGCGATCCAGCGGCTCAGCAGGCGGTAGCCCCACCCGCCGGTGACATCGAACCCCAGTTGATAGTTGATCGCGTCGCTGATCGACTGCGCCAGCCGGTCCGGCGCCGCCGCAAAGCCCAGCAGACGCGACTCGAACGCCGCCCGGGGCATCTCGCCCGCTCGGCGGGGTCGGTACGCGCCCAGCACGATGTGCAGCACGATCTCGACGCCGATCAGGATGATGAAGCCCGGGATGATCGCGGGCATCCACCGGACAAGCGCGTCGGTGCCGACGTAGTCCACCAGGTGGGCCACGGCGATCGCCAGCCAGATGAGCGAGGACCCCACGGCGAACGACGCGCCGGCGCGCAGGTTCTGCCACACGGGCTGCTTGGCCAGCCCCGCGGCGTACCGCGCCGCGACGAACCCCAACGCCGCGAACGTCACGCCCAGGCCCAGCGCCCAGCCGGGCTGCGTGGGCATGACCATCCGCGTGCGGAGCATCTCCAGCGCCTGCGTCACGCGCCAGATGCCCAGGCCGATGAGCATCGCCGCGATGAGCAGGGCGGCGAACGGGAAGAGGAACTTGTACAGCCCCGCGAGGCGGGCCGCCGCAGGGCGGAACTCGTCGCGCCCCTCGAACACCGAGGTGCCCGCCCCCCCGCCGGCGGCGAGCGCTTCGTTCTCCATCGCCTCGACGCGCTCGCGCCGGTGCTGGTCGTACACGATGCCCAGGACCAGCCACGCGACGATGCCCGCGAGCATGAAGAGCATGCCCGAGAAGGCCGCGTAGTCCTTCGAGAAAATCGAGTACGTCACCGTCGCAACGGCGAGCACGATCTGGAAGGCGAGGCCCTTGAATGCCGCCGACGCGGCGCTGCGATAGGCCTGTAAGTCAGCTCTCATGCCTGTTCCCGATTGTTCACGCCCCGAGCGGCGTGCGCAACTCTCGGGCGACCCGCGCCGCCCAGTCCATCCAAGACCTGTTCGACCGGGCATCCGTCGCCCGGCAGGCCCGCACGCCAGAACGGCGCCGCCCGCTCACGCTGTTCCGGGCACCCTCGGCCCCGGGGGGCGTATTGTGCCACGTTCCCATCCTTCTTTCCACCCGCCCCCGCCCTGCAACCCGGTTGATCGCCCGTCCCGACCCCCGCGATCATCTGTCCAGACCCCGCCGCCCGCCGTCCTGCCCGCGCCCCCGCACACCCGATTCGGGCCCGCGCGGGCCCCGGCACATTCCGTCCTGCGGCGGCGAACGCCTTCGGTTCCACCGTCGTACTACCGCCTCACCGTCTCCAAGGTTCGCCTCGTCGACGGCGCACCGTCCACGCTCTCGCCTCCCAGCGGATTGATGTACGACGCCCCCCACGCTATGTTCGTCTCTCCCGCCGGGAATCTCTCGCCCGTGTGCCCTCCCGGAGGCGCCCACCATCCAGGGACGCTGATCGTCCCGACCGGGTCTCACCTTTCTCCATGATCACGCAGCTGATCGCCATCGCCAAGAACGCGTTCGTCGAGAGCGTCCGCCAGCCGGTGCTCTTCACGCTCGTGCTGCTCGCCGGCATCATCCAGGTGTTCAACACCTTCAACGCCGCGTTCAGCATGGCCGATGTCGAAAGTTCGCAGGTCTCGGGCGATACCAAGCTCCTCTTCGACATCGGCCTGGGCACCATCTTCGTCATCTCCACGCTGCTCGCGGGGTTCATCGCCACCGCCGTCATCTCGCGCGAGATCGAGAACAAGACCGTCCTCACCGTCATCAGCAAGCCCATCCCGCGCCCGGTGCTCGTGCTCGGCAAGTTCGCCGGGGTCGCCGGCGCGATGCTGGCGGCCCTGGTCGTGATGCTCGTCTTCCTGCTCCTGGCCGTCCGGCACGGGGTCATGTCCACCGCCGCCGACGAGCTCGACGGGCCAGTCATCTTCTTCGGCGTCGGCTTCGTCGCCCTCTCCCTCTTCATCGCCGGCTGGTGCAACTTCTTCTACGGCTGGAACTTCCCGCAGACGCTCGTCACGCTCCTCGTGCCGCTCTCCATCCTCGCCTACGTGCTGGTCCTCTTCGTCGGCAAGAAGTGGAACCTCCAGCCCCCGCTCACCGACTTCAAGGACCAGGTCATGGTCGCGTCGCTGTGCCTGGGGCTCGCCGTGCTCGTCCTGACCAGCGTGGCCCTCGCCGCGTCCACCCGCCTCGGGCAGGTCATGACGCTCGTGGTCAGCATGGGCGTCTTCGTCGGCGCCCTGCTCTCCAACCACATGATCGGCCAGCACGTCTTCGACAACGCCGCCCTGGGACGCATCCAGTCGGTCTCGCCCGAAGATCCCGAGCGCGCCAGCTTCCGGAACCTGGGCGACACCCTCGTCGTGCGACTCTCGCGCGAGCCACTGGAACGCCCGCGCCCCGGCGACCCCGTGTACTTCTCGCCCGGCCCCAGCGGGTTCCCCATGCTGGCGCCGACCGACTACGCCCGGTTCTCGGGCGCTCTGAACGAACTCACCGAACAGCTCGCTTCCGAACAGCCCCCGGCGATCATCGTGCTTGATTCGTCCGGCGCCACCCTGCGCGTGCGTCACATCGGCGGCCGCCCCCTCGCCATCACCCGGGCTCCGGAGCCCGACGACTATGTCTTCAGCCGCCCCACCTCCATCCGCCCGGTCGCGCTCGCCGCCTGGGGCGCCATCCCCAACCTCCAGTTCTTCTGGCTCCTCGACGCCGTCTCGCAGAACCGGCGGGTACCCGCTGCGTATGTTGGGCTGGTATCGCTGTATGCGGCGTGCCAGGTCGGCGTGTTTCTCAGCCTCGCCGTCCTGCTCTTCCAACGCCGCGACGTGGGCTGAGCACCCGTCCATCCTTCCGCGGGCGGGGTACGATCTCCCGTCCGGTGTGTTCACGCCCGGTTCAGTTTTCGCGCACGCAATGACAAGGGGATCTTCCCGTGGCCCAGAAGCGCAAGTCGTTCGATGATTCCGCGAAGGGTGTCAAGGCGACGGGGAGCGGCCCGGACAAGAGCGGCACCATCAAGCTCGTCGTCGCCATCGTCGCCCTCGTCGGCGCTTGCGCGTTCCTCGCGTACTTCTACGGCGTGTTCGATTCGCCCCCCACGCCGCCCCCCACGCTCGAGCAGACCCTCGGCGAAGAGGGCCTCCAGCAGTTGGAAGAGTCCAAGAAGGTCAACGAGCGGCTCATGCAGATCCACAAGAAGCCCGCCGGCTCGTAACCTTCATCCGCCCGCCGGGCGTGCCTCGTACGGCATCGGAAAAAAGCCCCGCACACGGGTCACCTTGCCCGTCCCGGTGCGTCGTTCCCACACGCCCTGCGCGGGTGCGATCACCACGCCATCATCACCCGGGTAGTTCGGGTCGTACACCCGCACTCGCACGCCCGCCTCGCCGGGCTCGTACCCGTACGCCAGCACCTGGTGGTTCTGCCACAGCACGCCCACGCGGCTCTGCGGCGCCCGCGAGTTCGTCCGCGAACGCACGTACACCAACCCGAGCGGGACCAGCTCGCCCCGGTCCAAACGACGCAGAATCCCGGCCAGTTCGGCACGCGTCAGCGACGCCGTGCTCTCCTCGTCGGCCCCGCCATCATCCGGCAGGCTCATCCAGCGGCGAAACGCCAGCACCATCACGCCGCCCTCGCCGAACGACTCCAGTTGTCGGGCCGCGATGGCGTCGTACAGGGGCGTGCCGGGGGCGGGCGGGGTCGTGTCGTCGGGAGGGCGCTGCCCGGCGAGGTAGTAATCCGCCACGAGCAGCGACATGCCCCCGCACAGCCCGAACTCGGCGGGAACCACCTTCCCGCGCGCCAGCGACGAACCCCGCAGCGCGTCGGGCAGTGGCGAGCCGCTGAATCGGTTGACGAACCGAAGCCCGTGCACCGACGGGCGGAACGCCTCGCGCGCCGGAATCTCCGGGGGCGTCGATCCCGTGCGCACCGCACCGCTCGACACCACGCGCAACCCCGGCGCGGCCTTCGCACGCTCACGTGCAGACGACTCGTCCGGCCGACGGTTCGCAACCGGGGAGCACGCCCCGAGTAGAAGCACCACAACAACGGTCGTCCACCGAATCATGGCGCCAGCCTACCGGCAAGGCCCGGGCGCGGTAGGCTGCGGCCGCGGGGGGTGCAGCATGACGGCGGCGTCAGTCCAACCGTGTGTGCGCTGCGGCAACGGCGCCGGCACGCGCCTCGACACGAAAGGCCGCCCGTGGTGCGACGCCTGCTGGTCCGCCTCCGCCACTGTCGCCCCGCGCCAGGCGCCGGATGCTCCGGCGAGCCCCGTGCGGCCCGACGCGGGCGGCCAGCGGCAGAGCGCGGCGCCCGCCCGCCCACGCCCCAAGGCGCCCAATGAAGCCACCTCCGCGGGCGAGCCACGGCGCGAGCCCGCCAACGCCCCCGCCGCCGGCACAACCGGCCACGCCGACGATGTCCTGCAACTCAGCGATGACACGTTCGCCGGGAAATCGCGCGCGCCCTGCCCCAAGTGCGGCGCCGCGATGCGCCCGGGCGTGCCCGCGTGCGTCTGCGGGTTCAACCCGGCCGCACTCCCGCTCGACCCGGAGAAGGTCCGCCAGATCCTCGGCGACTTCGACCCCGACGCCACCCCGGCGGACCAGCGGCGACCCAAGAAGGCCAAGCCCGCGCCCGCGGTTGCACAGCCGACGTGCGGCGCGTGCGGGTACGTGCTCACGGGCGTCCCCACCTCGGCGCAGGGGGACGTGACCTGCCCGGAATGCGGCACAACGAAGCGACTGTCGTACCGCAAGCCCGAGTACGACGAGCTTTCCGCGGAGGTCGCGCGATGGTCGGTGCTGCGCCCGGTGTTCATGATCGCCGGCGGGCTGCTCGTGGTGGTGGGCGTCATGTTCGCCAACGGATGGGTTCAGGGAGGCATCCGCGGGGCGGCGCTCGGCTGGGTCCGGCCGCCCGGGCAGCGCGGGCTCGGCGTGGCCGGGCCACTGGTGCTCGGCGGGCTGCTGGTCTACGCGTGGGCGACGCTGGTCGCCTTCGGGGTGACGGCCCTGCTCGGCGTCATGTGGACGGGCGTCTCCACCACGTTCCGCAAGATGCTCCTCAACGTCGCGGGGCTCGTCGCCGTCGCCCTCGCGATCCGCGTCACCGTCGATCTCATCCCCCTGCCCATCCCGTGGTGGGCGACCGGGATGGTCTGCGGGGTCATCTACGCGTGGTACCTCGCCGACATGCAGGACCTTGACCTGCAGGAGTCGGCGATCGTCACGTTCTGCACCGCGCTCCTGGTCTGGGTCACGCTCGCGATCTTCTCGCTGATGCTCTGAACCCGCGGGGGCCGCCGGCAAAGACGGACCGCGGGCCGCGTGGTACGCTTCGCCCCTGGGGCACGCCCGTGGTGCGGGCGTTGAGGGCGGGGTGGCATTCCATGGCGGACGCTGTACAGAAGACGTGCTCGGTGTGCGGCATTGACGTCAGCGGCAAGCCGCGCGTCAAGGACTCCGCCGGACGGTACCTCTGCCAGGACTGCGTGGCCAAGGCCAAGGCCGCCCGCGGCGCGCAGACCGCCAAGCCCCCGGCCCCTCCCGCGCGCCCCGGCGCCGCGGCTCCCGGCGCCGACGACGACAACACCTTCCTCCTCAACATCGGCGGGAAGTCGTCGGTCGCGGAGAAGGGCACGACCCCGTGCCCGGAATGCGGGCGTCCGCTCGTGGATGGCACCGTCGTGTGCGTCGGCTGCGGGTTCAACACCAAGACGAACAAGCGGACGCAGGTGAAGGTCGAGAAGGCCAAGCCCGCGCCGGGCGAGAAGGCCGAGTCGTCACGGGGCGGGAACTTCTTCAGCGATCAGCCGCACCTCGTCGGGCTGGGCATGCTGCTGGTCTTCGGCGCGCTGGGCGCGGGCGTCATGGTCGTGCCCGAGATTCACATTCTGTACCTGATCCTCGCGGGGGTGATGTACCTGGCGTCGCGGGTGTGGGCGCTGTTCGCCGCGTGGCAGGACGAGACGTGGAAGGGGATCCTGATCCTGATCTCGTGGGTGTTCGGGATTCTGTGGCTGTACGAGCTCTACTGGGTGCTGGTCGAGGCCGAGAACGTGCTGCTGAAGTGGATGTGGGTCGTGTCGCTGGTCGCGCTGATCGTCGGCTTCTTCCTGAATCCGGAGATTCTCAGCGCGACGCCCTGATCGCGGCGCCCGACGCGTCGAGGGGCCGTCCCCTCCCGCGGGTGCCCCCGCCGGTTCGATCTCACCAAACGCCGACGCCCCGTCCACTAGGAACGGGGCGTCGTGGGGTGTGTCCGGCCTGAGGGACCGGAGTGTGGCTGGTCAAAGGGTCTAGAGGCCGTGCGTGGCGCGCGGGCGAGGTTCGATGTACCCCATGCGCACGAGGAACGCGGCGGCCTCTTCGACCTCGTATCGCGTGAACTCGCACAGGTCGCGAGGCTGCTCCGGGCTGCCCAGCAGGTCCGTCGGGTAGATCGTCTTCCCGAACTCGGCGGCGTACTCCTGCGTCGCACGCAGGCAGGCGACCGCGGCCTCGACCAGACGTTCCGGACTAATCTCTTCGCGAGGGTTCGTATTCATGTTCGAACGCTCCCTCCATTCCTGATCGGACGCACACGCGTCCGACATGTTCCTCCGTAGGTACGTCGCAGAACTCTTCGATGTTCGCGGACGCGCGGATGCCGGATTCCGCCTCGAACATCGCGCCGGGAGCCGGCTCGGGGGGCCCGCCGTCTCCCCAAGCCCGCAGCACGCCGACGCTTGCGAAAAGACACCGGCATAGGTAGTACCACCCGATTGTGGGTTTGCGTGACGGGGCAATGTGATTCGTCATCTCACCCGATGCTCTGAGCCGAGCGGTGAATCGACGGTGTTCCCGACCTGCGGTCTGCTTCATGGCCAAACCCACTCTCGACCGAGTTCTGTCTTGCCCCACGCTCCCCTCGCTCCCCGCGGTGGCGCTGCAGGTGCTGGAACTGACGAAAGATCCGAGGGTATCGATCGCGCGGATTGCGCAGACGGTGCAGAATGATCCGGCGCTCGCGAGCAAGGTGCTCCGCACCGTCAACTCCAGCTACTACGCGCTGAGCACGCCCTGCCCCAACATCGGGCGCGCGATGAGCCTGCTGGGGCTGAACACCGTCAAGTCGATCGTGCTCAGCTTCAGCCTGGTAGACACCACCAGCAAGCTCGGGCTCGACGGCGCGTTCGATCTCGAATCCTACTGGCGGCGTGCCGTGTACAGCGCCGCCGCCGCGCGCGCAATCGCCCAGCACACCCGCGCGTGCGACCCGGACGAGGCCTTCGTCGGGGCGCTGCTCCAGGACATCGGGATGCTCGCGTGCTTCACGGCGTTGCGGGGCGAGTACGCCGCCGTCATCGCGAAGGTGGGCGAGGACCACGACGAATCGGCGGGCGTGGAGCGCGCGACGCTGGGGTTCGATCACGCGGGCGTGGGCGGGCAGCTCGCCGAGCGCTGGCGCCTGCCCGAGCAGCTCGTCGAGGCCGTCGCGCATCACCACGCCGCCGAGCACGCCTCGGGCCCGCACGCGCGGATGGTGCGGACGGTGGCGCTGGGCGGGATGGTGGCGTCCGCGCTCACGGTGGCGCGCCCGCAGTCGAAGCTGGGCGCGTTCATCGTCAGCGCGCGCCGGTGGTTCGAGGTGGATTCCGCGACGTCCAAGTCGCTGGTGGAGTCCACCGCCGCCGGGGCCGCCGAACTCTCGAAACTGCTCGACATCTCCACGGGCCGGCGCCCCGACGTGGGCTCGATCCTTGCCGAGGCGCACGAGCGGATGCTCGAGACGCAGGAGGAGATCGCGGCCGAGTCGGCGGCCCTGCGTCGCGACAACGAGGAACTGGCGCGCCGCGCGAACACCGACGGGCTGACCGGGCTGCACAACCGCGCGTTCTTCGATCGCGAACTGCGCGAGCAGCTCGCCAAGACCCGGGCCGCACGCCACCCCATCACGCTCATCTTCCTGGACGCCGACAAGTTCAAGGGCGTGAACGACACCCACGGGCACCAGGCCGGCGACGCCGTGCTCATCGAGACGGCCCGGCGTCTGCGCGACGCCATCGGGCGCGTGGGCACCCTGTGCCGCTACGGCGGGGAAGAGTTCGTCGCGATCCTTCCGCAGATCGACCTCGAGAAGGGCAAGCGGATCGCGGAACTGCTGCGGCGGGCCATCGAGCGGTCGCCTTTCGACCTCGCGCACTACGACCTGCCGGGGATCGTGCTTCCCCGCACGATCAGCCTGGGCGTGGCGACGAGCGACCCGGCGAACGCGAGCGGGTCGTGGACGCCCGAGCACCTGACGAAACTCGCGGACGAGGCGGTCTACGCCGCCAAGACCGCCGGTCGCAACTGCGTGCGCTGGGCCGACCCCGGCGCACCGTCGCCCGAGAAGGCCGCCGCGCCCGCGCCGGCCGATCTCGCGCCGACGGTCGCCGTCGTCGACCCGGACCCGTTCGCGCGCCGGCTGATCGCCGGGGCGCTGCTCACGCGGTTCCGCGTCACCGCGACGCCCACGCTCGCGCCCGACGAATCAGCGTCGCTCGTGTTCATCGACGCGGCCCTGCTCCTGGCCGGGTTGCCCCGGCGCCCGGCCAAGTTCGTGGCGATGACCTCCGACGCCGACCCCGCGATGCGGGCCGCGTGCGAGGCCGCCGGCGCCCTCTGCGTGCTCGACAAGCTCGAGTTCGCCCAGCGCCCCGGTGAAACCGTGGAACGCTTCCGCGCGATGCTGATCCCGGGGGTCTCCCCGCCCCGCGCGCAGGCGGCGTAGCGGGCGGCGCGCGGGCCCGCGCCGCGGGCGTACCCTCGTCGCGGGAGGTTCGTCCATGGCACAGCAGGTCCGCATTCTCGCGTTCTCGGGGAGCACCCGCGACGGTTCGTACAACACGATGCTCGTGAAGGCCGCCAGCGCCGGCGCCACGCGACTGGGCGCTCAGGTCACCGTGCTGAACCTGCGCGACCTCGCGCTGCCGATGTACGACGAAGACCTGGAGAAGCGCGAGGGGCTGCCCGCCGGCGTCCGGCGATTCAAGGACGCGCTGCGTGCCGCCCACGGCGTGCTCATCGCGTCGCCCGAGTACAACAGCTCGATCAGCGCGGCGTTGAAGAACGCCATCGACTGGGCGAGCCGCCCGGAGAACGACCAGCCCCCGCTCTCGTGCTTCAACGGGAAGGTCGCGGGGCTGCTCGCCGCGTCGCCCGGCGCGCTGGGCGGGCTGCGCGGGCTGGTGCACCTGCGCAGCATCCTGGGCAACATCGGGGTGATCGTGCTCCCGCAGCAGTTCGCCCTCTCGAAGTCGCACGAGGCCTTCGCGCCCGACGGCTCGATCAAGGACGAGAAGACCCGCGCCGCGGCCGAGGGCATCGCCGAGGCCGTCGCCTCGACCTGCGCCAAGCTCGCGGGCTGATCGGCTCGCTGTTCAGGAGCGCCGTTCGCCCGCGCGCATGAGCCCGCGGAAGATCCGCTCGTACGCCCGCGCGATCACCGGGTAGTCCAGTCGCTCCAGGGCGCGGCGTTGCTGCGCCCGCCCGGCCTCGCGGCGTGCCGCCTCGTCCGTCGCCAGGCGCGTCGCCAGGCGCCAGTAGTCGTCCAGCGAGTCCACGCCGCCCCAGGCGGGGTCATCGCCCGCCAGGTCCGCGCCGATGCACTCGGCGTGGCGCGGGCCGGCACGCACCGCGACCACCGGCACGCCCGCGCCCATCGACTCGATCACGCTGTTCCCGCCCCCCTCGGGGTACTCGTTGAGCAGCAGGTCGCACGCCTTGAGCACCTGGGGCACGTCGCGCCGCGCCCCCAGGAACACGCAGCGGGCCGCCACGTCATTGGCCCGGTCTCCCGCGCCCGCCGCGATGGCCCGCGTGAGCCCGTCTGTCTCGCAGGCGCCCACGCCCACCCACCACGCGTCGGGCGTGCGCGCCAGGAACGCGCCCAGGTCGCGCGCGAACGTCGTCGCGAGCATGCGGCGCTCGAGCGCGTTCGAGACGCTCGCCAGCACCACCGCCCGCGCGGGCAGCCCGAGCGACGCCCGGGTGCACGCGAGCGCCTGGGCCGCCCCGCCGGCGTCGCCCCCGCTCGTCTCGACGCCCGCGTCGCGGATGCCCATCGCCGCCAGCCCCGGCGCATCGGCGCGCCGCCGGCGCGGGTTGTTGAAGATCACCGCGTCCACGCCCCGCAGCACCAGGGGCGAGCCCACGCTCAGCACGCACTGCGTCGGCGCGACGCGTGCCCAGGCCATCCCCGCCTGCACGGGGCAGGCGCTGCTCGCCACGAACACGGCCAGGTCGATCGGCGCCTCGCGTGCCAGATCGCGCATGAGCGCCACGCCGTCGCGCGCGCCGTCGACGAAGGTGCCCCCGGCGTGCAGCACGCGCACCGGGGCGTGCGCGCGGAGTCGCGCGAGCGTCGGAGCGCCCACGCGTTCGGAGGGCGCGTCGGGCTGGCGCAGGAACGTCAGCGCGGGGTCGCGCCGCGTGGCCTCTTCCGCCACGACCACCACGGGATCGAACGCCCGCCGATCGTGCAACGCGACCAGCCGCGCGATCGTCGCGCTCGCCGCCTGTCCTTCCACCACCGACCCCACCACGTACACCAGGCGCGCCGGGCGCCCGCGCGGGATCGGCGCGGCCTCTCGCACGCCCGGGGAAAGCCCCGCCTGCGCGAAGGCCCGCTCGTACAGGCTCCCGAGCGCCGCCGCCTCGGGCACGCCCCGCAGGAACGCCTGCGAGTACTGCTGGATGTCCGCCACGGCCGCCGCGGCGATCGCCTCGACGGCGTCCGCACCTCGGCCGTCCTGCAGCGCGAGCACGGCGTGCTTGAGGCACCCGCCCACGAGCGGCCCCAGCACCGCGCCCCGTGCGCCCCCCGCGCGCTCTCGCTCGGGAGACCCTTCCCGCGCGTGCGGCGGCGGCTGATCGATCGTGACGCTCATGCCGTTCATGCGGCCTATCCATCGGCTGTTTCGGGGATGGGCGTCTGCGACGCTGGTTCGGCGGAGAAGTGTGAACGACGATTCCTCAGTTGTCCGATAACGCCGGGTCGGGGGCGGGGGATCCGCCCCGAGTGAGCAGCGGAGACCGTGATGACAGACACCACCACCGTGATCGGGCGCGGCTGCACGTTCAAGGGCGAACTCGTGATCTCGGGGGCATGCCGCGTGCTGGGCACGCTCGAGGGCTCGATCCGCGCCGAGCCCGCCCCGGGCGAGGACGCGCCGAGCGAGGTCCGCATCGAGGGGTCGAGCGCCACGAACGCGCGCATCGAGGCCGACCGCGTCGTCGTCGAGGGCGTGCTGTCGGGCGACGTCGTCGCGCGCACGTCGCTGCACCTGGGGCGCGACGCGCGGGTGAAGGGTGACGTCATCGCCGGGGCGCTCTCCGTCAGCGAGGGCGCCTCCTTCGAGGGACGCGTCTGCGTCGGGCCCGACGCGGTGCGGACGTTCTCGCCCGCCCCGGCCTCGCCCGAGCGGCGCCCGCTGCCCGAGGTCGTCGTCCCGGCGAGCAAGCCCGCCGCGGCGCGCCACGCGCCCGCCGGCGCCTCGCTCTCCCCCGCCGCCGCCGGCACCGACGACTGGCTCGCCGACGCGCTCAAGACCACACGCGCCGAATCGATCCGCTGGAACGGCGGGGTGAACGGCGGGGTGAACGGCGGCGGGAGCGTCGCGCCGTGAGCACGCGCGAACTGCTCGCCCCCGCGCACCCGGGGCGACAGGTCGTCTGCCCGCATTGCCGGCGCGTCCTCACCGTCGCCCGACGCGCCATGAGCACCACCTGCGCCTCGTGCTACAAGGGCGTCACCCTCGAGGACACCGTCGTGCGGGGCGCCTGGTCCGGCCCGGTCGCCACCGGGGGCAACGTCACCGTCGCGCGCGGCGCCTCGTGCGGCGGGCGGGGCGGGCTCCGCGCCTCGGGCGATGTCGACGTCCAGGGCACCGTGCGGGGCGATGTCGCCAGCGGGGGCTCGGTCCGGGTCTCCAGCCGCGGCTGCGTCGAAGGGTGCGTCCACGCCACCAGCCTGCTCGTCGAGCCCGGGGGCACGCTCGTCGCGCCCACGGTGCGCATCGCCCCGCCCTGACGCGCGCCGGTGCCGGCGAATTCGCACGCCCGCGCGCGGTACGATCGCCCGTGCTCCACGTCGCGATGCGCATGCTCTTTGGTGATCGCTCCAAGTACGCCACGCTCGTGGCGGGCCTGGCGTTCGCCGCGTTGCTCATGTGCCAGCAGGGCGCGATCTTCCTGGGGCTGCTCACGCAGGCGACCGGCCCGCTCCAGAACATCCGCCAGCCGGACCTGTGGGTCGCCGACCCCGGCATCCAGTGGATCTCGGAGTACAGGGCGCTCTCCGACGAGAAGCTGGCGCGGGTGCGCAGCGTCCCGGGCGTCAGGTGGGCCGAACCCCTGTTCAACGCCTACGCCGTCACCGAGCTGCCCGACAACAACTTCAAGCGCGTGCAGATCATCGGCATCGCGCGCACGACGCTCGTCGGACGCCCCGAGGAGATGATCGAAGGACGCGTCGAGAACCTCTGGCAGCCCGACGCGATCATCGTCGAGGAGAACTCGGCGGTGCTGATGGGCGGCGTGCGCATGGGCGACGTCATCAAGATCAACGACCAGCGCGCGGTCGTCGTCGGCATCGCACGGGCCAAGCGCGGCTTCGAGAGCAACGGCATCATCTACACGACGTTCGACAACGCCGTGCAGTTCAGCCCCACGGGTCGCGAGACCATCAGCTACGTGCTCGTGAAGGTGAAGGACGGGTTCGACATCGCCGAGGTGCAATCACGCATCAGCGCGCTGGGCGACGTGGCGGCGTTCACGCCCGGCGAGTTTCGCGCGCGCTCCACACGGTTCATCATCGTCGCCACCGGCATCGGCGTGAACTTCGGCATCACCATCACGCTGGGCTTCGTCGTCGGGCTGCTGCTCTCCGCGGCGATCTTCTACCAGTTCACGCTCGAGAACCTCCGGTCCTTCGCCGTGCTGAAGGCGATGGGCACCTCCACCCTGCGTCTGGTGGGCATGGTGCTGATGCAGGCGCTGGTGGTGGGCGTCATCGGGTTCGGGATCGGCGCGGGGGTCGCGGGGCTGTTCACGCTGCTGTCGCGCAAGGCCGACAGCGACCTCTCGACGTACTTCCCCTGGCCCCTGCTCGTGGGGTCGTTCTTCGCGACGCTGCTGACCATCGGCGTGGGCAGCCTGCTGAGCATCCGCCGGGTGATCACGGTCTCGCCGGGCACGGTCTTCTCGTCGTAGCGGCGCACGCGTGCTCGGCGCGCGTTCCCTACGCTTGGCGCGTGATCCGCTGGCTCACCATCGTGCTGTCGGTGCTCGGCCTGGGCGTGGGCGTCTACGCCGTCGCGACGGCGGACGAGACGCCCCCGCAACTTCCCCTCGCGCGTCCCGCGTCGGTGAACCCGTTCGACCGTGGCGTGGCGGCGCTGGGCATCGTCGAGCCCGCGGGCCGCGACGTGGGCGTGCTGCCCCCCGAGCCCGGGCTGGTCGTCAAGGTGCACGTGGAGGTCGGGCAGCAGGTGCGGGCCGGCGAGGCGCTCTTCGAGCTCGACCAGCGGGCGCTGCAGGCCGATCTCGTCCGCGCACGGGCGGCGGTGGCGGCGGCGCAGGCGGAGATCGACCGGTGGCACGCGCTGCCGCGCGTCGAGGACGTGCCCGCCTTCGAGGCCGATGTCAGCCGCGCACGCGCGCTGCTGAAAGACCGCGAGGACACGCTCGCCCGGACGCGCGAGGCCTCGCAGCGCGGGAGCGGGAACGAGCGCGAGATCTTCGCGGCGCAGTTCGCGGTCGACGTCGCGCAGGCCGAACTCGCCCGCGCCGAGGCCGACCTCGCCAAGCTCCGCGCGGGCGGGTGGAAGCCCGATCTGCAGATCGCGACCGCGCTCTTCGACCAGCGGCGGGCCGAGGTGCTGGCCCTCGAGATGCTCGTCGATCGTCTCACCGTGCGGGCCGCCCGCGATGGCACGGTGCTCCGTCGCTCCGTCGAGCCCGGGGACTACGTCAACGTCGACGCCCGCCAGCCGGCGCTCATCGTCGGCGACCTGGGGCGCCTGGCGGTGCGGGCGCAGGTCGACGAAGAGGACATCGCCCTGGTGACCGCGCAGAGCCCGGCGGTCGCGAAGACCCGCGGCGCCCTGCCCATCGACCTGCCGCTAAAACTGCTGCGCATCGAGCCGTACGCGCGGCCCAAGTCGGACCTTACCGGCGACAACCTCGAGCGCGTGGACACGCGCGTGATCGACGTGGTGTACGAGGTCGTGGGCTCGCCCGGCCGCCCGGTGTACCCGGGGCAGGCGGTCGACGTGTTCATCGAGGCGGGGATGTAACGCGGGGGTAGCACGCATCGTGGGATTTCCATGCTCGTGGATGGCTGCGGCCGTGCCGGTGGCCGGCGACGGGTCGGGCATCCTTGGAATCAGCCCCCCGGTCCTGTTCTTCGCGCTGGGCGTGCTCGCGTCCCTGGTGAGATCGAACCTGCGGATGCCCAAGGCCATCACCAAGGGGCTGTCGCTCTACCTCATGTGGGCCATCGGCTTCAAGGGGGGTGTGGAGCTCGCCCGCGACGGGCTGTCCACGCAGGGGCTCGTCTCCATCGCGCTCGCGTTGGCCTTCGCGTTCCTGGTCCCGCTCGGGTGCTTCCCCGTGCTGCGCCGGCTGACGGACCGCGCGAACGCGGCGGCGCTGACGGCGGTCTACGGGTCCGTCAGCGTCGTGACCTTCCTGACCGCGGTCGCCATGCTCCATGAGCAAGGCATCGAATCGGGCGGGCACATGGTCGCCGCGATGACCCTCATGGAGTTTCCCGCCATCGTCGTGGGCGTCGCGCTGCTCCGCATGGGTGAACAGCCCGCGCCCGGCCAGGCCCCGGCCCGGCGGTGGGGGTTCCTGCTCCACGAGTCGCTCCTCAACGGGCCCGTCCTGCTGCTGCTGGGCAGCCTCACCATCGGTGCGCTCACCGGCGAGCACGGCTACCGCGCCTTCAAGCCCCTCTGCACCGACGTCTTCCCCGGCGTCCTCGCCTTCTTCCTGCTCGACATGGGACTGCTCGCGGCGGCCCGGCGGCGAGACATCCTCGCGATCCCCAAGACCCTGCTCGTCTTCGGAATCGCCGCCCCGGTAACCTCCGGCGTCATCGCGCTGGGCGCTGCCCGGGCGTGCGGCGTGGCGCTCGGAGACGGGATCCTGCTGGGCGTGCTGGCGGCGTCGGCGTCGTACATCGCGGCGCCCGCGGCGTTGCGCCTCGCCGTGCCCCAGGCCAAGCCCGCGCTCTACATCTCGCTCGCCCTGGGCGTCACATTCCCGTTCAACATCACGCTGGGGATCCCGCTGCTGACGGGCATCGCGCAGCGGCTCTGGTAACGCGACTATTCCTCGTCGCCCCGCAGTTTCGCCACGACGCTGAAATCCTCGAGCGTGGTCGTGTCCTGCGTGATCTTCTCCACGCCCGCGGCGACGTCTCGCAGCAGGCGGCGCATGATCTTCCCGCTGCGCGTCTTGGGCAGCCCCTCGGCGAAGCGCACCTGATCGGGGCGCGCGATGGGCCCGATCTCGTGCGCCACGTGGGCCGCCAGGTCTTTCTTCAGGCCTTCGTCCGGCGCCCGGCCGTTCGCCGCGAGCCACGCGGGGCGCAGCGTGACGAACGCGCAGATGCCCGTGCCCTTGATCTCGTGCGGCATGCCGACGACCGCGGCCTCGGCGACGCCCGGGTGGCTCACCAGCGCGCTCTCCACCTCCATGGTGCCCAGGCGATGCCCCGACACGTTGATGACGTCGTCGACGCGCCCCATGACCCAGAAGTGCCCGTCCTCGTCGCGCCGCGCGCCGTCGGCCGAGAAGTAATACGCCTCGCCGGTCGCGGGGTCCTTGAGGCGCGACCAGTACCCCGCGATGTACCGGTCCCGGTTGCCGTACACCCCGCGCAGCATCCCGGGCCAGGGCTTGCGGATCGCCAGCAGACCCCCCGCGTTCGGCGGGAGTTCTTCGCCCCGCTCGTTCACCACCGCGGCGTCGATCCCGAACATCGGCAGCGCACAACTGCCGGGCTTCGTCGAAATCGCGCCGGGCAGCGGCGTCAGCACGTGCCCGCCCGTCTCGGTCTGCCAGTACGTGTCGACCACCGGGCACGCGTCGCGCCCGATGTGCCGGCGGTACCACATCCACGCCTCGGGGTTGATCGGCTCGCCCACGGTGCCCAGCACCCGCAGGTGCGAGAGGTCGTGGCGGGCCGGGTGGTCGTCGCCCCACTTCATGAACGTGCGGATGGCGGTGGGCGCGGTGTAGAGCTGCGTGACGCGATGGCGCGAGGCGATGTCCCAGAAGCGGTCGTTGCCGGGAAAGTTCGGCGCGCCCTCGTAGATGAGCGTCGGCACGCGGTTCGACATCACGCCGTAGATCACGTACGAGTGCCCGGTGATCCACCCGACATCGGCGGTGCACCAGAAGACCTGCCCCACGCCCGGCACGAGGTTGAACGTGAGGCGCGCGGTCATGTTGGTGTAGACCAGGTACCCGCCCGTGGTGTGCAAGATGCCCTTGGGCTTGCCGGTGCTCCCGCTCGTGTAGAGCAGGAACAGCGGGTCCTCGCTGCCCATCGGAGCGCACGGGCAATCCTCGCTCGCCTGCGCGGCCGCGTCGTGCCACCAGACGTCGCGCCCGCCGAACCACTGCACGCGCGTGCCCGTGCGCTGCAGCACCAGCACGCTGCGCACCTTCTGTGGCGTGGTCGAGAGCGCGTCGCACGCCTCGTCCACGTTCTTCTTGAGATCCACGACCTCGCCCCGCCGGAACCCGCCGTCCGCCGTGATGATCACGGCGCTCTTGGCGTCGGTCACGCGCTCGACGATCGCGTGCGGCGCGAACCCGCCGAAGATCACGCTGTGCACCGCCCCGATGCGCGCGCACGCGAGCACCGCGATGACCAGTTCCGGCACCATGGGCATGTAGATCGTCACGACGTCGCCCTTGCGGACGCCCAGGCTCTTCAGCACGTTGCCCACCCGGGCCGTCTCACGCTGCAACTCGCGGTAGCGCAGCCAGCGCAGCTCGTGCATCGGCGCGTAGACCGACGTCGCGGCGGGGTGCATGGTGCGCCGGGAGAGCGGCTCGCCCTCCCAGATCAGGCCGACCTCCTCGCCATGCCCCGCCTCGACGTGCCGATCGACGCAGTTGTAGCAGGCGTTCAGCGTCGCGCCGTCGAACCACCGCGCGTCCGGGGCCTTCCACTCCAGCACCCGGTCCCACGGGCTGAACCACGAGATCTCGCGGGCCATCTCGGCCCAGAACACCTCGGGCTCGCGCAGCGAGCGCTCGTGCAGGGCGCGGTACTGCTCCATGGACGCGACGTGCCAATGGGGCATGACCGGCGAGGTCTCGCGCGAAGGCGGGAACGAACGCGTCTCGGTGAGCACGGAACGGATGGTGTCGCTCATGGCGCCCAGCATACCGGCGCCGCAACCGTTCTCGAAGCGCGCCGGTACGCTCAGGCCGAAAGGAGCCTCCGCCATGCACGCACGCCACGCCCCGCGACGCCGCCGGATGCGCGCGTCACGCCGCCTCTTCGCCCCGGCGTCCCTCGCCTCGGCATCCCTCGCCCGGGCCACGTTCGTGCTGGCGGCCCTCGCCATCCTCGCGCCCGCACGCGCGTGGGGCCAGCCCGAGCCCGCGCCCTTCTGGCGGGGCGGCGAGGGCGGCGACGTCGTCGCGGGCGACCTCGGAAAGCAGCTCGACGACGCCGTCCGCCGCGCCACCTACGGGCAGTTCTGGGGGTGCGTGCTCGCGGCCAAGGACGGCGAGATCGTGCTCGCCAAGGGCTACGCCCTCGCGAACGACGAGCTCGAGCCCATCACCGGCGACACCCTGCTCGAACTCGCCTCGGTCTCCAAGGCCTTCACCGCCGCCGCCATCCTCCGCCTTGAGATGCAGGGCAAACTCACGCTCGACGACCCGATCGCCATGCACCTGGCGAGCGTGCCCGACGACAAGCGGGGCGTCACCATCCGCCACCTGCTCACCCACACCTCGGGCATCCCGCAGCCCGAGGGCGGCTTCGACGCCGACGAGCGCGAGCGCGTCGTGCCCGTGCTGCTCGGGCCGCGCATGAAGTCGCCGCCCGGCGCCGCGTTCGCGTACAGCAACGCCGGGTACTGGCTACTGGCGGCGATCGTCGAGCGTGTCTCGGGCCGCTCGTTCGAGGAGTTCGTGCGCGACGAAGTGTTCCGCCCCGCGGGGATGGGCTCGACGTTCGCGCAGACCGACCCGACGCTCGACCTCTCTCGCTGCGCGGTGCGCGTCTCGCGCGGGCGCACGGTCGGCAACGCCGGGCAGTGCCCGTACCCGTTCGCCTGGGGCTACCGGGGCTCGGGGGGCGTGGTCACCAGCGCGCGCGACATGTTCGCGTGGGACCGCGCGCTCCGCGGGGGGGAGTTCCTCGCTGACGCGCAGCGCACCGCGATGTTCACGCCCGCGCTGGGCAACTACGCCCTCGGCTGGACCATCAGCACCGGCCCGCTCGGGCGCGTCGCGTCGCACACCGGGGGCGTCGCGGGCTTCCGCGTCGTGTTCACGCGCTGGCTCGACACCGACGCCTGCGTGCTCGTCATCACCAACGAACAGCACGACCCGAGCGCGATCAGCGCCGTGGTCACCGGCCTCCTCCTGCCCGGCGCCTCGGAATCCTCGCGCGTCGTGCTCCGCGTCGGCGGGATGGCGGCCAACGAGCACGGCAGGGTCCGCGCCCCCGACGACACCGAAGGCCGCGTGCGCACGCCCGACGCGGGCGCTCCGGCCCTGGAGTTTGGCCCCCCCGGCGCGCCGCCCGTGGTGACCATCGCCCTCCCGCGCGAGGCGATGATGAAGGCCGCCGATTCGCTCGTGCGATTCGGCTCGGGCGCCCGCGCGGGCGAGCACGCCTCGCCCCGCGTGATCCTCGAGGTGTACACGCGTGCGTACCAGGGCATGGGCGACACCATCGAACTCGCCGACGCCGGCCTCACCGTCACGGTCTCGCCGGGCAGCCCGCACCGCGAGCCCGACGCCCTTCGGCGGGTGACCATGATCGTCCAGGACCCCGCCCGCTCGTTCTGGCCGGTGTTCGTGAAGATGGACGCCCACGACGCGCGGGCGCTCGGGGAGCGCCTTCGCGCCGCCCTCGGGGCGCGGTAGGATCGTCGCGGCCCGCGCGCGACGCGCGCGCCGACGACCCGCCAGGAGGCACGCATGGACTTCTCGTTCACGTACAAGCGCAACACGACCGGCACCGGCGCGCAGCCCGCCGCCGGCGAGCCCGAGGGCAAGGCCCAGTACGACAAGCTCCGCGGGTGCGGGCTGGTGATCAACAAGCCGCACGGCTACTACGACATGGTCCGGGGCAAGCTCGACGATCCCTTCCGCAAGCGCCCGTACGAGGCGCTGCTGCTCGTCATGGCCTCCGAGCGCGAGTACGGCGAGTTCTGGTCGAACAACGTCGTGCTCGTCAAGAAGTCCGACGCGCCCGGCGAGGCCGAACTCGCCGACGCCTACACGCACATCAAGCGCCTCATCGGCGAGGAAGTGCCCATGGGCGACGGCTCGGCCGGCACGAACTACGACACCGGCGGGCTCCAGTTCACCGCCGAGATCAACTCCAACAGCGAGACCTGGGACCTGGAGAGCGGGGACGTGCTCTCGCAGTTGTACGCGAAGGTCGGCGCCGCCCTCGCCGCCGCCGGCCCGGGGCGCCTCGCGCGCTGGGACGTGCCCGAGGGCTCGCTGCTGGTGTACATGAACGAGAGCGATGTCGCCGACCTGCGCGAGACCACGAGCCTGTCCTGGAGCGTGCAGGAGTAGCGCCGACGCGGGGGACCGAACCCGGCGTCAGTGCGAACCCTCGGTGACGCGCAGCACCTCGTGCACGGTGGTGACGCCCTTGGCCACCTTGCGCATGCCGTCGGCGCGGAGCGTCACCATCCCGCGCTCGATGCACGTCCGCCGGAACTCGGCGACGTTCGGGTTGCGCGCGATGAGATCGCGGAGCTGGTCGTCCACGACGAGCATCTCGTAGATGCCCACGCGTCCGGAGTACCCGGACTTGCGGCATTTGTCGCACCCCTTCGCCGCCCAGATCTCGTCGGAGTCCATCGCGTGCATCGCGAGGAACTCGCGCATCTCGTCGCCCGGGGCCTCCGTCGCCTTGCAGTGCACGCACAGGCGGCGGAGCAGGCGCTGGGCCAGCACCGCGTTGACCGCCGCGCCCACCAGGAACGGCTCGAGCCCGATGTTCACCAGGCGCGTGATCGAGCTGGGCGCGTCGTTGGTGTGCAGCGTGCTGAGCACCAGGTGCCCGGTCAGGGCGGCCTGCACCGCCGTGATCGCCGTCTCGTGGTCGCGGATCTCGCCCAGCATGATCACGTCCGGGTCCTGGCGGAGCAGCGCCTTGAGCGCCAGCGCGAAGGTCATCCCCGCCTTCTCGTGCACCTGCGTCTGCACGATCCCCTCGAGCGTGTACTCCACCGGGTCCTCGACGGTCGAGATGTTCATCGAGTTGCGGTCGAGCTGGCGCAGCGACGCGTACAGCGTGGTCGTCTTGCCCGAGCCCGTCGGGCCCGTCACCAGCACGATCCCGTGCGGGCTCTCGACCTGGCCCTTCCAGATGTGCAGGGTGTCCTGGTCGAACCCCAGGTCGTCCAGGTTTACGCTGATCGACTTCTCGTTCAGGATTCGCATCACGGTCTTCTCGCCGCCCACGCACGGCAGCGTCGAGACACGCAGGTCCACCTTGCGCCCCTGCACCGTGCACCGGATGCGCCCGTCCTGCGGGATGCGCCGCTGGTCGATCGCCATCCCCGCCATGATCTTGATGCGGCTCGTGATCGCCGCCGCCATCGCCCCCGGCGGGTTCAGCGACTCGTACAGCTCGCCGTCGATGCGGAATCGCACCTTGATCTTCTTCTCGCTGGGCTCGATGTGGATGTCGCTCGCCCCCTGCGAGATCGCCAGCTGGATGATGTGGTTCACGTACCGGATGACCGGCCCGTCGTCCGCCGCCTTCTCGAGGTCGACCTCCTCCGACTTCTTCTCGTCGACCTGGACGTCGCCCTCCTGCACCTCCGCCAGGATCTGCGAGACGTCCACGTCCTCGGACTTGTCCGTCTCCCCCACGATCTCCAGCGCGCCCTTGATGTCGTCGTTCGTCGTCAGCACGAACTTGACCGGCACCCCGCAGCGCTGGCGGACCTCGTCGAGCAGGAACGGGTTGTTCGGCTGCGTCGTCGCCACCACCAGGCGCTGCCCGTCCATCCGCAGCGGGATCAGCGCGTTGGACTTGCAGAACACGGGCGTCAGACGCTGCAGCATCTTCCCGTCGAACCCGCCGTCCAGCCCCTTCTCGAAGTCGATCCGCTCGAACGGGATGCCCGCCAGGTCCGCGACCGCCCGCGCCACCCCGGATTCGTCCGCGCCCTGCTCGATCAGCACGTCCGCCAGGTGCCGCCCCGGGCTCGCCTTCACCACCTGCTGCGCCGTGTTCAGTTTCTCCGGGGTGATGATCCCCTGCGTCACGAGCAGTTCACCCAGCTCGCGGCTCGAGGCCTCGCGCTCCTCGGGGCGGTAGATCTCCGCCAGCGCCGGGCCCACGCTGGGCGCCGACGACGCCAGCTTCTTCTTCGACGCCGGGTCGGCCAGCACCGGCAGGTTGCCCCCCGCCCCGAACGCCCGCTGGTTCGCCGGCATGCTCGGCAGGGGCGAGAAGCTCTCCTCGGCCTGATCGACGCGGTGGGGCTTCTTGAGGGGCGAGCCCCGCTTCTCCCCGCCCTTCCCGTCGCCCGTGTCGTCGACGCCGAGCTCGCTCAGGATGTCGTCGATGTTGTACTTGCCCACGCCGCCTCCTGCTCGGGGTCGCGCTCTACCGCGGACTCTTCGGCCCCGGCTTGCCCATCTTGACCGGCGCCCGGCGCGGCTGGTCCGTGCGACGGTCGTCCATCGTCAGCGTGAACACCTGCCCGTCGGCCTCGAGCGTCACGCTCCGCCCCTCGATCCCCGAGACCGTGAACAGCTTCGCGACCCGGTCGCCCACGCGCACCGTCTCGTCGTCGATGCGCGCCAGGGGCGACCGCCCGCCCATCACGCTCTGCAGACGCAGCGAGGCCAGCGCGTCGACCAGCTCCTGCCGGCGTGCGGCCGCTCGCTCCGCCGCCTCGCGCGCCGCGACCTCCTCGGGCGTCGGGCCGGCGGGAACCTCCGTCCCGTGCTCGGTGATCGTCGCGGTCCCCGTGTCGAGCATGAACGGGCTGCGCCCGAACTCGCCCAGCGCCACGTCCAGCGGGGTCTGCACGCGCGCCAGGTCCGCCATGATGCGCTGGTAGGTGCGCGCCTTCTCGGCGTCGGGCTCGGTGTACTCGACCTTGATCTCCTCGAAGCTGACGCCCGCGCGCGTGCCCTCGCGGCGCATCCACCAGAGCGAGATCGCCGACACGCCGATCACCAGCGCGAAGATCACCACCTGCGTCGAGCCGCGACGCTTCGGCGGGCGCTGCCCCGCGAGTTCCTCGGGCGAGAGCCCCGCGAACGGCGCCGCGGCCTCGGGCCCGCGCGGCGCCTCCGACGGGACCGCCAACGATCGGGTGTCCTGGCTCATCGCGACGTGCCCTCCTTGACGCCCGCCGCCACGGGCGGCGCGCCGTCCTGGAAATAGATGCTCAGCGTGAACTCCGCCTTCAGCTCCACGCCGTCCTTGGGCTGCCCGGTCAGCTTGAGATCATGAATCCGGGTGATCCGCGGGAGCTTCTCCATCTGCGCGAGGAACGTGAAGAACCCCAGGAACGAGCCCGACACCTCCATGTCGAGGGGCTGCTCCATGTAGATCCCGCTGGGCACGGGCTTGGCCGACTTGATCGCCGGGGGCTCCAGCCCCGCCGCCACCGCCAGGTCCGAGACCCGCCGCACGAGCCCGTCGATCTCCTTCCCGCTGGGGAGACGCTGCTCGATGAGCGTGATGCTCCGCGTGATCTCCTCGTTCGCGCGCACGAGGTCCGCGTCGCGGTCCCCGATCTCGGCGAGCTTGGTGAGGTACTTCTCCTTCTGCTCGCACTCTTCCCGGTCCGTGTCGAGCTTGGCGTTGGTGGGCTTGAACACGAGGAAATAGCTCGCCACGGGAAGCCCGACCACCACCAGCAGCACGCACACCGTCCGCATGCCGACGTTCATGTCTTTACTCCTTCTCCGACGCCGCGGCGCTCGCCGCGCCGTCCGCCCGGGCCTGCTCCGCCACCCACCGCGTCCGCTCCGCCACCAGGCGCGACAGCGACTGCGCCAGCCCGGTCGTGTCCAGCTCGGTCCGCAGCTGCGCGGTCACCTGGAACTTGCGGTAGTCGCTCCCGCGCTCCGACGATTCGCGGATGAACGCCATCTCCACCTTGTCCAGCACCGGCGACTGCTTCAGCGACGCCAGGTAGTCCGCGATGTCCTGGTTCTTGACCGCCGTCCCCTCGAGCGTGAGCGCGTACGTGAACCGGGGGACCTGCGGCTTCACCCGCTCGGGCTCCTTGGCCTCGGGCTTCACCTTCGCCGCGAACTTGCCCGCCAGGCTCTTCACCGCCGGGGGCTTGGCCCCCGGCGGGGGCGCCACCTCCACCTTCGGACGCGTGCTCTTGATCACCAGCGAGTCCAGCCGCATGTCCGCGGGCATCCGCAGCGTCAGCTCGCCCAGCACCGCCCAGCGCGGAACCTTCTCCACCAGCGCCGAGGTGATCTCGGCCTTCTCCATCATCTGGGCCTGCTGCGACTCCAGCGACTTGAGCTGCGCGATCTTCTTCTCCGCCTCCTGGAACTGCTGGTTCACGAACTCCTTGCGCTTCGCGATCTTCTCCACCGACGCCTTCGTCACCACGAACGCGCCCATCACCCCCGCCAGCACCAGGGCGAACAGCGTCAGCGTGATGATGTTCGCGCGCCCCTCGGCCTTCGACCGGATGTAGTCCTCGGGGAGAAAGCTCGTGTTGCCTGGGCCCGTGGGCCGGTACGGGTTGCTCATGCGTTCCTCCGACGTCCTTCGTGCTGCCCGACCCTCACAGGTCCGTGGGGCTCAGGCACAACCCCAGCGCGACCGCCCACCCGGGCTGCGCCTGCGCCAGGTCCACGCCCAGCGCCGGCTCCTTCCCCGTCCGCGCCACCCGCGCCAGCGGATCGGCCATCTGCGCCGGCAGTTTCAGGGCCCGCGCGATCTGCTGACACAACCCGCGCGAACGCGCCTCACCGCCGATGAAGACCGCACGCTCCACCCGACGCTCCGGGAACTGCGACGCGTGATAACGCAGGCACATCGACACCTCGTCGGTCAGCATCTCCAGCGGCTCGCGCAGGTCCGTCCCCTCCGGGCCCGCCATCGCCGCCGGCTGCGCCAGGAACTCCGTCGAGAATCCCGCCCCGCCCCCGCCCTGACGCCGGTCCGGCGCCGGGATCCCCGCGGGCGATCCCGGCTGCCCGGCGTTCACGATCGTCTGCCCCAGCGCCCGGCGCTTCGCCGTCGCCTCCTCGGGCGTGCACTTGAGCTGCTTCACGATCGCGTCGTCGAACGTCCGCCCGCCCACGTGCACCACCCGCGCGAACGCCGGCGACAGCCCGTGCGCGATCATCACGTTCGTCGAGCTCGTCCCGATGTCCAGGTACAGCGTGTTCAGCGCCAGGTCGCCCTCGCGCCGGTGCGTCATGTCGAACGCCCGCAGGATCGCCGTGAACTCCGCGTGGATGCCCACCGGCTCCAGCTTCGCCGCCAGCATCCCCTGCATCAGCCGGTCCACCAGGTCGCGCGGCGCCGCCGTCACGACCACCTCCGCCTTGCCCCCCGTCCGCCCCGTGTCCACCTCCGACGCGCGGAAGACCACCGCCCCCGGGTCGCACTGGAACTGCGTCGGGACCGCCGCCGCCACCAGCGCGTCCAGCGCTACGCCCTCGGCCTTGGTGAACTGCATGTGCCGGCACGCCACGCGCCACGACGGAAGCGCGCACACCGCGCGCTTGCCCTTGAACCCCCCGTGCCGGATCAGTTTCGGGAGCGCGCCGAGCTGGAACTCCAGGCGCTTCGCGTGGTCGTAGATCAGGTCCTCGGGCGTCTCCATGCACGCCGCCGCCACCAGCGGGGGCGGGCTGCCGGAGGCCACCTGCAGGATCTTCAGCGAGCCCACGCCGAAATCCAGCGCGATGGGCGGGCCCGAGGTCACGCGCGACGCCGACGCGCCGGCGAGCTGATGCGTCAGCTTGTCCGCCAGCTTGTTCAGCGACGCGAAGCTCTTGAACGAGGAAAGGGCCATAGCACCGGATCTCCGCGACGCCTGCGCCGCAGAGCATCGGAGCCCGGAGCACGCCGGTTCAGGGACGTCGCAGGCAGCAGGAGTTTCGCACCCCGCGCAGACCGCCCAGGCGATCGGATCACCGCAGCGCGCCCACCGCCGGGCCGATAACCGCCTCCAGCCGCCCCAGCGCCCCCTCCAGATCCCACGCCTGGCGCGCCCGGTCGCCCGTGGTATTGCTGATCACGCGCACCTCGGCGAACCGCGCGCCCAGGCGTGCCGCCGCGAGCGCGCACGCCGCCCCTTCCATCGCCTCGGCCAGTGCGCCCGTACGCCGCGCGACCTCCGCCGCAGCCCCGTCGGTGCCCGAGCACGCCGACACGCACGCGATCGGCGCCCGGATATCCGCGAGCGCCCCCATCCGCCGCCCTAGTTCCTCCGAAACCGGGAACGTCACGCCCTCGGGCGCCAACCCCATGCGCGCAAGATCATCAAACCCGCCCGGATGCACGAGCCCCTCGTCGGCGAAGACGCTCGCCGTCGCCAGGATCACCCCGCGCAGCCCCGGCGCGCCCGGCGACGGCAGCGATCCCGCCACGCCCACGCTCAGCACCGCCCCGTGGCGCGCGCCATCAAACACGCGCCCCACGCATCCCGCGGCGTTCGCCTTCCCCACCCCGCACCACGCCACGTCCGCGTGCGCGCCCGCCGCCACGATCTTCCAGAGTTCGCCGGGCCTTCCGCCCAGCCCGCGGCACACCGCCGCCACCTCGCGCGGGTGCGCAACAACGATCAGCACGCGATCGCCCGTGACGGAATCTGCCGCGACGGTCATCCCAGAGAATAGAACGGGCCCCGCCCGGGGTGCGCGCCCGTCGTCCGAGGTTCCTACGCTGCCTATGCCACCCGCCCAATGTGCCCCGCGTTTGCAGAGGAGCGACCGATGACGCACCGCGCCCCCGGCTCAGATCGCGCCCGTACGGCCCGCCACGCCCGCGTCCGCCGACGCGTCGTGGGCGTGCTCGCTGGCGCCGCGGCGCTCACCGCCCTGCTCGCCGCCATGGCCGGCTGGGGCGCCAACGCGCAGCCCCGCGCGGGCGGCGGGCGCGCGGGCGCGGCGCTCACCGGCGATCGCGCCGTCGCGGAGCGCACCTCGTTCGACGTCGTGACGACCTCCAGCGGCGAACTCGAGGCCCGCGAGCGCATCGAGATCCGCAGCCCGCTCGACCAGGAAGCCACCATCGTGCAGATCGCCGCCGAGGGCATCTGGGCGAAGAAGGGCGACCTGCTGATGCAGCTCAACACCGACTCGCTGCAGCAGAAGATCGACGACGAGTCGCTGCGACTGCGCACCGAGGCCGCCGAGCTCGGCAGCGCCCAGACCGCCTTCAACATCCAGGAGAAGGACAACGAGGCGAACATCCGCCAGGGGCAGCTCAAGGTCGATCTCGCGCAGCTCGCGCTGCAGCAGTGGCGCGAGGGCGACGTCAAGAAGAAGCGTCAGGACCTGACGCTCGCCATCGACCGCGCCAGCCTCGAGCTCGACCGTCTCGCCGAGCGGTTCCTCCGCAGCCGCGAGCTGCTCGAGGAGGGCTTCGTCAGCAAGGACGAGTGCGACCGCGACGAGGTGTCGTACATCGAGGCGATCTCCGCGTACAACACCGCGGTGCTCGCCCGCGACGTGTACGAGCAGTACGAGCTCGTCATGGAGGAGAAGAGCAAGGTCTCCGACGTCGACGAGGCGCTCGCGAACCTCGAGCGCATCCGCCTCACCGCGCTGAACGAACTCGAGAACAAGCGCCAGCGCCTCGAGGCGCAGAAGGAGCGGGCGACGATCGTCGAACGCCGCCTGCGCAAGCTCGAGGAAAACCGCGCCGCCGCCACCATCCTCGCCCCGAGCGACGGGCTGGTCGTCTACGCCACCTCGATGGAACGCAACTCCTGGCGGGGCGGGAGCGAGGGCCCCCTGCAGATCGGGCAGCAGGTCTACCCGAACCAGTTGCTCATGATCCTGCCCAACACCACCGAGATGATGGCCGCCGTCCGCGTCAGCGAGAGCCTCGCCGGACGCGTCCGCCCGGGACAGACCGCGACCGTGCGCATCGACGCGGCGGGGGCTCGCACGTTCGCCGCCACCGTCGAGGGCATCGGCGTGATGGCCGAGACCGGCGGCTGGCGCGACCCCAACCTCCGCGAGTACACCGTTCGCCTGGCGATCCACTCCGCCGGCAACTCCGACCTCAAGCCCGCCATGCGCTGCGAGGCGAACATCACGCTCGACACCGTCACCGACGCCCTCGCCGTGCCCGTCCAGGGCGTGTTCAGCGACGGGCCCGTCCACTTCGTCTACACGCCCGAGGGCTCGCGCTTCAAGCGCACGCCCATCAAGCTCGGCCGCCGCTCCGACACCCGCGCCGAGATCATCTCGGGCCTCAACCCCGGCGACGTCGTGCTCATCCGCGAGCCCACCCCCGGCGAGATCCTCACCCGCGATTGGGACACCCAGGTCCTCACCACCCTCGGCTACAAGATCGGCGCCGACGGCCGCCCCGTCGCCGGCGGCCCGCCCCCCGGCATGGTCCCGCCCGGCGCCGGCCAACGCCCCGACCGCGCCCGACGTGAAGGTGCCGGTCGCGAAGGCCGCGCCGGCGACGGCGCCCGACCCGCCCCGCAGAAGCCCGCCGCCGAGAAGCCCGCCGCTGAGAAGCCCGTCGCCGAGAAGCCCACCACCGAGCCTCCCGCGGCGGAGACCCCCGCCGCGACGCCACCTACCCCGACCCCCACGACGCAGCGTCAGTAGCCTCACGCCGCCTTCGGCGACCCGGCGCCCGCCGACGCGCTCTGCCGCCCGTCCAGCCGCCCGCACAGCGTCGACAGGCTGATGTCCTCGGCCAGCGGCTCGAAGTTGTCGCCCGCCACCGCGTGCCCGTCGATCTCCGCCACGTGCAGGTCCGTCGTCGCACGCAGGTCGATCCGCTCACGCCGCGCTTCGGCACGACGCGACGGCGTCAGCGTGCCGAGGATCTCCACCGTGGGGCGGCACGGGTCCTCCGCCGTCCACGTCACCACCGCCCCGCGCCGACCGTCCGACAGCGTCACCAGGCTGCCCGGCGGGTAGGGCGGGGCCACCTCCGCCAGCGCCCGCAGCACGACCGGGTCCAGACGCGCGCGCGTCTCGGCCCGGCGCATCATCGCCAGCGCGCGCACCGCCGGGCGCGGGGGCGTCAGATCGTCGCGCGCGCCCGGCGCGTGCGCCGGGTGGCGGAATCGCTCGAACGTCTCCGCCACCGCCACGATCCGCGCGAACACGTGAATCCCCGACGCCCGCGGCGGGACGCACGCGCCCTCGAGCGTCGGGATGCACGGGAACCCCTCCCCGTCCCAGCGCTGGTGGTGGTGCAGCACCACCGCCGCCGCCGCCGGCTCCAGCGAGTCCTTCACCAGATCAAAGCCCAGCGCCGGGTGCTCGCGCCACGCGGGGTCCGACTCGTCGAACGTCCGGTTCCAGCGCTCCAGCGCGTCGGGCGACAGGCGCGTCATGCCGATGTCGTGGAACAAGGCGCCCACGCCCAGGGGCGAGATGTCGCGCGCCACGCCCGCCGCCAAGCGCGCCCGCTCGCGCACGAGATAGAAGTCGAGCTTCAGCCCCATCATGAGGCTCAGCGCGCACACGTTGCCCGCGTGGCGCGCGGGCGGGTGCGCCTGGTCCCCCAGTTCGGAGAGAAACACGCCCGCCCGCGGGTTCATCACCAGCCGCTCGATCATGCCCATCACCGTGCGCCGGTACGACCGGAAATCCACCTCGACCGACGACCCCGCGATCGCGCCGTCCATCGACGCCGCCAGGCTCTGCGTGAGTTCGCGGCACGAATCCCGGAACTGCGGGTCCACGATCCGCACCAGGTCGTCGAGCCCCGGCACGCGCACCCAGAGTTCGCGCACGCCCATCTCGCGCAGACGCGTGATGGCGTGCGATTCCAGCCGTGCCCCCGTGCGGAGCAGCACCGTCCGCGCCGAGCCCGGGTGCAGCACCGGCTCGGCGAGGATCATCCCCTCGCGCGCTTCCACGATCGGCACCCGCAGCATGGTCCGCGTACATCGGCGCCCCGCGCCGCTCGCCCGCCCGCGTCCCGCGTCGCGCGCCGGCACCGCCCGCTATCGGACGTCATAGACGACACGATCGCGAGGCCCGCCCGCGTCCGACAGCATGCGGAACACGCCGGGCACCGACGGCGTGATCACCAGCACCAGCCGCGTCCGCCGCCCCGAGCCCGCCGACCCCGCCGACCCCAGCAGGTGCTCGCCCAGCGTCGGCGCGCCCGGCACCGGCGGGCCCAGCGGACGCGCGCCCGGTTCGCCCGCGTTGCCCGGCGGCCCTTGCCAGTCCGTCTCCGGCGCTTCGGCCACCACCAGCAGCGCATCCCCGCCCCGCATCGACGCGCCCAGCCGCAGCCGATCGAACACGATCGGCGCCGCGCCCGCGACGCCGGGCGTCCCGTCGGCCTCTCCCCCGCCCCGCGGGGCCGGGGCGCGCAGGCGCGTCGCGTCGTCCGCCGCGGGTACGAACCGCGGGACCAGCTCGACCTCCAGCACGCCCGGCTGCGTGCTCGCGGCGCCGTCGGTCGGGCGGTCGGGCGCGAACCAGCAGCGCAGCGCCAGGCTGAGCCGCCCGTCGCGCAGCGTGAGCGCGCCGTTGTCGAGCCACACGGTCGAGCGGCGCCCCTCGGGCGAGCGCGCGACCTCGGTCCACACCGTGACCTCGCCCAGCCACTGCGACTGCGCGGGGCCCGACACGCCGAGCTGGGCGCGCACGCGCGAGAGTTCCGCCGCGGGCACCGCGAGCACGCGCATCCCGTTGGCCCGCCACACTTCGAGCGCGCGCCAGTCGATCGGGGGCGTGCGTCGCTCGAGCGAGGCGAACACCTCGCGGGCGCTGGGCGCTCCGGGCGCGGCGGGCTGCTCCTCGACCAGCCACCACGAGACCTCGACGCCCGCCGTCTCCGCCTGCGAGCCCGCGCTCAGCACGGGGTCGGGCCGCTCGCGCGAGGCGCAGCCGCCCAACCCCAGGCCGGCGCACGCCAGCGTGGCCCCGACCAGCACCGCCGGGACGACCGCGCGCACACCCGGCGCGCCCGCGCGCACCCGGCGCACACGCTCCACCGATCGCACCGGCTTCGCTCCGCGTCCCATGCTGTCCCCTTACGCAGGCTCGAACGAGTTGATCCGGTCGATGAGCGCCCGCACGAGCCCGAACTTGTGCTTCGTGTGGTGGAAGTGCAGGCGCGGCAGGCCCGGCGGGCCGTCCTCGCCCTCCAGCGGGCCCGGGCTCTGCTCGATCCGCCCGGACTTCACGAGCACCGCGAACTCGGTGTTGAGCGCGTCGAGCGCCTCGGGCGTCAACGTCCCGCGCAGGCGGATCACCAGCCGGTCGCGCAGGTACCGCGACGAGTGGTACACCCGATAAAACCGGAAGATGTGCTCCGCCGCGTCGCGCGGGTCGCGCGCCAGGTGATAGATCCCCGGGTCCTCCGGGCTGATCCACCCGCGCGCCAGCAACTGCGACCGCACCCACCCGTCCCACGAGCGCCAGTAGTCGCCCCCCGCCCCCTCCACCAGCACGATCGGGATCGGCGTGCTCTTGCCCGTCTGCACCAGCGTCAGCGCCTCGAACGCCTCGTCCAGTGTCCCGAACCCGCCCGGAAAGAGCGCCACCGCCTCCGCCTGCGACACGAACATCAGCTTGCGCGTAAAGAAATACCGGAAGTTGATCAGCTTCTCGTCGCCCGCGATCACCGGGTTCGCGCTCGTCTCGAACGGCAGGCGGATCGCCACCCCGAAGCTCGCGTCGCGCCCGGGCCCCACGTGCCCCGCCTGCATGATCCCCAGCCCCGCCCCCGTGATGCTCATCCACCCCGCCTCGGCCATCAGGCGGCTGAACTCCACGCACGCCGTGAAATCCGGGTGCGCCTCGGGCGTCCGCGCGCTCCCGAAGATCGTCACCTTGTGCGGGTCGCGGAACTTCGCGAACACCCGGTACGCGTACCGAAGCTCCTTCACCGCGTTCGTGAAGAGCTTGATCTCGCCCGTGTCCCGCCCGTCGGGGATCAACTTCAGCGACGTCTGCACCAGCTCGCGCACCAGACGCGCCGCGAACGTCCCGGGCCGCCCGCCCGTCTGCTCGATCAGCCGGTCGATCGCCTGCAGCACCTCGGGCGAGTCCGCACGCCGGGCGACCGGGCTCACCGGCCCGCCCGCGGCCTCGGCCATCGCGTCGACCACCGCCTCCGGGCGATCCTGTGGTTCATCCAGCGGCATGGGAGGCGAGTGTAGCGCTACTCCGCCCGCACTTCGTCCAGCGACCGCCGCAGGTCCCGCGCGGGCGTCGCCCGCTCCTCGATCCGGCGCAGCCGTCGCTCCTGCTCGTCGGGCCCCTCCCCGAACAACTGCCCGATGAACCGCGTCGTCCCCGCCAGCGTCGACACCTTCAACTCCGGCGCCGACAGCGTCCCCTCCGCCCGCACCGTTACCAGTTCGTTGCGGATCCCCTCCAGCAGCCCCGTCACCATCGGGATGCGCGTCCGCGCCTTGGGCCGGAACCGCAGGTCCAGCTCCATCCCCGGCAGGCGCACCGTCCCGAACCCGAAGACCTCCACCGACCGCGACGACGCCGTCAGCGACTCGAAGTTCACGTACTCGCCCAGCACGAAGAACTCCGCCCCCGCGTAGTCCACGCGCTCGCCGATCGGGATCTGCAGGTTCGACACCCGCACCAGGGGCACCAGCAGCGGCATGTTCACCACCCGCCCGCCCTGCACCACCCCCGTCCCCCGACCCCGGCGCGACGACGGATCGTTCAGCAGCCCCGCCAGCGACAGGTTCGCGTCCAGCACGCCGCGCGAGCCGTCGGGCTCGTCCGCCTCGCCCGCCCCGTCGTCCCCCGGCGCGGCGCTCGTCCGCCCCAGGTCGCGCAGCATCGACGCGAACCGCACGTTCGACGCCGTGATCGTCGCCTCGTACCGCCGCCCGCCCGGCGCGGGCCCGGAAATCTCGACCTCGCCCGCCACGCGCCCGCCATGACACGACGCCGCCAAGTGGGGCACCAGCACCGTCCCGTCGGCCAGCCCCATGATCCTCGCCCGAGCGCCCGTCAGCCCCAGGCCCCCGGCGCGCACCGAATCAAACACCCCGAGCAGTTCGAACGTCACGCCCGACTCGGGCGCATCGCGCTGCACCACGAACTCCACCTCGCCCGACGCGTCCTCGACCGTCACCCCGGCCTGCATGCCCAGGCTCGCGAACCGGGCGCGCCCCTCCACCCCCAGCGCCCGCAGCGCCCCGTCCGCCCCGGTCGTCAGCCCCACGCGCGCCCGTTCCACCTGCACCGGGCCCACCGCGCGCACCCGCAGGTCCGCCAGCGCCGCGCGCAGCGCGCCCGGCGCCAGCGCCACCAGGTCGGGCGGCAGCCCGCTCGATTCCAGCGACGTCTCCGCCTCGATCGACGCGCCGCCGTCGTCGGCCAGCAGCCACCCGCCCTCGGCCTTGGCCGTCCACGCCGGCGCCCGCAGCACCACCCCGCGCATCCGTCCCTGGCGTGGAGAGAACTCGATCACGCCCTCGACGCTCGGGAAGTCGATCTCGACGTCGTCGAAGCGCGCCCGCATCGTCGTGGGCCGCACCGAGCCCGTCGCGTCCCAGCCGCCGTCGGCGCGCGGCGCCAGCACCGCGTCCAGGTCAAAGCGCCCGCGCAGGTCCGAATCCCGGAAGAACGCCGCCAGCCGGGGCGGGGCACCCTTCCCCAGCATCGTCCGCACCAGGGGTGATTCGAACCGCGCGCCCGTGTACCGCAGCGTCAGGGGCAGGTCGTCGCTCGCGCCATCAATGCGGCACGACCCCGACGCGCGCAGCGTCCCGTCCGCCTCGCCATCCACCGCGAGCCCCGCCTCAAACTCCGCGAACGACACCCGCCACGCGTCGTCGCCCGCCCGCGCCGCCTCGATCGCGCCCGTCGAAGACTCCAGGCTCACCCGGTGCCCGTCCAGCACCGCCGACACGCCCGCCAGTTCCGCCACGCGCACCGAGACCGCCGGACGCGCCTCGCCCGGCGCCCGACGAACGTCGACCCGCAGCCCCGCCCGCCCGCGCGGGTCATAGGTTCGGCGCGCCTCACGAATGGTCCGCCCGCTGTCGGGCGAGACCAGCGCCACCACTTCCTCCACGGGCGTGCGAAGGTCCAGCCCCGCCGCGCCCGCGTGCAACTCGAGCACGCCCCCGCCCTCGCCCGTGCGCCGTCGCACCCGCAGCGTCGCCGACGCGCCCGGCTCGGCACCGGCCGGGCCCAGCAGCCCGGCGACCTCGACGTCGATCCCCCCGGCGTCGGCGTCGATGGCCGCACGCACCCCGGAGATCGACACGTGTTCCGCCCCATCCTCGGACGCGGGCGACGCGGCGAGGTCGGTCGCGGTCGCTCGCACGCGCCACCCGACGGGGTCGGCCCCCATGGTGATCGTCGCGTCCATCGACCCGCGCGGGTTCAGGCGGCGGAGGAACTCGTGCAGCGACACCTCGCCCAGCGACACCTGCGCCGGCGCCGCCGCCAGCAGCGCGGGCGTAAGCACAACGCCCCGGGCCTCGACGTGCGCCGTGGGACGCAGCGGCGCGTCGGGCTGATTGATCCGCGAGACGTCCGCGCGGACCTCGAGCGTGAGCGTGCCCCCGCCGACGATCTCGATCGTCCCGCCCGAGACCGTCGCCTCCTGATCGTCCTTGATGATCGTCACGCCCCGCGCAACGAGCGGCACGGGCAGGTCGGGCGCCAGCACCCGCGCCTCGGGCACCGCGATCGTCACGCGATCGTGCCAGATGTTCCCGTGCCCCGGCTCACGGCGCACCTGGGCCCGCACGTCCACCGTGCCCCCGGGCAGCGGCGCGGACGCGTCCAGCAGCCCCTCGCGCACCAGGCGCTCGTGCGCCTCGCGCGAGAACAGCTCGTCCAGGATCCACCCGCGCGGGCCCATCGCCTCGCGCAGCACCCCGTCGATCGGCACGTTCTTCGCCGTCACGTCCACCGTCACCGCGGCCTCTTCCGTCAGCGACTCGATCAGCCCCGTCGCGTGCAGCGTCGCCCCGCCGGGCGCCTCCCCCTCGATGCTCTTGATCACGATCCGCCGGTCGTCGAACTCCACCTCGCCCCGCATGTTGTGGAAGCGGTACGGGAAGCGCTCGAACGCCGCCGTCGTGTTCCGCAGGCGCAGCGATCCGTTCACGGAGAACTCGTCCGGCGCCGCGCTCCGCGCCCGCGAGATCGTGACCGCCACGTCGATCGTCCCCGTCGGGTCGGAGAACTGCTCGAGCCGCCGACGCACCAGCCCGGGCGCGAACTTCAGGATCTCGGGCTTCTGCGCCACGTGCAGGTCCACGCAGCGGATCGTGCACACGAACGGCGCGTCCGGCGTGTTCCCCTCGGTTGTCAGCGTCACGTCGTACGGCAGCCCCTCCATCAGCCCGCTCAGCGACGCCCGCAGCCCCTCGGTCGTGAACGACAGCGTCCCGTTCACCTGCTCCAGCCGAAGCCGCTTCTCGGAGTCCTCCGGGCGCACCGGCACGTCCCGTCCGTCCGCGTCCTCGCCGGGCTTCACGCCCACCGGCAGCGTCAGCGCCACGCCCCGCAACGCCGCGCTCGCCTCCACCCGCCCGTCAAACCCGTAGCGCAGCGTCCCGCCGAAGACGTGCCCCTCCATCGCCAGCGCGCGGAACGTCTCGCGGAACGCGCCCGGCATCGAATCGGCGTCCCACGACGACAGCGACACCACGCCCAGGCTGATCCGCACCTCATCGTCCGTGATCGCGCCCGTCAGTTGCAGCCCGCCCGGCCCGGCCACCGGCAGGCCATCGGCCCCCAGCTCGCTGAACGCGATGATCATCCCGCCCGACTGGTCCTCCGCCCGCGCCACCTCGCCCGCCACCGGCACCTGGCGCAGCATCCGATACCCGCCCTGCCCGTCGTGCTCGCCCAGCTCCACCGTCCCCGACCGCACAACCACCGTCGGGATCGACAAGCGCCCCGTCGGCGACGACGTCGGGCTCAGCGCCGCCGCCGCCAGTGACCCGTCCCGCGTCGATTGGCTGAGGCGCGCCACGGGCGACACCAGCAGCACCGACGTCAGCCGCGGGCTGCCCCGCAGCACCGAACCCCAGTCCACATCCGCCTCGACGCGCTCGGCCGAGAACACCACGCCCCCGACGCCCGACACCCCGGGCGCCCGCACCTCGCTCTTCTCGATCACCACCCGCCCGTCCGCGTGCAGGCGCACGCGCGCCGCCGTCACCTCGCCGCCCGTCAACGCCGCCAGGTCGCGCAGCACCAGCGCCCGGATGACGACCGTTCGCCCCAGCCACCAGCCGCCCAGCACCAGCACGATCAACAGGCCCGCCGCCCACGCCGCGCGTCGGCGCCAGCGGCGTCGACGCGGTCGAACGGGTTCGGGCTCAACGCGCGCGGGCATGGGGTGTTCCAACGGCCCTCCACCCACACCCGGGCCACCGCTCATGATACTGCACCCCGCGCACCGTCATTCCCGCTACCCGCCCATCTCCCGTACGCTTTCGCCATGGCCAAGGCCCGACGCGTCTTCCTCTGCCGCTCCTGCGGCTCGGCTCATCCCCGCTGGCTCGGCAAGTGCCCCGACTGCGGCACGTGGGACGCGCTCGAAGAAACCACCCTCGACCCGCTCGCCGCCAACGACACGCACAAGGGCATCGCCGCGTCCATGGCCCCCGACGCCGACACCGCCCCCGCGCTCGCCGCCCGCATCGACGAGATCGACCCCGAGGGCGAGATCGTCCGGCGCCTGCCCACGGGCATCGGCGAGCTCGACCGCGTGCTCGGGGGCACCGCCGACAACCGGGGCCTGGTCCCCGGGTCGGTCGTGCTCGTGGGGGGCGAACCGGGCATCGGCAAGAGCACGCTGCTCCTCCAGGCCGCGTATGCCTGGGCCGCCTCCGGCAGCGGCGTGCTCTACGTCACCAGCGAGGAATCGGCGCAGCAGGTCGCGCTGCGCTCGCGCCGCCTGCGCGACGACAGTGCGCCCCAGGGCACCCGCGCCCCGATCTCGCTGCATGTCCTGGCCGATACCAACCTCGCCCGCATCGTCGAGCAGGCCCGGCGCGTCGCCCCGCGCGTGCTCGTCATCGACTCGGTCCAGATGATCTACAAGCCCGACGTCCCTGCCGGGCCCGGCAGCGTCACGCAACTCCGCCGCTGCGCGGCCGAACTCGTCTACTTCGCCAAGGCCTCTGGCGTCGCGGTCGTCCTCGTCGGGCACGTCACCAAGGACGGGCAGCTCGCCGGCCCGCGCCTCCTCGAACACCTCGTCGATTGCGTCCTCACCTTCGACGGCGACCGGCACCACGCCCACCGCGTCGTGCGGGGCGTCAAGAACCGCTTCGGCACCACCCTCGAGGTCGGCCTGTTCGAGATGACCGGCGCCGGCCTGCGCCCCGCCCCCGAGGGCTCCGGCCCCGCCGCCATGGACGCCGCCCGCCCGGGGTCGTGCGTCTGCCCCGTCCTCACCGGCACGCGCTGCCTGATGGTCGAACTCCAGGCGCTCACCGCCACCGGCTTTCTCGGCGCCGCCAAGCGCAAGGCCTCGGGCATCGACCCCAACCGCCTCGCCATGCTCATCGCCGTGCTCGAACAGCACGCCGACCTCCGCCTCGCCGACCGCGACGTCTTCGCCAGCAGCGTCGGGGGCGTCCGCGTCGTCGAGCCCGCCAGCGACCTCGCCCTCCTGCTCGCCATCGCCGGGGCCCACCTGCGCCGCGCGCTCTCGCCTCGCACGGCGTGCGTCGGCGAGGTCGGCCTGGGGGGCGAGATCCGCCCCGTGCCGGGCATGGAACAACGCGTCCACGAGGCCGCCCGCTTGGGCTACGCCCGCCTGCTCTGCCCCCCGGGCATCACACACACCGTGCGCGGGCTGGAACTCTGCCCCGTCGCGAACGTCGACCGCGCGATCGAGCACCTCACCTGACGCGATTCACATCAGCAGCGCGACCGCGACCAGCCCCGCGGCCAGCACGCCGATCATCAGCACACGCACCACCGTCCGCCGGGCGCGCACCCGGCGCAGGCGTGCCGCGTGCGTGCCCGGCGGCGGGAGACCCATCACGTTCGCGTGCCCGCACTCCGGGCACACCAGCGCGCCACCCTTCACCTCCGTGCCGCCCAGGTGCTGCCCGCACGCCTCGCACACCGCGTGGCGCGGCGTCAGTCCGTCGTACACCGACCCGCTCACGCCCCGCCCCGCAGCCACGCCGGCACCTCCGCCACGCGCCCCTCGCGGTCGACGCACGCCAGCGTCGTGAACGCCGCCGCCACGACCTCGTCGAGCGGCGCACCCGCGCGCTCCACCACCGCCAGGTCGTACTCGTGCTCGATCTTCACCCTGCCCGCGCCCCGCACGCGCGTGCGAACCTCCACGATGTCGTCGTACAGCACCGGACGCCGGTACCGCACGTCCAGTTTCACCACGACCAGGAACACGCCCAGCGCCTCGAGCTGCGCGTACGACACGCCCGACGTCCGCAGCAACTCCGTCCGGGCGGCCTCCAGCCAGGGCACGTACGCGGCGTGGTGCGCCACCCCCATCGGATCGCACTCGACGTACCGCACGCGCAGGCGCAGCGCCCCGCTGGTCGCGGGCGCCACCGCGGGGATCTCGCCCGCCGCGTGCGCGCGTTGAGCATGGCCCTTCACGCCAAAAACATAGCCGAACTCCGGGAACCTTCCCGGCGCGGTCGCGTCTTTCCTCACCGGAGCCGTGACCGCGGGCGGACCGGGAGCGTCGCGTAGACCTGCGCGACTGCGCGCCCCGGCGAGCATCCCAGAGGAGCTGATTGTGCGCCACGCATCCGCCATCGTCGTGCTCGCATGCGGTACCACTCTCTCGAGCGCGCAGGTCGCGTTCGACACGTACACGCCCGCCGGCACCCACAGCACCAACCTGTTCTACGCCGTGCCGTACACCAACTCCACCAATGTCGAGCAGATCGGGTTCCGGTTCATCTCCCGCGATTCCGGGCCCGTTCAGCGCATCACCCTGTCCGCCGTGCGCAACAACCTCACGCCCGCGCCGGTCGTGCAGCTCTACGCAGACGACGCGGGACTTCCCGGCGCACGCCTGGGAGAATGGCCGATCAACCTCCCGGTCACGCCCCCCGGCTCGCTCTCGTTCACCTCCGTCGACATTGCCAATGGGCCCTCGCTGTCCGGCGGATCCCCGTACTTCCTCGTCGTGCGTCAGCCCATCGTCAGCCTCGCGCAGCGCACCGACTGGTACATCGGCAGCGTTACCAACGTTGGCACGCTCGTGTGGCGCGGGGATGAGTCAGGCTCCTGGGAGCAGGACGAGAAGCCGTACGCCGCATTCCGCGTCATCGTCCCCGCGCCGCACAGCGCGGCCGCGCTCGGGATCTTCTTCGTCGCCGCCTCCCTGCGCCGGCGGCGCTGACTGTCTGGACCGCCCCGCCCACCCCTATCATCCCCTCACATGACGCACGCCTCGTCCGACGCATCCGGCGCGACCGCCGGGCAGCGTTTGCCGGCCCCGCCCGTCACGGTGCGGCGGCTGCTCCCCACCGACTCCATCCCCGCGATCACGCGACTGCTGCACCGCGCGTACGCCAAGCAGGTCGCCATGGGCCTCGCCCCGCTCGCCGGGCGACAGGACGACCGCACCACCGCCGAACGCGCCGCCAACAGCGAGTGCTACCTCGCCCTCATCACCGACCACCCCGGCGCACCCGAACGCATCGCCGGCGTCATCCTCTTCGAAGAGCACGAGCACGTCACCTTCCCCCCCTTCTTCCGCCGCCCCGACGTCGCCCACTTCGCGCAGTTCGGCGTCGATCCCGACATCCAGGGTCGGGGCGTCGGACGCCTCCTCCTCGAGACCGTCGAACGACGCGCCCGCGAGAACGACGCCGCCGAACTCGCCTGCAGCATGGCCGAGCCCGACCGCGAGCTCTACGACTTCTACATGAAGCGCGGCTACCGCCTCATCGAGCACTGGCAGTGGCCCTACACCAACTACCGCTCCTGCATCCTCGGCAAGCGCCTCCGCTAGCACCGTCCCCGCATCCGACGCACGCGCCGGGCGAACCCACCGCCATGCTCCACCTCCTCGCCGCGGCGGCGTCCCTCGTCCTGCTCCTCTCCCCCGCCATCGCCCAACCCCCGGACCCGCCCATCCCCGCGGCCGGCGACGACATCGCCCTCGCCCGCCGCGCACTCGAGACCATCCACCCCGGCTACGACCGCTACACGCCCCGCGCCGCGCTCGACGAGGCGTGGGACCGCCTCGCCCGCGAGGCGTCGCAGGGCATGAACGAGCGCGCCCTCTACACCCGCCTCTCCGAGATCACCGCCCTCATCCGCTGCAGCCACACCAAGGTCGAGCCGTCCGCGCCGTGGGCCGCCTGGCGCGCCGACGCACCCTCCTACCTCCCGCTGCGCCTCGGAACGTCCGCGGGCGCCACCGTCGTGCTCGCCAGCGCCACGCCCGACATCCGCCCGGGAGACGAGATCCGCTCGATCGACGGCGTGCCCAGCGTCACGCTCATGGGCCGCCTCGTCTCGCTCGTGCCCGCCGACGGCTTCACCGACGAGTCCCGCTGGTTCGCGCTCGGGGGCATGAGCGACCTCGACGACTGCGAGTTCGACCACTTCGCGCCCTTCGTGCAGCCGATCGCCAACCCGGCCCGCATCGAAGTCCGCGCGCCGTCCGAGAGCGTGTCGCGCCTCGTCGACGTCCCGCTCGTGACGCGCGCCCGGCGCGCCGAACTCCTCGGCCCCCCGGCCCCCGCCAACCTCGACGAGGCCGTCTCCCTCTCCTTCCCCGCGCCCGGCGTCGGCCTGCTCCGCATCGGCACCTTCGTCGCCTACCGCAAGAACATCGCGCCCGCCGACATCTACCGCCCGCTCTTCGAACGCCTCCGCGACGAGCACGCCCGCACGCTCATCATCGACCTCCGCGACAACGGCGGCGGGAGCGACTCGGCCGCCATCGACCTCCTGCGCTTCCTCCTCGCCGAGCCCCTCACCATCTCCGGCAAGGCCTGGGTCCGCACCTACCGCTTCGGCGACCTCACCGACCGCCTCGAAACCTGGGACCGCTCCGTCCTCTCCCTCCCCGACCAAGCGTTCACGCCCCTCGACAACGGCTACTTCCAGCTCAACGCCCAGCCCGAGTCGTTCGACCCGCTGCTCCCCACCTTCACGGGCCGCGTCATCGCGCTCTGCGGCCCCGCCAACCAGTCCGGCGCCACCCTCTGCCTCGCCGGCCTGCGCGACCGACGCAACGCCACCCTCATCGGCGAGCCCACCGGCGGCTCCGTCGAAGGCCCCACCGCCGGCGTCATCCTCTTCCTCCCCCTCCCTCACAGCGGGTTCAAGCTCCGCATCCCCGCCATCCGCTCCGTCACCGGCCTGCCCGCCACCCCGGGACGCGGCATCGACCCCGACATCACCGTGAACACCACCGCGCGCGACCTCGTCGCCAAGCGCGACCCCGTGCTCGACGCCGCCCTCCGCGAAGCCGCCCGCCCGCAACCCTGAGCACCGCGAGCGCGCCCCCCGCCCGCCCGCACCCCGCCCGCCCGCAACAATCGCCCCATGCGGGCCGTCGTGCAGCGTGTGCTCTCCGCCAGCGTCACCGTCGAGAGCGCCGTCGTCTCGTCGATCGATCACGGGCTGCTGGTGCTCGTGGGGCTCGACATCGCCGACACCGAGCACGACGCCGCGTGGCTCGCCGAAAAGCTCGCGCACGTGCGGATCTTCGAAGACGCCGAGGGCAAGATGAACCGCTCGGTGCTCGACGTTGCCGGCGCCGTCCTGCTGGTGCCGAACTTCACGCTGGCGGGCGACGCGCGCAAGGGCCGCCGCCCGTCGTTCGACCGCGCGATGCGCCCCGAGCACGCCGAGCCGCTCTTCGCGCGCCTCGCCGACCTCGTGCGCGCCCGGGGCGTGCGCGTGCAGACGGGCGTCTTCCGGGCCGAGATGCGCGTCGCGCTCGTGAACGACGGCCCGGTCACCATCATCCTCGACAGCCCCGGCCCGCCCCCCGCCTGAACCCGCGCCGCTGCCCGCCCCATCACCCGACCACCCGCAGCAGCGCCCGGGCGGCGAGCCACTCGGGCACCAGCCCCGCCGCCATGTCGCGCACGCGGCACGCCAGCGGGTGCTCCCACTGCGAGAGCGCGCTCAGCCGGCGCGATTGCGCCGAGAGGCGCGCACACCGCGCCCGCCGCCGCCGCCCGTACCGCGTCAGCGCCGCGTCGAGGCGCTCGCGCGTCACCGGCCCGCCCGCGCCCGCCGCCCCGAGTTCCTCCGCCAGCACCACCGCGTCCTCGATCGCGGTGCACGCCCCTTGCGCAAGGTCGGGCGTCATCGGGTGGGCCGCGTCGCCCAGCAGCACCACGCGCCCGCGATGCCACACGCGGGGCACCGGGCGATCGCGGATCTGCGTCCGCACGGCCCGCTCCGGATCAGTCATCTCGAGCGCCCGCGCGATCGGCTCGTGCCACCCGCCGAAGACCCGGCGCAGCGTCGGGAGCGCATCCGCGTACCCGCCCTCGGGCGCGTCGCGCATCCCGGCGTACCAGTACACGTCCTCGCGCGAGATCTGGAACATCCCGAACCGCACGCCCGGCGCCCACGTCTCGAACGCCTCGCCCGCGCGCAGCCCCGCGTCATCGAGCGCGCACACGCCCCGCCAGAGCGCATACCCCGCGTCGCGGGGCGGCTCGTCGCCCGCGACGAACCCGCGGGCCACCGAGCGCAGCCCGTCCGCGCCGATCACCAGCTCCGCCGCGTGCTCGGCCCCGTCGGCGAACCGCGCGTGCGCGTGCGCGTCGTCGGTGCGCAGCCCCGTGCACCGTCGCCCCATGACGACCGCGCCGTCGTGCAACGCCCCGCGCAGCACGTCCTGCAGCGCCGCCCGGTGCACGCCGATCGTCGGCGCCCCGGCGCGCTCGCCCACGCCCTCGACCGGCGTGACCGAGATGACCGAGCCGTCCGCCCGCCGCACGCGCGACACCCGCAGGGGCCACCCGCGCGCCAGCACCGCCCCGTCGAGCCCGAGCGCCCGCAGGGCGCGCACGCCGTTGGGCCAGAGCGTGATCGCCGCCCCGGCCGCGCGGTACGCGCTCGCCCGCTCCATGACGCCCGCGCCGACGCCCCGCGCCCGCAGCGCGAGCGCCGCCGCCAGCCCCCCGATCCCGCCTCCCAGGATGAGCACGCGCATGCATCGCCGGGCGTGCGCCCGGGCGATGAGCCCGCGCCCGCGCCCCGCCTGAGCGGGGGCTCACGGGCGTCCTACCGGGCCTTGCTGTCGCCGCGTGCGAAGATGCTCGCGACGTAGTTGAGCACGTCGGTGGCGCTGGTCTCGTTGTACCCGAAGTTCTTGATGAGGCGCTGCTTCACCACGTCGATCTTCTTCTGCGTCTCGTCGTCCACGACGCTGCTCACCAGGTTCTTGAGCTTGATCGTGTCGCGCTGGTCCTCGAAGAGCTTGAGCTCGAGCGCGCGGTAGAGGCGCGCGTTCGTGTTGTACTCGAACTTCTTCCCGTCGAGCGCCAGCGCCCCGAGGTAGTTCATGATCTCCTGGCGGAAGTCGTCCTTGCGCCCCTCGGGGATGTCGATCTTCTCCTCGATCGAGCGCATGAGGCGTTCGTCCGGCTCGTCGTCGCGCCCCGTGTACTTGTTCTTCACGCGCTCCTTCTGCGTGTAGGCGCGCACGTTCTCGATGTAGTTCGCGCACAGGCGGCGGATCGCGTCCTCGTCCGCGCTGATCGCCCGCTGCACCTCGCCCTTGATGATGTCCTCGTACTCCTCCTTCACCACCGACAGCAACTCGCGGTAGCGCTTGCGCGTGTTCTCGTCGCTGATCAGCGAGTGGTGCGACAGCCCGTGCTCCAGCTCGTTCAGCACCATGAACGGGTTGATCCCCTTGTCCTCGAGCGCCTGCCGCCCCACCAGCGTGTTGCTGATCTTGTCCTGGATGTACCGGGGCGAGATCCCGTTCATCCCCTCGCGCACCGTCTCTTCCTGCAGCTCGCGCACGCTGTCCTCGGTGAAGCCCGGGATGCTCTTCCCGTTGTACAGCTTCAGCTTCTGCAGCAGCGTCAGCCCGGCCTTCTTGGGCTCCTCCAGGCGCGTCAGCACCGCCCACATCGCCGCCACCTCCAGCGTGTGCGGCGCGATGTGGATCCCCTTGATCCGCTGCGTCGAGAAGTCCTTCTCGTAGATCCGCACCTCGTCGTCCAGGCGGATGTTGTACGGCACGTCGATCTTGATCGTCCGGTCGCGGAACGCCTCCATCATCTCGTTGCTCTGCAGGCGCTTGTACTCCGGCTCGTTCGTGTGCCCCAGGATCACCTCGTCGATGCTCGTCTGCGCGAACTTCTTCGGCTTGATCGTGTGCTCCTGCGTCGCCCCCAGCAGGTCGTACAGGAACGCCACGTCCAGCTTCAGGATCTCGATGAACTCGCACACCCCGCGGTTCGCGATGTTCAGCTCCCCGTCGAAGTTGAACGCCCGCGGGTCGCTGTCGCTCCCGTAGATCGCGATCTTGCGGTAGTTGATGTCCCCCGTCAGCTCCGTGCTGTCCTGGTTCTTCTCGTCCTTGGGCTGGAACGTCCCGATCCCCACCCGGTCCTTCTCGCTCAGCACGATCCGGCGCACCCGCACGTGGTCCATCACCTTGCGCCAGTCGCCCTCGTAGAACGACATCAGGTCCTCGAACACCTTGCGGCAGAACGGGTCGGGCTCGCCCGTCAGGCGCAGCCGCCCCCCGTGGTGCACCGGGCGGTACGCCTCGTTCAGGCGCGCCAGCACGTCCTCGCGCGCCTCGCGCGGGATCAGCACCAGCGGGTCCTCGTGCATCGGGCACGGGAAGGCGTGCGTCTTCTGCGCCTCGCGCTGCCCCGCGCCGATCGGCGACACCTCGCACTGCTCGTTCAGCAGCCACGAGAACGAGTACAACGCCCCCTCGGGCGTCCGCGAGTAGTGCTCGATCCCCTTCTTCAGCAGACGCGCGATCGTGCTCTTGCTGCTCCCCACCGGGCCGTGCAGCAGCAGGATGCGCTTGTCCGTCCCGTACCCCTCCGCCGCCGAGCGCAGGCAGTCCACCAGCTGCATCAGCGCCGAATCAAGCCCGAAGATCGCGTCCGCGCCGTTGTCGAACGGGTCGGTGAAGAACGTGTACCGCACCACTTCCTTCTTGAACGCGCGGTACCGCTCGCTCCCGTGGCTCATGATCGCGTCGTACAGGCGCTGGTACGCGTTGCGCGCCACGCCCGGGTTCTGCGCGCACGTGTCCAGATATTCCCAGAACGTGCCCGTCCAGTGGTGATCCTGGAACTTGCGCCGGTCCAGGCGCGACTCCACCGCCGCCGCCAGGTCCCGGCCCGCCACCGGCACGCCCGCGCCGCCCGCGTCCCGTGCACCGCCGTCACGTCCCAGATTCGCGCGATATTCCTGCATGCTCCGGCACTCCCGTGCGAGCCCAAACGGGCTCCCGTGCGAGCCCCCAGGGGCTCCTGTGCGAGCCATCGATCCGTCGATCACGCACTTGTCACGATGCCCCGGGGTCCGGAACGCAGCCCCGAGAACCCGATCCGACCATGTCAAGTATCGGCCCGTTCACACCGCCGGGCCAGAGTCGTTCCGCCCCGACACGCCGAATACCCGACCCATGCTTGTACGCACGAACCCCCGATCCGGTTGTGGTTCCCGGTCCTGCTCACCCTCGCCCGACCCGCCGCCGATACTCCCTCACCCGCACCTCATGCAGCCGCACGCCGACTACATCATCCTGCTGGGGATCTGCGCCGTCGTCGCGGGCGCGGTGGTCCGCGCGCTCCCGCGCCCCCCCACCCGGCGCGTCCGCTTCGCCGCCGCCATTCTCCTCCTGCTCGTCTTCGCCGCCGGGTTCCCCCTCACCACCCGCGCCGGCCGGGTCGCGATGGATCAGATCCGGCGCGAGGTCAGCGGCTTCGCCCCCACCTACGCCCAGGAACTCGAACGCCTCGGCCACCACCGCCTCACCGACTCCACCCCGCCCGACGACCCCACCTACCTCGCCGTCATCGACGCGCAGGTCCGCTGGCTCCGCGCCAACCCCGGCGTCGCCGACATCTATACCTTCAAACGCCGCGCCGACCAGGTCATCTACTTCGCCGCCGATTCCGAGACCGACTACGACCGTGACGGGGTCCACCGCGGCCCGCGCGAGTCCCGCACCCCCGTCGGCGAGGTCTTCCCCGAGGCCGAAGACACCCTCCGCCGCGCCTTCGAGGGTGAGTCGCTCTTCGACCCCCACCCCACCTCCGACCGATGGGGAACGTGGGTCAGCGCCTATCACCCGATGTACGCGCCCGACGGCTCCGTCGACGCCGTGCTGGGCGTCGACTTCGAAGCTGCCCTCTGGGCCGATCATATCGCCGCCGCACGCCGCACCGTCATCCTCTACATCGCCTTCCTCGCCGCCCTCGTCCTCGCCGGCGCCGCCCTGGCCGAACTCCTGCTCGCGTCCGTCGCGCGCGCCCGGCGCGCCGAACGAGACGCCACCGCCGCCGACCGCGCCAAGACCTTCTTCGTCGCGAACATCTCCCACGAGATCCGCACGCCCATGGCCGCCATCGTCGGCTTCTCCGAACTCCTGCTCGACACCTCCCACACCCCCGCGCAGCGCAGCGACTACGCCCAGATCATCCGGCGCAACGCCTCGCACCTGCTCGTCCTGCTCAACGACCTCCTCGACTTCGCCAAGGCCGACGCCGCCGCACTCCGCATCGAGCGCCGCGCCACGGACCCACGCGACATTCTCGCCGATGTCGTCGAAGCCCTCGCTCCATCGGCCGCCCAGAAGCACCTCGAACTGCGCACCAGCGTCTCCCCCGAAGTTCCCCCCCTCATCGCCGCCGATCCCGTCCGCGTCCGCCAGATCCTCCTGAACCTCGTCGGCAACGCCATCAAGTTCACCCACGCCGGGCGCGTCGACATCTCCGTCTCCTTCGCCACCCCCGGGCGCCTCCTCGTCGACATCAGCGACACCGGCATCGGCCTCTCCCCCGAGCAGATCGCACGCCTCTTCCGCCCCTTCGCCCAGGCCGACGACTCCACCACCCGACGCTTCGGCGGCACGGGCCTGGGCCTCGCCCTCTCCCAGCGCCTCGCCCGCATCATGGGCGGCGACATCGTCGTCTCCAGCACCCCCGGCGCCGGCTCCACCTTCTCCTTCTCCGTCGAGGCCGAACCCCTCACCCACCCCCCCGCCGCTCCCGCCGACCCCTCCCGCACCCCCGATCGCCTCGCCGCCCGTGTCCTCCTCGCCGAGGACGGCCCGGACAACCAGCACCTCTTCACCCACGTCCTCTCGCGCGCGGGCGCCGCCGTCACCGTCGTCGACACCGGTCAGCGCGCCGTCGACGCCGCCCTCGCCGGCGACTTCGACGTCATCCTCATGGACATGCAGATGCCCGACCTCGACGGCTACGAAGCCACCCGCCGCCTCCGCCGTCAGGGCTACGCACGCCCCATCATCGCCCTCACCGCCCACGCCCGCGTCGAAGAGCGCGACGAGTGCTTCGCCGCCGGCTGCGACGACCACGCCACCAAGCCCATCGACCGCGCCCGACTTATCGCCCTCGTCGCTCACTGGCACGAACGCGCCCGCGCCGCCCGCGCCGCGTAGCCCCGCACGCCACGCCCCCGCGCCGCCGCGCGCCTCGCCGCCGGCGCCGCTTGCCGCGAGCGCGCGTGGACGATGTTCCGCGAAGAGCGCATGCTCCGCGAGACGCTCGAAGTCATCGAACGCGCCCGCATCCCGCACATGTCGTGATCCCCGTGCCTGCGTGTACCTGGCTATCCCGCTTGGGTACCCCCGCTTGGGTACCCCCGCACTCCGTGCGGGGTCTTGTACCCCGGTTCCCGCCCTTCCGCCCGTTCCGTATCACCTTCGAAAGCGGTCGCACCATCGGCATCCGGAACCCCGACCTCGTCATTGTCCGCGAAACGGCCTTCGACGTGATCAACATCCTGCGCATCGAGTCGCTCGATCTCACCCAGAACCACAACGGCCTGCCCACGAGCACTCATCCCCGGTCATACCCGCGCGCCGCGCGTCTTCTCCGGCTTTCCGCGCCCCCACGAGCCGCTTCGCCGAATCGGGAGCTTCGTCCGGGCACCCCGGTATCCTCCGTCATGTCCTTCGGGCTCGGACACGGCCGCCAACTCGACGACGCCCCCGGCGTCGTGGGCATCTCGCGCGACGAACTCCCCCCGCTCCCCGACGAGGCCATCACCAACCCGCTCGCCGGGCGCCTCGACCCCCGCGCGTGGTTCCCGTCCCCAGCCGCTCCTTTCGAGATCGAGATCGGCAGCGGCAAGGGCACGTTCCTGCTCGGCGAGGCCGTCGCCCACCCGTCCACCAACTACCTCGGCATCGAGTGGGCCCGCGAGTTCTACCTCTACTCCGCCGACCGCGTCCGCCGGCGCATCCTCTCCAACGTTCGCATGCTGCACACCGACGCCACCGAGTTCCTCCGCTGGCGCGTGCCGGACTCGATCGTCCGCACCATCCACCTTTACTACTCCGACCCGTGGCCCAAGTCCCGCCACCACAAGAACCGCGTCGTGCAGGACCGCTTCCTCGCCGACGCCTGGCGCGTGCTCGTTCCCGGCGGCGAACTCCGCCTCGTGACCGACCACCCGGCCCTCTGGGCCTGGTACGAAGCCTTCGTCGCCCGCTGGACCGCCCCCCCCGACGAGCGCGTCCGCGCCGTCCTCCCGCTCGACCGCCCGCCCTTCGAACGCCTGCCCTTCACCGCGCCCACCTGGGTCGACGACGACGAACTCGTCGGCACCAACTACGAACGCAAGACCCGCGCCGACGGCCGCCCCCCCAACGCCTGCACGCTCCGCAAACTCGCAGCCCCGCACTCCGAACACGGCCCTCGTACCCTCTCCCAGTGACCGCCCGCCCCGCCGTCATCCTGCTCTCCGGAGGCCTCGATTCCGCCGTCTCGCTCGGCGTCGCCCGGCGCGACGGGTTCGCCTGCCACACGCTCAGCGTCGACTACGGCCAGCGTCACCGCGTCGAACTCGCCGCCGCCGCGAAGATCGCCCACGCCTGCGGCGTCGCCTCGCACCGCACCATCGCGCTCGACCTCCGGGCCGTCGGCGGATCTGCCCTCACCGGCGACATCGCCGTGCCCAAGGACCGGGCCCACGCGCCGGGCGCGCATCACCACGAAGCCTCGGACATTCCCATCACGTACGTCCCCGCGCGGAACATGACCATGCTGTCGCTCGCCGCCGGGCTCGCCGAGGTGCTCGGCGCCGACGACCTGTTCATCGGGGTCAACGCGATCGATTACTCGGGCTACCCCGACTGCCGCCCGGCGTTCATCCGCGCGTTCGAGCACGCCGCCAACCTCGGCACCAAGCGCGGCGTCGAGGGCGGGCAGTTCCGCGTCCACACGCCCCTGATCGAGCGCACCAAGGCCGACATCATCCGCCTCGGCGTCGAACTCGGCGTCGACCTCTCGCTCACCACCAGTTGCTACGACCCCTCGCCACGCGGGCCCTGCGGGCACTGCGACTCCTGCCTCATCCGCGCCCGCGGCTTCGCCGACGCCGGCCTCCCCGACCCCGCACTTGCATCATTTCACCTTTGACAATTTGACCATTTGCCCATTTGTCCGTTTGCCATTTGCCCCTTTGCCCATTTGCCATTTGCCCCTTTGCCTCTTTCCCTTCCCATCTCCGAGACGTTCCGCTCCATCCAGGGCGAAGGGAAGCTCGCCGGCGTGCCGTCGTTCTTCATCCGGATGAGCGGATGCAACCTCCGCTGCGCCTGGTGCGACACCCCGTACGCGAGCTGGAATCCCGAGCCGTCCATCCGGATGCTCGATGATCTCCTCGCGGAAGCACGGGGGTCGGGTGTTCGCCACGCCGTCCTGACCGGCGGCGAGCCCATGATGTTCGCGCAGATCGAGCCCCTCGCCGCGGCGTTGCGCGCGCATGGCATGCACATCACCATCGAGACCGCCGGCACCATCGACCGCGCCGTGGCGTGCGACCTGATGTCCATCAGCCCGAAACTCGCGAACTCCACGCCCCGCGAGGGCGACCCGCGTGATCCGGGCGGCACGTGGCGACGCCTGCACGAACAACGCCGCATCAACCTGCCGGTGCTCCAGGCGCTGCTCGACCGGTGCCCCGGGCGGCAACTCAAGTTCGTCGTCGCGCCGGGCTCGCTCGATGCGGACCTGGCCGAGATCGACGCCCTGCTCGCCCGCCTCCGCGGGTGGTCGCCCGACGACGTCCTGCTCATGCCCGAAGGGGTGACCCCGACGGACGCCGCGCCGCGGCGTGCGATCGCAAGTGCCTGTATGGAACGCGGTTGGCGGTACTGCCCACGCCTGCACATCGATCTGTTCGGGAATGTCCGCGGAACGTGATCAGATACCAATGGTTTTCATGGGTTTCGAACTCTTCCGCGCCGCCTGCGTCTCAGGAAGAGCGCATCTCAGCGAGCACAAGCATCAGAGGGTGAGGCGCGCGGGGCGACAAGGCCTCGGGCCGGTTCCCAAGGAACGACCATGACGAAGAACACTCGGTGGATGATTCCGGTGATCGCGGCTCTGACGAGCACGGGCGCCTGGGGGCAGCCGGAGATGACGCCCCCGGTGCCGGCGGCGGACCTGGCGTTCGCGAACAGCCTGTCGAACGCGTTCAAGTCGGTTGCGTCGCACGCGGAGCCGGCGGTGATCCACATCATGGCGCTGGCGAAGCAGCGCCGGGTGCGGTACGACTGGTTCGGCACGCCGATGGAGGTCGGCGAGGCGCAACTGGTGCCGGTGAGCCAGGGGTCGGGGTTCCTGATCGACGACCAGGGCACGGCGGTGACGAACAACCACGTGATCGCGGGGGCGAACGCGCTGCGCGTGAAGGCGGCGGACGGGCGCGAGTACGACGCGACGGTGGTCGGGCGGGATGAGAGCACGGACCTGGCGGTGATCCGCGTGAACTTCGGCGACACGCCGCAGATGGTGAGGCCGCTGAAGCTGGGGAACAGCGAGGCGCTCGAGGTGGGCGAGTGGGTGGTGGCGATCGGCTCGCCGTTCGGGTTTTCGAACACGGTGACGGCGGGGATCGTCTCGGCGAAGGGGCGGTCGCTGACGCCGCGGGAGACGGGGCGGACGTACGAGGACTTCATCCAGACGGACGCGGCGATCAACCCGGGGAACTCGGGCGGCCCGCTGCTGAACCTGCAGGGCGAGGTGGTGGGCGTGAACTCGGCGATCGCGTCGCGGTCGGGCGGGTTCCAGGGGCTGGGGTTCGCGATTCCCAGCCTGACGACGCGGGCGGTGGTGGACAACATCCTGGCGAACGGGCGGGTGGTGCGCGGGTGGCTGGGGGTGGAGCTGACAGACGCGCCGATGAACCCGCAGCGCGGGAGCGATCAGTCGCGGGGCGTGCTGGTGAGCCGCGTGGTGGCGGAGAGCCCGGCGGAGAAGGCGGGCCTCAAGGAAGGTGACGTCATCGTGCGGTACCAGGGGCAGTGGGTGAACGAGGTGCGCCTGCGCAACGCGATCGCGGTGACGCGCCCGGGCTCCAAGGCGGAACTGGAAGTGCGCCGGGCGGACAAGACGGTGACGCTCGCGGCGGAGGTCGGCGACTTCGCGTCGTCGGTGTCGGAGCTCGGCCAGGCGGACTTCGGGGACATGGGGATGACCGCGCGCACGCTGACGCTCGACGAGACCCGCAAGATGGGGTACCGCAACGTGCGGGGCGTGCTGGTGGAAGACGTGCGCCCCAACACGCCCGCGGCGAGGTCCGGGCTCGAGCCCGGCGACATCATCGTGCAGGTGAATCGCACCACCGTGACCAACGTCAAGCAGTTCGCGCAGCTCGTGAGCTCGTCCGACTTCGGGCCCGGCGCGCGGCTGGGTGTGATCCGCGGGAACCGGCAGGGCTACATCGAGTTCCAGCCGTAAGAGCAGGAACGGCTCGGAAGCGCGGGATGGTCACGGAAGAGCAAGGCATCGAGAAGAGGCTGAGGAACGGCGCTCAGGTTCCCGGCAGCAGGCCGAGTTTCCAGGCGGCGTAGACGGCGACGGGGGCGAGGGCGGCCGCGAGCAGGTCGAGGCGGAAGCCGGCGTTCATCATCTGTCGCATCGTGACGCGCCGGGTGGCGTAGACGATGGCGTTGGGGGGCGTGCCGGCGGGCATCATAAAGCCCAGGCTCGCCGCCACGACGATGGTGACGAGCAGCAGGGGCGGCGGGACGTCCATGGAGCGGGCGACGGCGAGCGCGACGGGCAACGCGGCGGCGGCGAGCGCGGTGTTGCTCGCGAACTCGGTCAGGATGATCGCCCCGCACGCGAGCACGAACAGCAAGACCAGCAGCGGCGCGCCCGCGAGCGGCGCCAGCGCGCCGGCCAGGGCGGCGTCCACGCCGTGCCGGCTCAGCGCGTCGGCCAATGACAGCCCGCCCCCGGAGAGGATGAGCACGCCCCAGGGCACGCGTTCGGCCTCGTGCCAAGTGAGCACGGGGCGGAAGGGTCGCAGCGAGCCGGGGAGGATGAAGAGCGCGAGGGCGGCGGCGATGGCGACGACCGAGTCCTTGAGCCGCGAGCAGACGTCGGCGATGAGCGTGCCCGCGAGATCCGGGGCGCGTGCGAGCGCGGGGGCGCCGAGCCAGCCGAAGGCCGCGACGAGGAAGGTGCCGAGGACGACGCGCTCGCCCATGGTCCAGGCGCCGAGGTCGCGGCGTTGGCGGGCGATCTCGTCGCGCACGCCCGCGCGGCTGGAGGGGTCGGTGCGTTCGGCGCAGAGGAGGGAGAGCACGCCCCACGCCGCGACGCCCATGATGAGCACGATGCACAGCCCGAAGCGGAGCCACTCGCCGAAGGACACGGGGCGGTCGAGCTCGCGCTGCATGAAGGCGGCGAACTGGGCCGTGGGAGGCGTGCCGATGAGCGAGCCCAGCCCGCCGATGCTGGCGCCGTAGGCGACGGCGAGGAGGAGGGCGGCGCCGAGGGGGATGCCGCGGCGGGCGCCGGGCGCGGGGGAAGCGATGATGCCCGCGATGCTGGCGGCGATGGGGGCCATCATGACGGCGGCGGCGGTGTTCGACACCCACATGCTCAGGAACGCGGTGATGGCCAGCACGCCCCCGATGAGCATGAACGGGGCGGCGCCGACCTGCGCGAGGGCCCACAGCGCGACGCGCCGGTGCAGGTTCCAGCGTTCCATCGCCTGCCCGAGGATCATCCCGCCGAGGAAGAGGAAGATCACGGGGTTGGCGTAGGGGGCGGCGGCCTGCTCGACGGTCGCGACGCCGAAGAGCGGGAAGAGCGCGATCGGCGCCAGCCCGGTCGCCTCGAGTGGCAGGGCCTCGGTCACCCACCAGAGCGCGATGCAGACGCCCAGGGCGGCAACGCGCCGGCCTTCTTCTGAGAGCGCGGCGCCCAGCAGGGCGTAGACCAACGCGCCGGCGACGACCCCCGCGCCCACGCGGAGGAAGGTGGCCCGCGCGGTGCGAGGCTCGTGCCCGGTCACGACGCGCTCCCGAACAGGCGCGGGCCGAGCACGGACACCCCGACGCCCAGGAACACGAGCGCGAAGCCGACGGCGTCGGTCCAGCGGAGTTTCTCGCGCAGCACGATGGTGGAGAACGCGACGAAGACCAGGAGGGTGATGGCCTCCTGGATGACCTTGAGCTGCGGGGCGGTGAAGGGCCCGCCGTGCTGGAAGTGCCCCAGCCGGTTGGCGGGCACCTGGAGGCAGTACTCGGGGAGGGCGATGAGCCAGGAGGCGGCGATGGCGACCAGCATGCCCCAGCGCGCCTGCTTGAGGTGGTAGTACCAGGCGGTGGTCATGAAGGCGTTGGAACCGAACAGGAGCAGGATTGTCCACAGGGCGCGCATAGGGGGGAGCATACCGCGTGCGGGCAGGAGAACGCCCGGGTGGGGCGGGGCGGGCCGGGCGCGGGAACGGCGGCCTGGCGCGCCGGGTTGACGCCGGAGCGGGATTCGGGCACACTACGCGACCCCGGGCGGACGGCGTTCCGGCGGGCGCGGCGGACGGCGGGAACCCGTACGGGCTCTCGTGCGGACGGCCTATGCTGGCCCCTTTCCGGGAGATGCGCGTCTGCTCGCGCGACGACCGGGGCGGGGCGCGACCACGGAATCGGAGCACGGATCATGGCATCCAGGACCAGCGGATCGTTCGGACTCGTCGCGACCTTGGTAGTTCTGGGGCTGGCGTCCCTGGGCTTCTTCGTGGCGTTCGTCGTGTTCTACGGCAAGCACAGCAGCGCCCTGCAGAAGGTGCAGCAGCTCCAGCAGGACCAGGCGGACGTCGTCCGCCCCGACGAGCGCAACCGCGACGACGTGCGAAACCTGGTGGAAGAAGCCAAGCGCGCCGGCAACAAGAGCCTGGTGGGCTACCTGGTCGAGAGCCAGGAGGCGATCATGGCCCGCGTGACGGGCTCGCGTCGCGATCGGCCCTCGGACCTGGCGAACAAGCTGACCGGCGTGCCCGGGGCCGAGTCGTCCTCGCTGCTGACGCTCCTGGACGCGCAGCGCGGGCAGGTCGACACGCTGCAGAGCCAGCTCGCCCAGGCCGACGAAGCCCGGCGGGCGGCGATCGCCAACCAGCAGGCCGAGGTCGCCCGCGTTGCAACGATCGAGAAGAGCCACCGCGACACGGTGAACGCGCTCACGGCGCAGGTGACGCAGTACCGCGACGAGATCGAGGCCTACCGCGCGGGCACCGACGAGTACAAGAAGAAGGTCGACGAAGAGCTCGACAAGGTGAAGCAGGCGGCGGCGGAAGAGGAGAAGCGCCTCGCCGACTCCATCCAGCAGCTCACCGAGTCGAAGCTGATCCTCGAGAACCAGCTCGCGGCCCTGCGCGGGCAGCGCAACCAGGGCGTCGTCCGCCCGGGCGATGAGTACGCGCTGGTCGACGCGGAGGTCATCGGCGTCGAGCCCGGCACGCGCCAGGTGTTCCTGTCGATCGGGCGCCGCAACAACGTCGTGCTGGGCATGACGTTCTCGGTGTACGCCACGCCCCAGGCGCTGCGTCCGGACGCCGAGGGCAACTACCCGCGCGGGAAGGCGACGATCGAGGTGATCAACGTCGGCGAGACGTCCTCGACGGGGCGCATCACCAGCGAGGTGCGCGGGAACCCGGTGGTGAAGGGCGACGTGGTGGCCAACGCCGTGTACGACCCCAACAAGCAGTACAAGTTCGTCGTCTTCGGCAACTTCGACGCGAACCGCGACGGGCTCGCGACCGAGCTCGAGCGTGCGGACATCGCCGCGATGATCTCGGCGTGGGGCGGGGAGGTCATCACCGACCTCACCGGCGACGCCGACTTCCTGGTGCTGGGTGCGGCCCCGCTCTCGCCGGTGCGCCCCTCGAGCGACGCCCCGCTGGAGGTCGTGCTCGAGTTCCAGCGCCGCGAGCGCGAGGTGCAGCGCTACCGCGACCTCGAGCGTCAGGCGCAGGCGACCAGCGTGCCGATCCTGAACGAGAACCGCCTGTACACCCTCGTCGGCAAGACCCCCTCGCCCTCGCAGGCGGCGCGGTAGCGCCCGCGAGCCCCGCCGCGTGGGCCGCACCAAGAAACACGCCCCGCCGTGGATCGAGTGGCCGGCCGCGGCGCTCATCCGATCGGCGATGTTCGGCCCGCTGGTGATCGGCCTCGACCCGGCTCGCCACGTCGCGCGATCGCTCGGCACGCTCTACCCGGGGCTGCAGCCCTCGCGCTTCCAGCGGGCGGTGCGCAACCTGCGGGACGCGTACCCGGAGTGGTCCGACGAGCAGGTGCGGCGCACGGCCGTGGGCGCCTATCAGCACCTCTTCCAGCTCGGCGTCGAGTTCATGTATACGCCCCGGCTCATCACGAGCGAGGGGTTCCCGCGACACCTGATCTTCACGCAGATCGGCGGCGCGCTCGAGCACATGCTCTCGACGCGGCCGTGCATCCTCGTGACCGGGCACTGCGGCAACTGGGAGCTCATGGGGTACGCCGTCTCGATGCTGGGCTTTCCCATGCACGCGGTGTACCGCCCGCTGGACCTGCGCCCGCTGGACCGCTGGATGCGCGAGACGCGCATGCGCCGCGGGCTGACGCTGGTGAGCAAGTTCGGGGCGGTCAAGGCACTCCCGCCGCTGGTGCGGGCGGGGTTCCCGATCGGGCTGGTGGCGGACCAGTCGGGGGGCGACCGAGGGGTGTTCGTGCCGTTCTTCGGCCGCCTGACCTCGACGTACAAGTCGATCGGCATGCTCGCGCTGCAGACCGGGGCGACGATCATCTGCGGGGCCTCGCGCCGCCTGCCCGAGGGCGAGGACCCGCCCCCGGGCGTGTGGCAGACGTGCCCGGGCCCGGACCCGCGCGAACGCTGGGGCGAGGGCAGCCTGCGCTACGTCATCGAGATCGTCGACACGTTCGGGCCCGACGACTACATGCGACAGCCCGACCCGCTGTACTACCTCACCGCCCGGTACCGGCGCGGCATCGAGACCATGGTGCGCAACGCCCCCGAGCAGTACTTCTGGATGCACCGCGTGTGGCGAAGCCGCCCGCTGCACGAGCGGAGCGGGAAGCCGTTCCCCGCGCACCTGCGGGCGAAGCTGGAAGCCCTGCCGTGGATGACGCCGGAGGCGGTGCGGGGAATCGTTGATCGCAGCGACGCGGATCGGGCGGACTTGGCGAGATTGCAGCGGTAGGAACGAGAGTTCGGCGATGATTCCGTGCCACTGACGTCCGCGCTACGCAAATGTCGGTGCGTGCTTCAGCGGGAGATCCCTGCACACTGACTTCCGGACGGAAGTGAGTGGCACGAGCTGTGCAGGGGTTGATGCCACCCGCCGTATCGCATCGGGAGTCTCCGGATATGAACTATGAACGGGAACGCCGCCGGAACACAAAGGCGGGAACAAGTGTGAACACGATCAGGGATGTCGGCGCGGGGATTGTGATGACGAAACCCTGACCGACGGTACCAGTGGTGTACCCGACGATGGTCAGGCCATCGGCGGAGACACCTGTTGCGTTGTACAGGGTCAGGCCCGGCGGAAGTTGCACGCCTATTCCCCCAAGATACTCGCTGAGCACAATCGGTCCGGTCTGCGGCGTCCAGATGGCGGCCTGCACATTCGCGCCGCCGACGACCTGGCCCACGATCACCGAGCCGTCATCGCTGGTGGCGCGGGCGGAGCCGCGAACAAATCCCGTCGGCAGACCGAGATTGGACGCGAGGCCGTCCTGCCACCGAATCGGGTGTCGACCGGACGTGCCGCCGAGCCCGACGATGATGCTCGCATCGGCGTTCATTCCGAACGCGATGGAGGACCCGGCGTTTGGCATCGATACAGGTGGCAATGCTCGCATCCCCAACTCGGATGTCCACACGAACGCCTCGCTCCCAAAGCCCGCACTCTCGCCGACGACGGTGTTTCCATCCGCGCTGACGGCGTTGGCCTGGCTGATGAAGTGCTCGCCGGGACGCGTGAAGCCCAGCGGCTGCATGCCGCCCGAGGGCGTCCAGCGGAACGCCTGCTCACCCTCGATGGTCGAGCCGCGGCCGAGCGTGCCGACGACGACCGAGCCATCGAAGCTCGCGTCGTTCGCGACGGAGCGCGTGTACGACTCAAGCACGCCCAACTGGTGCAGCACCCCCGTCTCGCGGTCGTACCGGTACGCGGTGGCGGGTTGCGAGGAGGGCGACGGGCCGTTGCGCCCAACGAGATACCGACCATCGCCGCTGATGCCGAGTGCGCCGGTGTTGGGTTGGAACCCGGGACCGGTAAGATCGATGCGGCCTGCATCCGCGGTCCAAGACCATCCGGGCCCGCGTCCGTTCGAGTTCGTGCTCCAGCCCGCGACGACCGACCCGTCGGCAGAGACACCCGCGCTGAGCGTCCCGGTGTACCCCTGCGGCAGGCCCACCAGCTGGAACGACTGCCCGCGTGCGGACGAGGCCACGCAGGCGACGAGGCCGGCCACCAATCGGGTTGTTCCGCACGGGCGCATCTGGCACCTCCAAAGGTACTTGGAGCTCCTGGAGGAACCAAGAAAAATCCACGGAGGAGGCCCGATAGTTTGCAGACTTCACGAGATTAACACGGAACTTCAATATTGGCCGCGTGGTAGAGTGTGGTACCTCGCGGGGGCGTTGCATCGCGGCGGCGGTGTGGACGCAGGACGCGGCAAGGGGATCGACCATGACCGAGACCGGGCGATTGGCGGACGTGAAGGTGCTGATCGTGGACGACGATCCTGACGTGCTGGAGTCGATGGACGCGGCGTTTCAGGCCGAGGGAGCGCTGACGCAGGTGGCGACCGACGGGAACGAGGCGGTGCGGATCTGCCAGGGCGAGGTGCCGGACCTGGTGGTGCTGGACATGATGCTGCCGCGGCGGTCGGGGTTTCTGGTGCTGGAGAAGATCAAGGGGTACGAGGACGCGCCGGCGGTGATCATGGTGACGGCGAACGAGGGGCGACGGCACGAGGCGTACGCGTCGTCGCTGGGGGTAGACCGCTATCTTCAGAAGCCGGTGCCGCTGGGGCAGCTGCTCGACGCCGCGGTGGAGATCATGGACGCGCGTGACGCGTCGACGCCCGACGACGAGGAGTAGCGCGGCCGGGAACCTCTCGTGGCGCGGAAGAAATCACGACAGATCGTGCTGATGGGGAAGGAAGGCGCGGGCGATGCCCCGCCGCTGGGGAAGGTGCGCGAGGTGCGCGACACGCTGGCGGGGTTCAACACGTCGGGCGACGGGAGCGCGCCGGGCGGGATGGGGCTCGAGCGGCTGTACGGCCCCGGGATGGTGGTGGAGATCCCCACGAGCGTGGAGCCGGTGACGCAGGTCATCGCGACGATGAACGACGAAGAGACGGCGTTCCCGGTGCTGATGAAGCTGTGCAAGTTGACGGGCTGGCGGATGATGGACGTGGAGTCCGGGCGCGTGCTGCGCGTGTGAGCGCCCGCGGGCGCGATGGAGCGGGCGGGTCCGCTCGCTACGATCGCGGCATGCCGACGTACGTGTACGAACTGCTGGGCAAGGACGGGACGCCGACGGGCGAAACGTTCGAGATCGTGCAGTCGATCAAGGACAAGGCGCTGACGAAGCAGCCCAAGACGGGCGTGCCGTGCCGCCGCGCGATCGTGGCGCCGGCGATCGCGGGGAAGTGGTCGGACATCAAGGGGAAGGCGGCGCTGTCGAACAAGAACCTGGAGCGCATGGGGTTCACGAAGTACGAGCGCAAGGGCGCGGGGTACATGGAGCGGGTGGCGGGGAAGTTCGGGCCGCAGAGCCTGGGCGGGGACGAGTAGCCCACGTCGGAGAATCGCCCGCGGCCGCTATCGCGCCGGGCCCCTGAGCGAGAGCGCGAAAAGCACGGCGAGCAGGGCGGCGGGCGGAGAGTTCACGTACGGCACGTCGAAGGGCAGGATGAGCACGACGCCCACGAGCGCCCATGCGGGCGAGGCGTCGAGCGGGATCGCGCCGGGCAGGTGCGCCAGGCGGACCGACGCGCGCAGCGCGATGAACGCGATCGAGACGAAGAGCGCGAGCCCGACCAGCCCGAGCGTGGCGGCGGCGTGCAGCGGCCCGTTGTGCGCCTGCGGGGCGATGTGGGGCGTGCGGGGCGCTTCGGCGCGCGCCTCGAGCATCGACCGCACCGCCTGCTCGTAGCCCCCCGCGCCGACGCCCCGCACGGGGTGCTGCGTCCAGAGTTCCCACGCCCACAGGGCGAACTGCACGCGGGCGCCGGTGAAGGTGGAAACGTCGCGCTCGACGATGACGCGGCGGACTTCGACCACGCCCTCGCGGATACGCCGCCCCGGGTGCTCGGACGCGACGGCGAGCGTGGCGCCCAGGGAAGCGAGCGCGAGCGTGATGCCCGCGCCGACGGCGAGGCGGGCGCGGAGTGGGCGCGTGCCCAGGCGCCAGCGCCGGAAGAACTCAAAGACGCCCGCGAACGCGCAGAGCAGCAGCCCCGAGATCATGGCGCCGCGCGTGCCGGTGGCGAAGATGCCCGCCCAGGTGAGGAGCAGCGCGAGGCGCGCACCCCACGCCGCGAGGCTTCGGGCGCGCAGCGCCACGGGCAGGTGCAGCCCCAGGGCGGCGACGAACATGTAGCCGCAGACGGCCGGATGCACCCACCAGCCGGGGTTGCGATCGGGGAAGTGCGGGTTGAAGTCGAGCGCATGCCAGCCCGCGGCGCGGACGATGGCCAGCGCGGCCTGCGAGAGGTTCGTGAGCAGAAAGCCGGCCATGAGCGCCACGATCAGCGCACGCCGGCTGCGCAGTTCGGTGTAGAGCGCGAGCGCGACCCACGCGAAGCGCGACGTGCCGAGTTCCCACACGCCCTTGGAGAGATCGGGCGTCCAGAGGAACGAGAGGGTGATCCACGCGGCCCAGAGCCAGATCGCCCAGAAGAGCGGCTCGCGCAGAATGGCGGCGGCCTCTCGCCAGCGCCAGGGAAGAGCCGCCAGGTACAGCACGCCCAGCGGGATGGGCCCGAGTTCGACCGCGACCATCGGGCCCGCGGCGCAGGCCGCGGCGAGCAGCGCGGCCAGGCGGCGGAGCGCGAGCAGGGCCCAGAACCACCACGCGCGGTGCATGTCCGAGGCGTCGGGCAGGCCCGTGACGCCCAGGGCGATGGGGAGCGGGGCGGGGCGGGCTTGTGGAGCGATCGCTTGTTCGGATTTTGAAAGGGTGCGGGAAGGAATGGCGGAGAGGATCGACACCATGCGCATCATGTCTGTCACAGCGAAGTTCCGCAACCCGAACCCGCCAGCCCCCTACAACGTCCGAAGGAAGGGAACACCCGTGCGCGGGGCGGCGCTGGCTACGCTTGCCGGTGGCGGGGGGTTTTCCCGGGAGGCTCGGCCATGAGCGACGTCCGGAAGGTGGTGCGCAAGGCGGGCGTGCGGCTGGCGCTGATTGATTTCGGGCGCGTGCTGGCGGTGGCGCTGGCCGGGGCGATCGGGCTGGTGATCGTGGCGCGCCTGGTGGAGCAGACATTCGGGCTGAAGGCGGCGTTCGCGCCGGTGTGGCCGCTGGTCGCGCTGTGGGGCCCGATCGCGGTGCTGGCGGGCTCGGTGGTGGCGGCGCTGGTTCGTCGGCAGCGGGCGATCTCGGTGGCGCAGACGCTGGACGAGCGGGCGGACCTGAAGGAAGCGTTGAGCACGGCGATGTACCTGGAGCGCGAGCGCGATCCGTGGAGCGTCGCGGTGGTGGAGAGCGCGCAGCGCACGGCGAAGGGCGTGGACGTGTCGCGGGCGATCCCGTTCGAGGCGCCGCGCCTGTGGCCGGCGCCGCTGGGCGCGGGGATGGCGCTGGCGATCATCTGGTTCGCGGTGCCGAACCTGGACGTGCTGGGCGTGACGGAGAAGAAGGTCGCGGAGGTGCGCCGGGTGGAGCGGGTCGAGGCGGTGAAGGCCGAGATCCAGACGCGCGAGGCCGAGATCAAGAAGATGCTGGAGAAGGCGAAGGTCCAGTTCGTCGACGAGACGGGGGACGTGAACGCCGAGAACCAGAAGCCCGAGATGGACGATCCCGAGGCGATCCAGCGGGCGGCGGTGCGGAAACTGACGGCGCTGACTGACAAGCTCGAGCAGGAGAAGGAGGGCGAGAAGGCGGCGCAGGCCGAGGCGATCCGCGAGGCGATGCGCCAGCTCCGCCAGCCGGGCGAGGGGCCGCTGGACGAGTTCTCGCGCATGCTGGCGCGGGGCGACTTCAACAAGGCCCAGGACATGCTGAAGCAGTTCGAGCAGCAGCTCGCCGACAACTCGATGTCTCCGGAAGCGCAGGAGCAGGCCAAGAAGCAGATGGAGAACCTGGCCAAGCAGCTCGAGAAGATGGGCAAGGACCAGCAGGCGCTCGCCAAGAAGCTGGAGCAGCAGGGCCTCGACAAGAAGAGCGCGCAGGAACTGGCGCAGAAGGCGGCGTCGGGGAACCCCGAGGACCTCAAGAAGGCGCTCGAGCAGGCGCAGAACCTCTCCGACGAGCAGAAGAAGCAGTTGATGGAGATGGCGAAGGCGGCGATGCAGACCCAGGCCCAGTGCCAGTCGATGAGCGAGGCGATGTCCAAGGCGGCCGAGGGCATGACCCAAGAGGGGCTGCAGCAGGAGGGCATGGAAGGGCTCGAGCAGCTCGCGGGCGAGCTCTCCGAGATGGAGATGATCCAGTCGGACATGGAGAACCTGGACGCGGCCCTGGACGAGGCGAAGAAGCAGCTCGCCGAACTGGCCGGGCAGTGCATGGGGGGCGACATGCCCGGCGACGGCCAGTCGGGCACGGGCCAGAACGGGTCGTGGCGCGAGGGCAACAGCCAGCGGATGGGGCAAGGCTCGGGCGGGCCCGGCAGGGGCAACGGCGCGAGCCCGGAGTCCTCGCCGATCGACTACACCACCGAGAAGGTGAAGGCGAACACGCAGACGACCGCGGGCCCGATCATCGGCTCGCGCCTCGTGTACGGCGCGCAGGTGAAGGGCGAGTCGGTCGCGGAGTTCGAGCGCGTGGTGGAATCCAGCGCGAGCGAGGCGGCCGAGGCGCTCGACAGCCAGTCCGTGCCGCGTGAGTATCACGACGCGGTCAAGACGTACTTCGGGCGCCTGCAGGAGCGGGTGAAGAAGGACACCGGCACGCGGCCCGCGCCGGCGACGCCCAACTAGCCTCGGCGGCGCGACGGGGCCCGGGCGGCGCGTGCGGGGGCGGGACCACCGGGGCCTCGCCACGCTCGACGGGCGTGTATTCTCGCGATCACATGGGACGCACCGCACGCATCCGGGAAGAAGTGCGCTGGAAACTCCGCGCGTGGTGGGACGCGTGGATGGCGCTCCCGCGGTCGACGCGCATCGGCGTGGCGGTTTCGTCGCTGGCGTTCGCGGCGGTGTGCGTCGCGCTCTCCGCCTACCTGGTGCTCGGCGCGCGGGGCGGGGTGACCTCCGACGACGTGGGCGGGGGCGGGGAGGTGGTGCTGTACACGAGCACCGACGCGTTCCTGCTGCCGCCGATCCTCGAGTCGTTCGAGCGCCAGAGCGGGCTCACGGTGAAGGTCGTGGGCGACACGGAGGCGACGAAGACGACCGGCCTGGTGGAGCGTCTGCTGGCGGAGCGCGAGTCTCCCCGGGCGGACGTGTGGTGGTCGAACGAGGCGCTGGGCACGATCGCGCTGGCGAAGGCGGGCGTGCTGGAGCCCTTCGCGAGCAAGCAGGAGGCGACGCTGGGGGCGGCGTGGCCCGCGGCGCACCGCGCGACGGACCGCACCTGGTACGGGTTCGCGCTGCGGGCGCGGGTCATCGCGTTCAACGAGACGCGCGTGCAGGCGGCCGACGCCCCGACGCGCCTGCGCGACCTCACGGACGCCCGCTGGAGCGGGCGGGTGGGCATCGCCCGTCCGCAGTTCGGCACGACGCGCACGCAGATCGCGGCGTTGATCGCGATGCACGGCGAGGACCCGGTGCGCGAATGGCTGCTGGCGCTGCGCGACAACGGGGTGCGCGTGTACGACGGGAACTCGTCGGTGGTGCGCGCGATCTTCCTGGGCGAGATCGACGTGGGCCTGACGGACACCGACGACGTGCACGCCGCCCGGCGCCAGCAGTGGCCCGTGGGGATGGTGTTCGAGTCGCCCGACAAGCCCCGGGCGAAGGTCGAGGGGCTGCCGAGCGCGGGGGCGGTGGTGATCCCGAACACGGTGGCGCTGGTGCGGGGCGGGCCCCATCCGAACACGGCGCGCCGGCTGGCGGATTTCCTGCTGTCGGCGGAGGTGGAGCGGGCGCTGGCCGCGAGCGATTCGCGGAACGTGCCGATCCGCGAGTCGCTGGCGAAGGACGCGGGGGTGGCACCGATCCCGGATGCGGCGCCGGTGACGTCGGAGCAGGCGGGGGCGCACCTGGCGGCGGCGGACCGGCTGATCGCCGGGGTGTTCCCGCTGCCGTAGCACCCCGCGGGGCGTCGTTATCGGTTGCCGCGTGCGCGGTGTGAACAGCGTGCGCCGCGGGGAGCGGGGGCGTGGCGGGGCGGTGGTCGAGGCGGGGGCGTGCGGGGCCGATGGTAGAAATGTGTCGGCTTCCCCCAAGACCAGGCGTTTCGCGCTTCGCAGCCGGCGGCGGCTCATCGCCGCGACGGTGCTGCTGCAGGGCGTGGTGATCGGCGCGGGCTGGCTGGCGTCGCTGCACGCGACGCGGGCGGGGCTCACGAGCAAGGTGCGCGAGCGGACGATCGAGGACGCGGGGCGTCGGGCGGCGGCATTCGCGGCGCAGCTCGAGCGGGGCGTGGACGGGCCGGTGCGTCACGGGAACGAGGCGTGGCAGCGCGCGCAGGAGATGGTGCGTGCGTCGCAACCACCCGGCGGGACGCTGCTGGTGCTGGACCGGTACGGGTCGCTGCTGTGCCACCCGGCGCTGGAGGCCAACCCGGGGCTGCGTCGGGTGGATTATCGGGAGCAGCGGGTGACGCTCGTGCCGGGGGGCGAGCAGATGGAACTGGGGCAGCTGCGCCCGCACGTGCCGCTGTCGGGCGAGGTGGAGTTCCTGGGCGGGCGCGCGCTGGTGGGCGTGGTGTACACCGACGCGGCGCAGGCGAAGGTCGTGGTGCTGATGCCCGCCGACGCGGCGGGGGCGGCGGCGGCGAGCCTCTCGAGCGAGGTGCTCTTGTGGACCGCCGTGGCGGGCGCGGGCGCGCTGGTGCTGACGGTGCTGGGGTCGGCGCTGCTGGTGCGCCGATACGACAGCATCCTGATGCGCGCGAACCGCAGCCTGGAAGAGGAACTCGAGCGGCGGGTGCGCCGGGGGCTGGACATCCGCAACGGGCTGATCTTCGGGCTGGCGAAGCTCGCGGACTATCGGGACACCGACACGGGCAGCCACCTCGACCGCATCTGCCGCTACAGCGAGACGCTGGCCCGCGCGTTGCGCGACGAGTTCTCGGAGATCACGCGCGGGTGGATCGATCTGCTGCGGCTGGCGGCGTCGATGCACGACATCGGCAAGGTCGGCATCGCCGATTCCATCCTGCTCAAGCCCGGCGCGCTCACGCCCGAGGAACGGCGCCTGATGGAGCTGCACCCGCTCATCGGCGCGGACACGCTGGTGGCGATCCGCAAGCGTGTCGGCCAGGACGACCTGCTCGACATGGGCATCCAGATCACCCTCTCGCACCACGAGCGCTGGGACGGCACGGGGTACCCGTACCGCCTGGAGGGCGAGCAGATCCCGCTGGCCGCCCGGGTGGTGGCGCTGGCGGACGTGTACGACGCGCTCACGAGCAAGCGGGTGTACAAGCCGGCGATGCCGCACGCCAAGGCGCGGGACGTCATCGTCGCGAGCCGCGGCACGCACCTGGACCCGCGCGTGGTGGACGCCTTCGACCGGATCCACGCCGAGTTCGACCGCATCCGGGCCGAGATGGCCCCGCGCGGGGGCGAAGCGGAGCGTCCGTCGCTGGTGACGGCGGTGGAACTGGCGGAAGCGGCGCGCGGGCGCCTGGCGGCGTAGCGCGCTATTCGTCGTCGTCGTCGAAGTACTCGTCGGGGTCTTCGGCGAACTGGTCGACGTCGACGACCTCGCTGAGTTCGTCGGAGAGCAGTTCTTCGCCGAGCTCGTCGGGCGTGCCGGGCTTGCTGACGGCGCCGACGCGCTTGCCCTCGACGCGCTGCCGGACGCCCTTGCGTCCGCGCGAGACGCGGATGGTGGCGCCGTCGCCGCCCTCGTCGGCCGCGACGAGATCGTCCTCGCGCTGGCGGCGTTTGCGCACGACGATGCGGACGGGGACCTCGCCGAAGGGGAGTTCCTCGCGGAAGCGGTTCATGAGGAACCGGAGGTAGCCGGGGCGGAAGAGGTCCGGGTGGTTGACGACCATGGTGATGGTCGGGGGCTCGACGCCGGTCTGGGCGACGTAGTAGACCTTGGCGAAGCGCCCGCGCACGTCGCTGGGCCCGCGCGTGTCGAGGATGGAGCGCACGAGGCGGTTGAGCTTGCCCGTGGTGACGCGCGCCCGCGACTGCTCGCGCAGGTCGAAGGCGAGATCGAGCGTCGCGCGGACGTTGAGCCCAGACTCGCCCGACATGAACGAGACCGGGGCGTGCGCCAGGCCGTTGAGCTCGCGCCGGAGGTACTTCTCGTAGGCCGCGGGCGTGACGACGCGCCCGTGCGCCCCGACGCGGCCCTGGACGGCGTCCCACTTGTTCACCACGAGCACGCAGGGCTTGAACGCCTTCTGCACCATCTGGGCGAGGTGCTCGTCGACCTGGCTGATCTTCTCGGTGGCGTCGACGAGCAGCAGCACGACGTCGCTGCGGTCGACCGCGCGCTGCAGGCGGTCGAGCGCGTACCACTCGATCTGGTTCTGGAAGCTGCGCTTGCGGCGCAGGCCCGCGGTGTCGATCATCACGACGACGCGATCGCCGTACTCCAGGCGCACGTCCACCGCGTCGCGGGTCGTGCCGGGGATCTCCGAGGCGATCATCCGGGGCTCGCCCGCGAGCGTGTTCACCAGCGTGCTCTTGCCGGCGTTGCGCTTGCCGATGACCGCGACCAGCAGGTCGGCGGCGGACCGGCGGCTTTCCTCGGGCGTGGCGCGCGGCGTGAGCGACCACACCTCGTTCATGAACTCGCGCCGGAAGTAGTTGTTCTTCGACGACACGATCAGCGGCTCGCCGAAGCCGAGCTCGGCGATCTCGGCGGCGTGGGCCTCCCACTTGGGCCCGTCGACCTTGGTCGCGACGATGCGGATCGGCGGGCCGTCGCGCGATGAGCCGCCCGGCGCCTCGGTGTGCGCCGCCTTGATGCCCGCGATGCCCTTCACGCCTTTGGCGCGCTTGGCGTCCGTGGGCGGTGCGCCGTCGGCGGGCTCGGCGGCGGCGTCCTTGCGGCGCGTCGCCCGGCGGGCCTTCCCCCGCGCGGGCTTGGAGCCCAGGCGCCGCTCGCGCAGCAGGCGGGCAATCTCCTGATCGGCGGGCGTGACACCCGCCTGCGCGTCGACGCAGAACAGCACGAGGTCGGCGTTCTCGATCGCGTTGGCGATCTGGCTCTCGATGTCGTCGGTAAGCATGGCGAGGTCGTTGCCGACCTCGTCGAAGCGGGCACCGTCGGCGACGTACACGCCGAAGCCCCCGGTATCGACGAACTCGGCGACCTTGGACTCCCCGCCCTTGACGGGCGGGTCCATGTCGACGATGGCCGTCACGCGGTCGCGCGTGGTGCCGGCGGTGGGGTCGACAATGGAGACCTTGGCCCCCGCGATCATGTTCATGAGCGACGATTTGCCGACGTTCGGTCGTCCGACGATAGCGATCCGCGGGATGGGCATGCTGGACAACCGTAGGGAAGCCGCGGACCCTACCCCGTGACGCCCCCCACGCCCCCCACGCCCCCCACCCTGGTCATCGCGGGACCGACGGCGGGCGGCAAGTCCGCGCTGTCGCTCGACCTCGCCGCGCGCGTCGGCGCGGCACGCGTGGAGATCGTGGCGGCGGACGCGTTCCAGGTGTACCGGGGCCTGGACATCGGCACGGCGAAGCCGACGCCCGAGGAGCGGGCGCGCGTGCCCCACCACCTGATCGACGTGGCGGAGCCGACCGAGCGGTTCACGCTGCACGACTGGCTGACGCGGGCGCAGCAGGCGATCACGGAGATCCGCGGGCGCGGACACTGGCCCCTGGTCGTCGGGGGGACGCACCTGTACGTGAAGGCGTTGCTGGACGGGCTGTTCGAAGGGCCGGGCGCGGACGAGGGCCTGCGTGCCGCGCTGTACGCGATGGACGCGGGGGCACGCCGGGCGGAGTTGGAGCGGGTTGATCCGGCGGCGGCGGCGCGGATTCATCCCAACGACGAACGCCGGACGGTGCGGGCGCTGGAGGTGTTCCGTCTGACGGGGCGGCCGATCAGCGAGCACCAGACGCAGTGGGACGGCGGGCCCGAATCGCGCGGTGAGCCCGGGGCGCCGGGGATGCGCCTGGTGGTGCTCGACTGGCCGGTGGACGCGATCAACCGGCGGATCAACGCGCGCGTGCGGGCGATGATGGAGCAGGGGCTGGCGGCGGAGGCCCGGGGGCTTTGGGAGGCGGGCCGCCTGGGCCCGCAAGCGCGCGAAGCGCTGGGGTACAAGCAGTTGATCCCGGTGTTCGAGGGGACGCGGCCGTTGGACGAGGCGGTGGAACGGATCAAGATCGACACGCGTCGGTTCGCGAAGAGCCAGCGGACGTGGCTGCGTCGGCTGAGCGTGGATGCGCGGGCGATTCGGATCGACGCGGGGACTTTTGTGCCGCAGGACTGGAGCGACGCGGTGCTGTCGCGCATCGAAGGCGTCGGATAGGCGGCGCGGAGGCCGCCGCCGGGGGCGCGGGGCGGCAAACCCGAACGTTTTCCGAATGAACTTGACTGTCGCCGTTCCCGGACCTTTGGTAGCGAGAACGAACCTTCGGGCCGATGAAAGGGTACTGTTGGGGTTCGAGTTCCACGAGCATGGGGAAGAAACCGGTTCGAAAGTCCCGACCGAAGCGTGCCGCGAAGCCGGCGGGCGACGCTGCGCCCGCGATTGACGCGGGCGAAGACGGCAGTGCGTCCGAGGGGGGAGCCGCGGCCGGGCGTCCGGCGGCGGGGGGCGCACGGGGGCGGGGCGGGCGGGCGCGGCGGCAGGCGACGACGGCGTATCGCCCCGGGGCGGCCAAGGACCGGCACCTGGTGATCGTGGAATCGCCGTCGAAGGCGAAGACGATCAATAAGTACCTGGGACGCGACTACCTGGTGCTGGCGTCGGTGGGTCATGTGCGCGACCTGCCAAGCCGCAACCCGAAAGGGGTGAAGGCGCCGGTGCCCGGGGTAGATCTGGAGCACGACTTTCGCCCGCACTACGAGGTGTCGGAGGGGAAGGAGCGGGTGATCGCGGACCTGAAGCGGGCGGCGAAGGAAACGCTGTCGTCGGGGCGGGACGTGTGGTTCGCGACGGACTTGGACCGCGAGGGCGAGGCGATCGCGTGGCACCTGGCGCAGGAGCTGGGGATCGCGTCGTCGGACGCGAAGCGGGTGGTGTTCGCGGCGATCACGAAGGCGGAGATCGAGCGGGCGTTCTCGAGGCCGCACCCGATCGACGAGGACCGGGTGAACGCGCAGCAGGCGCGTCGGATTTTGGACCGGATCGTGGGGTACCAGGTGTCGCCGCTGCTGTGGAAGAAGGTGGCGCGGGGGCTGTCGGCGGGGCGGGTGCAGTCGGTGGCGGTGCGGCTGGTGGTGGAGCGCGAGCGCGAGATCCGGGTGTTCGTGCCCGACGAGATCTGGGGCATCGAGGGCGTGTTCACGCCGGACCTGGCGGCGGCGCCGGGGCTGCGCGAGGCGTGGCGGGCGTTCGCGTCGGAGCGCGACGCCAAGGGGGCCGAGCCGACGCAGAAGGCGCGGGCGGCGTGGATGGGCGAGCACGCGTCGTTCCGCGCGGAGTTGATCGAGGTCGCGGGCGAGAAGTTCGACTGCTCGATCCGGGCCGATGACCTGCTTGGGCCGGCGACGGACCTGACGCCCGAGGGCATCCGGACGCGCCACGAGCGTGCGGCGGCGGCGTTCAACACGGCGGAGGCGCACGACGTCACGCCGCGCGTGGCGGAGGCGGCGCGCCTGGCGGGGCTGACGGACATCACGCGCCGGGTGCGCGAGGACGCGTCGGGGCGCGGGCCGGCTCGGTACCGGCGCGAGGTGGTCGGGGTGGTGGACGCGAAGGCGACGTACCGGGTGACGAGCATCGAGACGCGCCGGACGACGAGCCGCCCGCCCGCGCCGTTCATCACGAGCACGCTGCAGCAGGCGGCGTCGAGCCGCCTGGGCTTTGGGGCGCAGCGGACGATGCGGACGGCGCAGCAGTTGTACGAGGGTGTGGACGTGCCGGGCGAGGGCCCGGTGGGGCTCATCACGTACATGCGAACGGACTCGACGCACATCTCGGCGGAGGCGATCGAGAGCGTGCGGGGGTACATCTCGCGCCAGTTCGGCGGGCGGTACCTGCCCGAGACGCCGAACTTCTACAAGTCGTCGAACAAGGGGGCGCAGGAGGCGCACGAGGCGATCCGCCCGACGTCGCTGGACCTTTCGCCGAGCCGGGTGCGCGGGGCGCTGACGCCCGACCAGTTGCGTCTGTACACGCTGGTGTGGGAGCGGTTCGTGGCGTCGCAGATGACGAGCGCGCAGTGGGACGCGACGAGCGTGCTGATCGTGGGCGGGGTGGATCCGGCCCGGCCCTGCACGTTCCGCGCGGGCGGGCGGGCGCTGGTGTTCGACGGGTACTACCGCGTCGCGGGCGTGCCGCAGTCGGCGGACGAGCAGACGATGCCCGCGCTGCGCGAAGGGGCGGCGTTGTCGCCGGTGGCGCTCGAGCCCGAGCAGCGGTTCAGCGCGCCCCCGGCGCGGTACTCGGAGGCGAGCCTGGTCAAGACGCTGGAGGCCGAGGGGATCGGGCGTCCGTCGACGTACGCGTCGATCATCCAGACCATTCAGGACCGCAAGTACGTGGAGAAGGAGTCGGGGCGGTTCTTCGCGAGCGACCTGGGCGAGGTGGTGACGGACAAGCTGATCGAGGCGATCCCGTCGATCATGGACGTCGGGTACACGCGCGAGATGGAGAAGGACCTGGACCTGGTGGAGGACGAGCACCTGGACTGGATCCAGATGCTGCACCGGTTCTACGCGCCGTTCCAGGACCAGCTCCGCGACGCCGAGAAGACGCTGGTGCACGCGAAGGCCGAGACCGTGCCGGCGCCGGACGAGTACAAGTGCCCGCAGTGCGGGTCGGGGCTGGTGTACCGGTTCGGGAAGAACGGGCGGTTCCTGTCGTGCTCGACGTACCCCGCGTGCAACTACGCGAGCCCGGTGGATCGCGACGGGAAGCCCCGCCCGGCGGCGGAGACGGTGGACGTGGCGTGCCCGATCTGCGGCTCGGCGATGACGAAGCGCGTCGGGCGGTTCGGGGCGTTCCTGGGGTGCTCGCGCTACGCCGACAAAGCGAACCCGTGCGACGGGATCCTGAACCTGGACAAGAAAGGGCGCGTGGTGGCGAAGAGCCCGCCCGCGTACCAGACGGACCTGGCCTGCCCGACGTGCAAGGCGCCGCTGAGCCTGCGGGGCGGGGTGCGCGGGCCCTGGCTCGGGTGCTCGCGGTTCCCCAAGTGCCGCGGACGCGGGAAGTGGGCGGAACTGCCCGAGGCGACGCGCGCGGGGCTGGAGAAGGCGCTGGCGGCCCACGAGCGGTCGCACCCGGTGCCGATCATCCGCACGATGTCGGGGGCGGCGCTGACGGACGCGTCGGGCAAGGCGCTGGCGACGGCGCGGCCTGTGGGGCAGCAGGACGACGGGCCCGAGACGCTCGAGTCGGTCGCGGACGAGCTGGGCGTGTAGGACACGTGCTCCGAGAGATTGAGATCGTGAGAATGGGCACGCAGGAGGACCCATGCCGCAATCTCAGCAGATCATTCTCATCGTCGCGATCCTTCTCGCGGTCGATGCGCTCATCGTCTGGGTCTTGCTGCATTCGTTCCGCGCGTACACCTGGGGCCCGCTGCAGCAGGCGTACCCGCCCCGAGATGTCGTGGAGCCCAGCGTCTCACGGAACTTTCAGAGCTTCTCCTTCGACTTGTTCAACATGGGGTTCTGCGTTCATGTCGTCGTGGACGAGCACTGCCTGCACCTTCGGCCCTCGGCGTTGCTCCGCCTTATCGGCTGCGGGCCCATGAGCATCCCGTGGGATGCGATCGACTTCAAGGGTGGCCGCGGACGATGGCTCTGGCGGCGAGCCAAGATCGGCAAGGTCGCTGTGATGGGTCCGCTGTGGTGCATGCGCCTGGCGGAGCGCCCGGCCGGGAGCGCGAAACCCTGAACGCGGGCTTCCCATAGACTGTGCGAGCCAGGGAGGAACCGCGATGTCGCACATGAACGCCGGCCAGCCCGCGTACCAGCCCCCGGCGCCCAAGAAGGGCATGGGCGCGGGCGCCATCATCGCCATCATCGCCGGCGTGGTGGTTCTGCTGCTGGTGGTGTGCGGGGGGATCTCGGCGCTGGTGCTGATGCCCGCGATCAGCAAGGCGCGCGACGCGGCGCTCTCCATGCAGAGCATGGCGCAGATGCGCATGATCCAGCAGGGCCTGGTGACGTACGCGGTCGACAACGGCGACACGCTCCCGCCGCTGGGCGTCGACCTGCCCTCGGTCCTCGCGCCGTACGGGGTCACGGGGGAGATGTTCACGTCGCCCCGCCCGCCGGCGAGCGGGCCGAGTTATTTCTACGTTCCGCTGGGGAACATGTCGCGCATCGAGTCTCCGCCGCAGACGGTGCTGCTGTATGAGAACCCCACGATCCCGGGCCCGCCGTGGATGGTGGGGTACGCCGACGGCAGCGTGATCTCGGTCCAGACCGAGGCCGAGTACCGGGCGATCATCGACGCGATCGTGCTGCCGGACGGCACGCCCTTTACGCCCCACAAGTGACGGCTAGCCCCGCAGCGCGAGGTTGCACATGAGTTCGATGCCGATGGGCAGGGCGTCGTCGTTGAAGTCGAAGTCGGCCTGGTGGAGCGTGGGGTAGGTCGTGGCGTTGCTGGGGCGCAGGCCCAGGAAGAAGAAGCACGCGGGGACGTGCTTGCCGTAGTACGCGAAGTCCTCGCCCCCCATGGTGGCGTGCTCGACCTTCTCGACGCGGTCGCCCCCGAGCACGTCGCGCGCGATGGTGAAGAAGCGTTCGGTGGCGTCGGGCTCGTTCTCGGTGACGGGGTAGCCCTCGTTCCACTCGATGCGGGCCTCGCAGCCCAGCGCCCGGGCCGCGCCCTCGACGATGGCGAAGAAGCGCTCCTTCGCGAGGCGTCGGGTGTCGGCGCGGAGGGCGCGGACGGTGCCGACGAGGGTGCAGGTCTCGGGGATGATGTTGTTCGCGGTGCCGGCGTTAATCTGCCCGACGGTGACGACGGTGCTGTCGATGGGCGCGACGTTGCGCGACGCGACGGTCTGCAACGCCGTGATGATGTGGGCCGCGGCGACGATCGGGTCGGCGCCGAAGTGCGGGTATGCGCCGTGGCACTGGCGGCCCTTGACGGTGACGACGAAGTCGTCGGTGGAGGCCATGAGCGGGCCGACGCGGGTGGCGGCCTTGCCGACCTGGACGGTGGGCCAGGCGTGCAGGCCGTACATCCGCGTGACGGGCGTGCCCAGCCCGCCCCCGGCGGCGCCGGCGAGGACGCCCTCGCGGCACATCTTCTCGGCCCCGCCGCCGTCTTCTTCGGCGGGCTGGAAGACGAACGTCACGCCCCGCTCGCGCACGGGCAGGCGCGAGAGCACCTTCGCGACGCCCAGCAGGATCGTGGTGTGCCCGTCGTGCCCGCAGGCGTGCATGACGCCCGGCGTGCGGCTGGCGTAGGGCTTGCCCGTGCGCTCCTCGATGGGCAGCGCGTCCATGTCGGCGCGGAGCGCGATGGTCGTCGCGCCGTCGCCACGCGTGGGGGGCAGGTATCCCAGCACGCCCGTGCCGCCACCCAGCCCGGCTTTGATCTCGATGCCGCAGGCGCGGAGCTCGCGCTGCACGACCTCGCTGGTGCGGCGCTCGTGCATCGAGAGCTCGGGGTGCTGGTGCAGATCGCGGCGCAGTTCGCGCAGGCGCGGGAGGTCGGCGTCGATGAGCGGGGACGGGTCCGGGGCGGTCGTCGTGGACATCACCGGAGGGTAGGGGGCGGACGGGCGGACCCGGCGTCTCGCGGCCTGCTCAGTCCTCTTCCAGCGTCTTCTTGCGGCGGAGGACGTGGTGGTAGTGCTGGGCGAAGCGGTGGGCTTCGTCGCGGACGGCCTGGACGAGGCGCAGGCCCGGGTTGGTGCGCGGGAGGCGGATGGGGGCCGCCCGGCGCTGGACGAAGATGAGTTCTTCCTTCTTCGCGAGGCTGATGACCATGGGGGGCTTGGCGCGGAGGAGGTCGAAGACCTCGAGGGCGGCGTGGAGCTGGCCGAGCCCGCCGTCGATGACGATGACGTCGGGGAAGAGTTCCTGGCCCTCGCCCGCGTCGCGGTAGCGGCGCGAGACGGCCTCGCGGATGCTCGCGTAGTCGTCGTTGCCGCCCTCGACGGTGCGGATCTTGTACCGCCGGTACTCGCTCTTGAACGGACGCCCGTCGATGAACGAGACCTTGCTCGCGACGGTCTCGCCCCCCTTGAGGTGCGCGATGTCGATCCCCTCGATGCAGCGGATGGGCTCGTCGAGCTCGAGCGTCTTCTGGAGGCTCTTGAGCGCCTTGCCGGGCTCGAGCACGAGCGCCTCGGCCTCGGGCTGCCACTGATCGCCCCGGGTGGCGCGCTCGTCGAGCTTCTCGATGGCGCGGATCTGGTCGCGGATGGCGGCGGCCTGCTCGAAGCGCAGGACGGCGGCGGCCTGCTCCATCTCGGCCCGCAGCTCGCGCAGCATCACGCTGCGCTTGCCCGCGAGGAACCGCAGGAACCGGTCGATGTCCGCGCGGTAGAGGTCGCGGGTGACTTTGTCGGCGCACGGCGCGGTGCACTGGTTGATCGCGTAGAGCAGGCACGGGCGGAAGCGCGCGTTCTTGGGGTCGCCCGCGTCGATGTCGAGGTGGCACGTGCGGAACTTGAAGACCTTCTGCAGGATCGAGATCGCCTCGCGCAGCGCGCCGGCGTTCGTGAAGGGCCCGAAGATGCGGGCGCCCTTGAGGTCCGGGCTCGACGGGGCGCGCGTCACGAACACGCGGGGGAAGTCCTCGCGCATCGTGATCGCGAGGTACGGGAACGTCTTGTCGTCGGTCAGGCGCACGTTGAACCGGGGCTTCAGGTCCTTGATCAGCCGGTTCTCGGTGAGCAGGGCCTCCCACTCGCTCTCGCACGGGATGACGTCGACGGCCTCGACGACGTCCAGCAGGCGGTTCTTCTGGTAGCCCAGGTCGGCGCTGGGCACGAAGTACGACGACACGCGTTCGGCCAGCACCAGCGCCTTGCCCACGTACACCACCGTGCCGGCGGCGTCTTTCATCAGGTACACGCCCGGCTCGCGCGGGAGCGCCCGCGCTACGCCCAGCAGGCGGACGAGGCGCGCGTCGCGCGGGCCCGCGGGAGCGACAAGAGGCGGCGCCTCGCCGGCGGGATCGGACAGATCGGCGTCGTCCGGCCCGTCGGGGTCGAGCGCTTCGGCATCGAGCGCGTCGGCGTCCTCGCCGGGCGGGGCGTTGTCGGGGAACTCGTCGGGGGCGCTCACAGGGGAGGGTACGAACGGGCTAGGCGCGAAGATCGAAGTCGTCGGGGCCGGCCTCGCCCGGGCCGTCCCACTGGCTCTTGGGCAGGTGGCGGTTGTGCGTGCGGACGACGCGGGCCATCTGCTCGGCGAAGAGCGAGCCGATGAGCCCGAGCGTGCGGACGTGGGCGTCGGCGAAGGGCGTCCGGCGGTCGCGGAAGAAGAGCGCCACGCCGACGCACTCGCCCTGTGCGCGGCAGGGGATGGCGACCATCGAGCGGTCCTGCAGGCAGGGGGACTCGCGTCCCAGGGCCCCGGTGATCTCGGCGGGGGTGCGGAGCACGACGGGGGCCTCGCCGGATTCGAACGCGGGGGCGACGACCTCGGCCATGTCGGCGAACATCGACTCGGACGCGTCCTTCGGGCAGTCGTAGTTCACGTACGCGCCGAGGGTGTAGTCGCCGAGCGAGTTGGGCAGGAAGATGGCGGCGTTGGTGGAGCCGATGCGGCGCAGGGTGTATTCCAGGGTCGTGCGCAGCAGGCTCTCGACGTCGAGTTCCTGGCGGAGGATGGCGGAGAGTTCGCTGCACATCGAGACGGTGCGCATCTGATCGGAGAGGTCGCGGTACGAGCCGGCCATCTGGGCGCACAGGTCGCTCATCTGCTGGGCGAGTTCGCGGCGCGACCCGCGGAGGTGGGCCGCGAGGGCCAGCAGGCGGCGGACGCGTCGGCGCTCGCGCACCACGCCCCGCTGGCTGCGCTGGACGCGTGCCCAGGCGCCGGCCAGGCTGTGCGCGATGGTGTCGGGCCCTGCGGCGGCGTCGAGGACGTCGCCGACGCCCGCGCGGAGCGCCCGGGTGAGGAACGCCGCGTCGGGCGATTCACGGACGATGACGCCGGCGAGGCCGGGGCGGGCGTGCTCGAGCCGCAGCCAGAGGTCGATGGATCCGGGGAGGTCCAGCAGCACGAGATCGGCGCGGGACGCGTGCTGGGGGGCGTGCTCGGCGTCGCAGGATTCGACGTGCCCCGCCCAGGCGCCCAGCGACCGGGCGAGATCTTCGCGCCGCGCACGCTTTGCCGACACCACCAGCACGCTCGCGTCCTTGAGCGTTTGTGCGGGGGCGGGGGGTGGGGTGGTGCGTCGTGCCATGTGGACGCTGCGAGCATCGGCCCGGCACCGTCCGGTGTTCAGCGCGACCGGACGGAAATCTCAGGAGCGCGTGGGGCCGCCCGAGGCATCCTCGAGCGCGCGGCGGATCGCGGCGCACGCGTCCTGCGTGCCCAGGCCCGGCTCGAGGGCCAGCACGGCGCCGGGGGCGACCTCGCCCTGCACCCGCTCGCGCAGGGTGCGTTCGGTCAGCCCGGGCACGGCGCCGGCGAGCACCAGCACGTGGGGGCGGAATCGTTCGACCTCGCGACCGGCCTCGAAGGCGTCGCGCGCGATGCGCCAGTGCACGCCCTCGCCCATCGCGCTCGCCCACGCATCGGCGACGGGGCCGGCCTCGCTCACGAACAGCACACGCCCCACGGGCGAGTGCGCCTCGAGCAGGTCCGCCGGGATGTTGTTCGCTCGCATGAAGCGGAGCAACTCCTCGCGCGGGATGCGCCGGAACTTGCTCCCGGGCACCCGAAAGCCCCCGATCCGCCCCGCGTCGAAGCACCGGATGATGGTCTGCTGGCTGACCTTGCAGATCGCCGCGGCTTCGCCCGTGGAGAACACGCGCTTGGGATCGTGCGTCCCCTCGCGCCCGTTGGCTTGTCGTCCCGTCTGGTCCACGCGCGGCCCCCCGGCGGCAAGCCGCCAGTCTGCCGGTCTATCGACCTCGACTCTGCCCAACTTCACAGGGGGATCCCGCCCGCGGGTTATCCGCCCCTCAGCCCTCGTGACGCTCGCGCCACTTCGTCACCGCCTCGGGTTCTCGGGGGTACAGGGGGCGCAGTTGGGCCGGGTCGGTGGGTTCCAGGTCGGCGGCGGCCTCGATGCACGCGAGGGCGTCGAACGCGGGGGGCTCGATGACGATGCCCAGCGACGCCGCCCGCGTGCGCATCGCGTCGGGCAGGTAGTGATCGGCGACGAGGCGGGCGACGCCCAGCGACGCGAGGGCGTCGGGCGTGCAGATTCCGCCCGGCGCCCGGGGACGGTCGGCCCGCTCGAAGACCTGGATCCAGGCGGAGTCGCCCTTGGAGGCGAGCGCGACGGCGAAGGGCGCGCTCTGGGCGGCGCGCCGGGCGACGACGTGGGCGGTGGGCACGGCGAAGCACCGCGCGCCGGTGGCCTCGGCGATCATGGCGCCGGCCGCGACGCTGATGCGCAGGGCCGTGAACCCGCCGGGCCCGACCGAAACCGCGACGCCGGCGAGGTCGGCGGGTCGAACGTCGCCCGCCCGACAGAGGCGTGCGACGGCGGGGAGCAGGTCATCGTCGTGAGGACTTTGGCCGGCCAGGGGCTCGAAGGCCAGCAGGACCGGAACGGCGTCGGCGACGCGGGCGAGGGCGACACCGGGCGCCCACGGGGCGTGCTGAGTGCGCGCGGAGGGGTTGCTGATCTCGATGCCGAGGATCACGCCGCGGGGCAGGGGCACGCGGGAAGGCTAGGTGGGGGGAGCGGGCTCGCGTGCCGCGCGGGGGCGCGGTACGCTCCCTGCCCGCTTGTCCGGAGAGACCGCATGAACATGCAGGATGCTGGAAGGTTGATCGCGTGGTGTGCCGCGGGGCTGCTGTGCCCCGTGGCGGTGGCGCAGGTGCTGGAGCCGGGCGTGGCGCCGGCGGAGGCGTCGCCGGCGCGCGAAACGCCGCCGACATGGCGGGACGAGGCGGCGTGGACGGTGCGGTTCGAGCCGAGCGTGTGGTTCGTGGGCATCGCGGGCGACGTGCAGTTGCCTCGCGCGGCGGGCGCGCCGAGCAACGACACGACGGACCTGGCGGACCTGGACCTGGACGACACGTCGCTCGTGCAGCCCCTGGGCGAGATCACGCTGCGCAAGGGCGACTGGGGGATCGGGCTGCGCGGGTTCGCTTTCTCCAACGATCAGCAGGCCAGCGGGCGCGCCGGGCGGATCGGCGACCTGCCGATCGCGGACGGCGACCGCATCACGTCGTCGGTCGACGTACTGGATCTCGAGATCGAGGCGATGTACACCATCGCCAAGGGCGTGCGGTCGCCGCTCTCGGGCCGCGACGGGTACGCCCTGCGCTGGCGGGTGGATGTGCTGGCGGGCGTGCGGGTGTTTCAGACGGACTGGGAGGTCGCGAACCTGGACGTGGCGTTCGCGCCGCCGGCGTCGAACGTCGCGAGCGCCGAGGAGACGACGGCGCACCCGCTGGTGGGCGTGAAGGTCTCGGCGCTGTTCCTGGAGCAGTTCACGCTGGACGCGAAGATCGACGTGGGGTATCTCCCGCTGGGGGACACCAGTTCGTACGGGGTGGACATCTTCGTGGGCGGGTCGTGGCAGCCCCACCGCAACGTGGGCGTCCAGATAGGCTATAGGGCGATGTTCGTGGGTGTGTCGTCCGGCGACGGCGTGGAAGCATATGAGTACGACGGGTCCCTGCAGGGGCTGTACGCCGGTCTGGTTCTGGAGTTCTGAGCGCGCTTCAAACTTCGATAGGCATTGACCTTGAGAGTCGGGCGCGTGATACTTGCCCCCTGCCCCGGCGCGGCCAAAGGCCGGGGCGATCCGCACGGACTCGCGGGCTCTACCGTCGCTTGCAGCCTTCCGCGTCTCCACCGCATGTGAACTTGTTCATCCGACGTTCCAACGCCTCGAGCGGGTCAGTCAGCCAGCAGGATCTCCCATGCCGACGATCACCAAGAAGGACCTGGTGGAACGCATCTCCGAGCGGACGCGCCTGCCGCGCGCGGATGTGAAGCGCACCCTGCAGGAGTTCCTCGATCTGATCATCGTGGAGCTGAAGCGGGGCAACCGCCTGGAGTTCCGCGATTTCGGCGTGTTCGAGGTCAAGACGCGCGCCGCGCGCCTGGCCCAGAACCCCAAGACCCTGCAGAAGGTCGACGTCCCCGCCAAGCGGGCGGTGCGCTTCAAGGTCGGACGCCTCATGCGCGAGAGCGTCGAGCTGACCCCCCCGCCGTCGGCGACCATCGCCGAGGTGAAGGTGCCCGTCAAGGTGCCGGCGAACAGCCAGTAAGGGGCGCCGGCGTTCTAGTCGGCCTGGGCCATCCGCAGGGCGGTGCCGGGCGTTCGGGGCGAGAGCGCCAGCATGCGGTCGAGGGCGCGGAGCGCGAGGTCGCGCACCGCGGGGGGCACGCGGATCTCGTTCACGACGCGGGGCCGCCCTTCCTTGCCCCCGCCCCGCCCCTCGAACGATCCGACGAGGTTGTCGAGCACCCAGAGCAGGTGGGGCTCGTCGATGCGGTACATCGTGGTGCAGAGGCACTGGCAATCGGACAGGATGCGGACGTCGACGCCCCGGGGGGCCGCCTCGCGCGCGAGGCGCGAGACCAGGTGCACCTCGGTGCCCACCGCCCAGCGTGAGCCGGCGGGGGCGTCGCGGATCGTGCGGATGATGAACTCGGTGCTGCCGTCGAGGTCGGCCAGGTCGACGACCTCTTTCGCGCACTCGGGGTGGACGAGGATCGTGGTGCTCGTGCCCTCGGCGCGGTCGCGCTCGCGCACCTGCGCGCAGTGCTCGGGGCGGAAGAGCTTGTGCACCGAGCAATGGCCGGCCCAGAGGATGATGCGCGCGTCGGCGAGCGCGGTCGCCGTCATGCCGCCCAGTTCGTCGCCCCGGCGCGCCAGGCGCGGGTCGTAGACGGCGCTGTTGCGGGCGACGTCGATGCCCTCCTTGGCGGCGGTGTTGCGCCCCAGGTGCTGATCGGGCAGGAAGAGCACCCTGATGTCCTCGCCGGGCGACGCAACGCGTTCGCCCCCGGCCAACGCCCATCGCAGCACCTCGCGGGCGTTGCTCGAGGTGCAGCAGGCGCCGCCCCGCTCGCCGACGAAGGCCTTGATCGCCGCGGACGAGTTGACGTACGTCACGGGGATGATGCGTCCGCCCCAGCCGCCCTCGCGGAGCGACGCGTGCATCGCGTCCCAGGCCTGCACGGTGTCGTCGTACTGGGCCATGTCGGCCATCGAGCAGCCGGCGGAGAGATCGGGGAGGATGACGCGCACGCGGTCGGGCGTGAGCATGTCGGCGGACTCGGCCATGAAGTGCACGCCGCAGAAGACGACGAACTCGAGCGCGTCGTCGGGCGGGCGCTGCGTCGCGAGGCCCGCGGCGATCTGCGAGAGTTTCAGCGAGTCGCCGGTGTGGTCGGCGTGGCGCACGACCTCGTCGGTCTGGTAGTGGTGCCCGAGGACGACCAGTCGCGAGCCGAGTTCTGCGCGGCGTGCATCGATGGCACGCGCCAGGTCATCGGGCGCAAGCCGCCGGTACGCCTCGGGGAGCGACGGCTGCCAGAGCATGGCGGACTGTAGGGTCGCGGTGGGCGCGCTCACGCCGCGAGACGGCGCACGCCCGCGACGGCGCCCTGGAAGGCGACGCCGACGAACTGGCGGGGTGAATCGGTGCGGAGCACGCGCATGACGCGGGCGGGCACCTTGCTCGCGCTCGAGAGCAGCGTGCGATCGTCCCAGCCGATGTGCACGTCGATGACGTCGCCGACCTCGATGGGGCGGGGTGAATCAATGGCGAGCAGCGCCCCGCCGGACGCGACGTCGCGCGTCGTGCCCGGCATGTACCGCGCGCTCCCCACGTGGTAGACCTTGCACGGGCGCGTGAGCGCCTGGCGGGGACTGCGGCGGCGTTCGGTCGTGTATTCCAGGCTCATGGGGGAACGACCTCCGAACAGGCAGACGCAGCGTGTATCGACCCCGCGTCGGGCCCGCCCCACCGCGACGTCCCGGGAGACGCGTGCGCCGCCCGCGCACGCCCCCCACATTGCGCACGCCGCGCTTCATGTCGCGCGTCGTGCGGGCCGATAACGCTCGTCATGGACGTGAGCGTGCTCATCCCGACGCACCGGCGAGCGGCGAAACTCGGCGCGTGCGTCGGGGCCCTCGCCCGCCAGCACACCGACGCCCGCTTCGAGGTGCTCGTCGGCGTCGACGGCGGGGACGAGGGCGCCTCGGCCCGCGCCGCCCACGACGCCTGGGGCGACCGGCCCGGCCTGCGGGTGGTCGACCTTCCCAAAGGCGGCCCGGGCGCCGTGCGCAATGCGCTCGCCCGTCTGGCCGCGGGCGCGCTCACGATCCTCCTCAACGACGACGTCGTGCCCGAGCCGACGCTGCTGGACGCGCACGTCGCGGCCCGGCGCACGCTCGCCGATCCGCGGGCGCTCGTCCTGGGCGACGCGCCGTGGAAGCGCCACACGCCCGACCGGCTCTTCGACCAGGTCGTGCGAGAGACCTCGATGGTGTTCTTCTACGACCGCATGCTCCCGCACTGGAACGACCGCGACCGCGACTGGGGCTACCGGCACGCGTGGACGCTCAACCTCTCGCTGCCGACGGACCTGCTGCGCGAGACACGCTTCTTCGAGATCGACGGCACGTACGGGTACGACGACATCGAGTTCGCGTATCGCGCGCGCGTGCCCGTGTTCTTCCGCCCGGGGGCGCGCGTCGTGCACGACCACCGCATCGAACCCGCCGAGTACCTGCGCCGCGAGTACCACCTCGGACGCACCGCGCGGGTGTACGCGGCACGCTTCCCGGAGATGTGCCGCGACTTGTTCCGACGCGACATCCTCTCGCCGGTCGAGGTCGACGCCGCCCGGCGCCACGTGCACGAGGGCCTCACCGGGCTCCGGCGCGTGTGCCTGTGGTTCCTCGCGCTCGCCGACACGCCCGCCGGGCAGATGCACGACAACATCACGGCCTTGTACGACGCGCACCTGCCCCTCAAACGCTGGGCCTGGCGGCGCGGGCTGCTCGACGCCCTCGACGACGTCGCGGCGCGCGACATCGTGCGTGAACTGGTCGGCGAGCCGGTGACGACGGACTGAGTGCGGCCCCGAAACACTCGGTCGGCGACACGAACGGAGCGGGCGGGGCACGCGGTGCTTACTCGCCCGGGTAGATCGCGTGCACGCGCAGGCCCTGGCCCTCGTACACGCGGCGGCGGGAGAGGATCGCGCGCTGGTTGATCCACGACGACACCACGACGTCGGTCGCGCCGGATTCGCCGGCGCGCTCGGGCGCCACGACGGGCACGCCCCAGAGCGTGCCGCCCTGCCTCGCGGGATCGTCGTCGATGAACGCGACGATGCGCGTCGCGCCAGCCGGGGCGTGCGCGAGGGGCTCGAGCACGTGGCGCAGTTCGATGGTGTGGCGTCCCGTGCCGTGCACCGCCAGCGCGCGCCCCGACAGACCGGCGAGCACCGCGCGCAGGCGCACCTCGCCCGCCGGCGGCACCGACCCGCCCCCGGCGCCGGCGAACGCGCACGGGCGCTCCGCGGGCCACGTGCGCGCCGGCCCCAACGCGACGTCGTCCAGCAGGCGTCCGACGGCGTCGGCCTGGCGATCAATCGCGAACGCGCCGCGCGCGCGTTCGAACGCGCCGGTGCGCAGTCGCGCGAGATCTCCCGCCGCACGCTCGATCCCCGAGGCCAACTGCTCCCCCACCGCCGCGATCGGCTGTTCGGGGCCCGCGTCGACGATCACGCCCGACACGCCGTCGTCGATGAGTTCGTCGCCCGAGTCGGTGCGGGTGACGACGGGCACGCAGCCGCGGCTCATGGCCTCGATCACCGCGAGCGACAGCCCCTCGAAGGTCGACGCGAGCAGCGCGACGTCCGCGTGCGCCAGCAGCCCGAGCACGCGGGCCGGGGGCTGCGCGTGCAGTCGCACGATCGCCGGCTTGCCCCGGATGGCGCGCTCGACGTCGGGCGTCGCGGGCCCGTCGCCGACGATCGCGAGCTCGTGCGAGAACCCGCGCCGCGTGAGCGCGTCGCTCGCCGCGACCAGCGCCAGCACGCGCTTGGGCGTGTGGTCCAGCCGCCCGGCGTAGACGAGGCGCAGCGGGCGCCCCGGGTACGCCGGGCGCACGGGGATGGCCCCGGGCATCTCGACCCCGTGCGGGATGCGGACGATGTCGCCCGCGCGGTCGGGCAGGCGCGAGGCGAGCGTGCGCTCCAAGGTGCGGCTCGCGGGCACGAAGCGCGAGATGATCGGCGCGAAGTGCGCCTGCACGTGGTACTCGTACGGGATGTCGCTGTGGAGCCAGCCGACGATGCGGGCGGCGGGCTGGGCCTGCGCGGCGCGGGCGGCGATCGCGTAGCAGTCGCCCAGGAGATTCGGGCTGATCACGACGCCCCGCGCTTCGGCCGCGAGCGTCGCCGCGGCGTGCGCGTAGGGCGCGACGAACGCGTCGACCTCGCCCCCGGCGTCTTCGAGGGGCGGGCGATCGCGCAGGTCGGTGACGCGGATGCGCGGGTCCAGGTCGATCGCGAGCGGGGGGTGGCGCGCGGGCGAGGCGTGGAGGATGAGCCCGCACGGGCGTCCGCGGGCCACGAGCGCGCCCAGCAGGCGCACCGCCCACGACGCGACGCCGGACACGACCAACCCCGAGGGCAGCGCGACGAGGAAGGCGGCGGTCATGCCCGACGGTAGCGCGGGGTGCCGCGGCTACTTCGACAGCGCGCCCAGGAACCAGTCGCAGATCTCGCGGACGGCCCCGTGCCCGCCCGGACGCGTGGTGATGAACTTCGCGGCGCGCCGGGCGGCGGGCCACGCGTCGGCCACGGCGATGGGCATGCCCACGGCGCGCATGCACGCCTCGTCGTTCACGTCGTTGCCCACGTACGCGACGCGCGCGAGCGCCAGGCCCAGGTCGCCGCAGCGCCGGCGGAGTTCGGTCACCTTGTCGTCCACGCCCTGCACGCAGTCCAGGCGGAGTTTGCGGCATCGGGCCGCGACCACCGGGTTGCGCTCCTTGCTCATCACGAGCATCGGCAGGCCGGCGTCGCGCAGCAGGCCGATGCCCAGCCCGTCGGAGCGGTTGCAGAACACGCCCTCGCGCCCGTCCTCCATCACCAGCACGCGGTTGTCGGTCATCACGCCGTCGAAGTCGAAGACCAGCAGCGCCACGCGGCGCAGCGCGGCCTTGGACGGCGCGGCCTTGGACGGCGGGGCCTTGGCCGGCGCCGAGCGGGGGCGCTTGCTCACGCCGCCCTCCGGGCGGCCTCGGCACTGCGCCAGGCCTCGCTGAAGAGCACGTCGGGCATGTTCTCGGTGCGGGTCACCTCGCGCATCGCCGGGTGCAGGCTCTTTCCACCCGCGGCGCGATAGACGCCCTCGAAGCCGGCGCGCTTCAGCAGGGCGGCGATGCTCTCGTCATCGGGCGCCCAGGCGCGCGGGCGTCCGTCGGCGCGGGGTGCGTATAGCCAGCGCGAGAGCCGCTCGGCCCACGTGCCGTCCTTGGTGGCGCGGGCCGCCGACGCGACGGCGAAGAAGTCAACCTCGCGATCTGCCGCGGCGCGCAGCGCGGCGGGCATGTCGGGGAAGACGACGCGCACGAGCCCGCCCTCGAACGGGGCCGAGCCGTCCGCCGACTCGCGCAGCCCGCCGGGGCGCACGACGCGACGGACCTCGCGGAAGAAGGTCTCGCACTGCTCGGGCGAGAGGAACTCCACCACGTCGCGCACGTACACGCAGTCCACGACGCCGTCCGCCAGTGGCCACTCGCGCTCGCCCGGGTCCAGGCGCAGGTCGGCCCCGTCGAACGGCCCGACGGTGGACCACCCGCGCACGTCCAGTCCGGCACACCCTGACACGATCAGCCGCAGCACGGTCGATCTCCTCGGAGCGCCCCCGCGCCCTCCCCGCCCCGCGAAGTACATCGGCCCGCGCGTGCGGGCCGGCACAGTCGGCGGGGCGTGCACGCCCGCCCCCGTGCCAGCCGCGCCGGGCAGATCGCCCGCGCCGTCACGCGCCACCGTCGTGCCCGCGTCCGTTCCGGGTTCTCGCCGGTCGCCGGCGGGCTCCGAACGAAGCCCGCACACGTCGTCACACCTGGTACACGCGGTCGTCGAGCAGCAGCGCGAGGTACTTGTCGCACACCTCGTCGAGCGGCTCGGTCACGATCAGGTTGCGGTACACGTCGTAGTGCCGGCGGATGCGCTCCAACGCCGCGGGGATCTCCGACGGCCTGCGGAACGCCACGCCCCCGAGCCCGGCGAGCTCGGGGTGCCCGCCCGAATCCAGGTAGACCGCGGGCAGGCCGCAGGCGAGCCCCTCGATGAGCGCGTTCGAGCACGGGTCGTTGCGCGACGCGGTCAGATAGACGTCGTGCTCGCGCAGCAGATCGGCCAGACGCTCGGAGGGCTGGGGCTCGACGACGCGCACGCGTCGCATCGCGACGGGGCAGTTGCCCACGAACGTGACATCGAATCGCTCGAAGTCGAGGTTCCGGTCCAGCCATTCGTACACGGGCGCGCCCTTGCCGGGCGAGGGCGACCAACTGGTCGCGATGACGCGGAGGCGTTCGCCCGGGCGTCGCAGGCGCTCGGCGCGCCGGAAGATCGCGGGGTCGCAGGCATTAAGCACGAGCACGGGGTTCACGACGTCGAAGCCCAGGGCGGCGATGTTCGTGAGCGTGTGCCACGACTGGATGACCGTGGCGCTCGCGTAGCGGGCGTTGAAGTCGAAGCAGCGCCGGTCCTGTTCGAGCGATTCGGGCGTGCCGCGCAGCGTGCTGATGGGCCCGTCGATGCGGTGGACGACGCGGACGCTGCCGGGCTCGACGAGGCGTTCGAACGCGTCGATGGGGAACTGCACGGAGTTGACGATGTGCCCCGCGAAGTCGGACGCACGGAGCGCGGCCCCGGCGTCGCGGCCCTCGCCCGGGCTCTGCCCGTTCGCCGCCACGCGCACGCCGCGGCGCTGCGCCGCGTGCATGAGCGCCATCATGAACTGGTTGCCCCCGCCCCAGGGCGGCGGGGTGAAGTTGTTCCAGAACGAGACGACGCCCTCGCGCCTCGGGGGCGCCACACGCGCGGGGGAACGCACCGACGCGGCCGACGTGATCGGCGACGGGGTCGATCTCGCCGCGGCCTCTCGCGCGGCGTTCGCGTACACCTCAACGAAGCGGAGCACGTTCGCGTCGGGCGTGTGGCGCGCACGGACGATCTCGCGGTGCGCGGGCGCGAACCGGGCGAGCGTTCCGCCCGCGTCCGGCGCGGACGCGCCGGCGCGAGACTCGATGTCCGCCTCGATCTTCTCGACCGCCTCGACGACGTCGGTGTACAGGCACTCGGGGCTCAGCACGTCGGGCGCCAGGCCCACGGGCGTGCTCAGCACCGGCACGCCCAGGGCCGACGCTTCGAGCACCGCGCGCGGGCCGCCTTCGGAGCGGCTCGTCACCAGGCACAGGTCCGCTCCGCGGTAGAGCGCCAGGATCTTCGCCGCGGGCAGGATCGCGCCCGGGTAGTCGTCGTCGGGTGTTTCATGCCCCGCGAAGGCGTACGGCACGGCGCGCTCGCGCAGGCGCTCGCGCACCCAGTGTCGCCGGGGGCCCGCGAGCAGGGCGGCGACGTTCCGCCCGCGCCGGCGCAGTTCGGCGAGGATCTCGACGAACAGGTCGGGCCCTTTGACGAGCTTGGGGACCCAGTTGCCCACGCCCCCGCCGCGGTACCCCGGGCCGGCGGTGTCGCGGTGGAAGTTCGCGATGACGTACGCGCCCTCGGGCAGGCGCGCCCGCACGCCGCTCGCCCAGGCGCTCGCCTGTGCATCGCCCGTCGCCTCGCCCCCCGGCGCGTGCAGCCACGCGGGGTCGATCGCGTAGGGCACGTACGCGCACGCGAGCCCGAGGGTGCGCAGTTTCTCGAGCGCGCCGCGCGACTGCGCGATCCAGGTCGTGACGCGGCGGACGGCCCCGCGGAACCGCGGCTCGCTCAGCACGCGCGCCGGATCGCCCGCCATGTGGCACACCACCGCCCGCCCGCGCACCGCGTCGGCGGGCAGCGCCATCAGCGGCTCCCACCAGCACGCGTGGATCACCTCCGCCTCGGGCGGCGTGGGCACGAGCGTCGCGACGCGCGCCAGGGCCATCGCGGTCAATCGCCGGTCCTCGTCCACCGCCCAGCCCGTGCCGTCGCCGGAACAGAGGTACACGCGCGTCGGCGGGGCGGCGCTCATGCGCGCACCGCCCGCACGCCGTAGCCGGTGGCGAAGCTCCGGTAGTACGGGTGCGCACGCTCGCCGAGTGATCGCTCGTGGGCGAGGGCGCGCTCGCGCACCCAGCGGACGAAGGGCATGGCGTGCGCCTCGACGCCCGGCCAGAACCCGTCGGTGTCGCGCAGGTGCAGGGCCCAGCCGCGCAGGAGTTCGGCGAGCACGCTGAAGAACATGCCCTGGGGCTCGACGGCGATGTCGCCGAAGCCGCAGGCGCGCAGCGTGGTGGTCCACCAGTAAGGGGTGTAGCGCCCGACGTCGATGGGATCGTCGTGCACGCGGAACATGAACGGCGCGGTCGCCAGCAGTTCGCCCCCGGGGCGGAGCAGGCGGGCGGCCTCGCGCAGGGCCGCGACGGGATCGGGCAGGTGCTCGACCACCTCGCCCATGATGACGGCGTCGGCCTGGGCGTCGGGCAGCGGGATGCAGGCCGCGTCAGCGACGACATCGGGCGACGCCGCCGCGCTCGTGTTGACGCGGATGGCGCGGACGTCGCAGGCGTCGAGGTCGAACTGCCCGCGCTTGCGTCCCTTGATGCCGCCGATGTCGACGACGCGGGCGCCCGGGGGCAAGCGCGCCACGCGGCGCGTGAAGAACTCGTCGACGAAGTACCGCCGGACGGAGTACGCCAGGTCGTCGACGCGGGGGTCGACGGCCGGTGGTCGCGGGGTGCTCAGGGTCTGCGTCATCAGGCCCCCGCCGTTGCTCGCAGGATGACCCGGGCCGCCTGCTGCGCCGGCGCACCGACCTGCGGCCCGACCTCGCTCCACACCACGCGCGTGCCGGGGAAGAGCGCGGCGACGCCCTGGGGAGACTCGAAGTCCCACAGGTCCGCGCCGCGGCGTCCGTAGCGGACGGGCACCTCGATCACGATCGTGCCGCCCGGGCGCAGCACGCGCATCCACTCGCGGGCCGCCTTCTCGGGGTCGAGCGCGTGCTCGAGGCTGTGCGAGGCGTACACGACGTCGAACGACGCGCCCTGCAGGTCCAGGGCGTGCATGTCCATCACGTGCACGCGCGGATCGGCCGCGTGCAGATCGATCCCCAGCGTGTGCACGTAGCCGGCCCGGGCCAGGTGGTCCAGCTCGTGCCCGTTGCGGCAGCCCACGCACAGGATCCGCGGCTCGGGCGTCGTGGGCACAAAGTCGCTCATGCGCTCGATCAGCCGGCGGGCCCGATCGCCCGGGTCGTGGTCCTTCAGCGACAGGCTGCGCTCCAGTTGCACCCGCCGGTACTCGTCGGGCGACAGTCCCGGCGCGTTCTGGCGGCGCCAGGCGTCGGCCGGGTCGGGGCGCGGGACGTGCGCTTCGACCCAGTACTCGCCCCATATCGCGACGCACTCGCGCACCTCGAGCCCCGCCTCGCGCAGTTCGCTCCGCAGTTGGTCGCGCGTGTACTCGGTCTCGTGCGTCGGGTCGAGGCGCCATTCGAGGCCCAGTTCCTTGCGGAACGGCACGCGCCAGTCGCGGTCGAACGCGGGCACGCGGACCAGGAAGCGCTCGGCGCCGTACCACGCGCGCCACACCGCCAGGCGGGCCGCCCGCTGCGTGAGGTGCTCGAGCACGTTCGAGAGCACGACGACGTCGAACGACCCCGGGACGCGTGTCGTGGTGATGTCGCCGATGTCGAACGACGACCGTTCGGACACGCCCGCGCGTGCCGCCCGTTCGCGGCATGCGCGCACGTTCGCTTCCGAGAGGTCCAGGCCCGTGACGTGCGCCCCGGCCTGCTGCGCGATCGCGCAGGCGAGCGCCCCCACGCCGCAGCCCAGGTCGATGACCCGCTCGCCCGCGCGGACGCGCTGGACGAAGAACTCGTGGTAGCGCGTGAGGCGGTGCTTGGGGTGCAGCCCGCCGTCAGACTCGATGGCGCTCTCGCCCAGCCACTCGTACAGGCGGGCGTCGAGCCCGAAGAGCACCCGCGCCCGCTGCTCGGGCGAGAGCCGCTTCGCGTAGCCGTGCAGGCTGCGGAAGAAGGCCTCGACCGCGCCGGGGGCGTCGGCCTCGAGCAGTTCCGGGCTCCACCGCACCTCGTGCCGCGCAACCTGCGTCATGACGTCCTCTCCGGGCGCGGCGTGCGCGCCCTCCGGACCGTCTGTATCGGTTGTGCCGACGGGGAGACTTGGGCGAAGGCGCGGGTTACGCGGAGACGCGCAGCGCGCTGCGCGAGGCGTGGGCCAGGGCCCGCTTGTGCACCTCGGTCTCGACCTCCACGATCCGGGGCAGGCCGACCTCGTTGCGCACCGTGCGCGCCGCCGAGCAGCCCAGCATGTCGCGCCACTCGGCGTCGTTCAGCAGTTCCTCGATCGCCGTTGCGAGCGCCTGCGGGTCGGCGTCGACGCGCAGCCCGTTCATCCCGTGCGTCACGACCTCCGCCAGGCCCGGCGCCTTCACCACCAGCACCGGCGCCCCGGCCGCCATGGCTTCCAGCACGGTCTTGGGGTGCCCTTCCAGTTCCGACGACTGGACGTACGCCGTGCACCGCGACATCCGCTCCACCAGTTCGCGGTGCGGGATGCGGCTGCGGAACCGGACCGGCGCGCCCAGTTCCTTCGCCAGCTTCTCGAGCGCGCCGCGCTGGTCGCCCTCGCCGATGATCTCCAGCACCACGTTCCTGCGGCGTTCTTCGGGCAGCAGCGCCACCGCACGCACCAGCAAATCGACGTTCTTGCGTTTCGAGAGCTGCCCGGCGTACAGCAGCGTGCCCGGCTCGCGGTCCTCGCTCGCGCGGGGCTCCACGTCGAGCAGCACGTAGTTCGGCACCACCACGCAGCGCGACGGCTCCAGCCCGTACCGCCACGCCAGGTCGTCCACCATGTCGCCGGTCGTCCCGACGACGATGTCCGCGGCCTGGCACAGGGCGCGCTCGCGCTGGGCGGCCGACAGGGCCGCGGCGCTCTGCGGGCCGTGCTCGTGCGCGACGAACCGCGTCCAGAGATAGCCCCCGCGGGCGATCAGCCCCGCGGCGCACCCGCTGGCGCGCAGCGCCCGGGTGATCTCCACCGCCGCCTCGCCGCCCTGCATCTGGTTCGTCTTCACCACCACCGACTCGCAGCCCGCGACCGCCGCCCGCACCCGCGCGGGCACCGTTCGGAGGTACTCCGCCGGCGACAGCCCGTCCTCGTTGCTCACGACCGTCAGTTTCGACGACTCCTCGGGCGTCAACTCCGGCTCCAGCGCCGCGCGGTCATCCCGCCCGCCGTAGGTCACCAGCACCAGCCGCCCGTACTGCGGCCCCAATGCTCGGTACAGCGCCCACTCGCGCTCCAGCATCCCCAGGTTCGCCCACGCGCGCAGTGACACCCCTTCCGTAAACACCAGCACCAGGCAGTCGGCGATCCCGCGGCCCATCTCCGCTTCTATCGGTCCGCCCGCCATCTCAATCCACCAGAGTCACCGGCACCCGACCACCCACTCGGGCGGGGGTACGACAGAACCGATCCCCCGCCGACGCGATTTGCGGGATGTGTTCGGGGCCGCACGTTCCGGCTGCGGCGGCCCGTCGGCCGATCTTGTGTGCGTGCCCGACCGCCCCGCCGTCGAGTTCGTCGTCCCCGCGTACAACGCCGCCGACACGCTGGCGGACACGCTGCGTTCGCTGGTCGCGCAATCCGAGCCGCGCTGGCGTGCGGTCGTGGTCGACGACGGCGGCCAGGACAACCCCGAGGCGGTGGTCGGCGAGATCAACGATCCGCGCATCCGGATCGAGCGTCGGACCAACGGCGGGCTTGCCGCCGCTCGCAACACGGGTTATCGGAGCACCACCGCGCCGGCGATCTGCTTCCTGGACGCCGACGACCTGGTCGAACCGGATTTCGCGCGGCGGATGCTGGCGCGGCTGCGCGACGCCGACGCCGCCGCGTGCTGGTTTCGGTATGTCGGGCCAATGCTCGACGATTTGGGCTGGACGTACCGCGTCGGGGAGCACGACCTGCACACCGATCGGCTGGCGGGCATGAACCCGCTGGGCGTCGGGGGCGTGGTGGTGCGGCGCGACGCGCTGGACCGCGTGCGCGGCGGCGGGGCGGTGTTCGACGAATCGCTGCCGGTCGTTGAGGACTGGGACCTGTGGCTGCGCCTCGACGCCATCGGCGCCCGCTGGGCCATTGAGCCGGCGGCGCTGTTCGTCTGCCGCCTGCGGGCCCAGTCGCTCTCGGCGGGCGTCGAACGCATGTGGCGCGAGGGGCTGCGCGTGGTTCGCACCAGCGCCGCGGCGGCGGCGCGGCGTGCGGGGCTTGATGAACGCGCGCTCGAACGGCGCTGGCACCTTCGCCACCTCGCGCGGGGGGTAGCGGCCGACGACGCCGGGCTCGTGCGCGCCATCCGCGCCGAACTGGGGCCCCTGACCGCCGACGACGACGCGGAACTGGTGGGCGCGCTGCGCGAAGCGTTCTGCCGGCGGCACGCCGTGGGCGAGCACGACGCGGGGATGCGCGCGGCCGCGTGGCGGGCGACGATCGCGCGCTGCCTGCCCGATCGGCCCGCGCTCGCGCCGCGCGTGTCGTGGACGCCCGGGCGCTGGGCGACGATCGCGCGCCGGGCCGCGGCGGCGGTGCCGGCCGGGGGAACGCTCGTGATCTATGGGCTCGGGCTCAACGGGCGGGCGGCGCTCGACGCGCTGGCCGATGGCCCCGTGCCGGTGGCGGCGATCGACGACCACCCGGGGGCGCACTGCCCGGTGCCGCGCCTCGGCGTGCACGACCTCACGTCGTCGCACCGCGTGCTCGTGACGCCCGACCGGCGCGAGACGATCGTGTCGCGTCTGCGCGAGGCGGGGATCGATCGCGTGCTGCTGCCCGAGATGTTCGAGGACGAACCGGCACGCCGCGCGTCGTGAGCGCGGGACCTAGGAGACGGCGTCGAGGAGCGTCGCGAGGCGGCCATCGATCGTCGCGGCGAGTTCGTCTCGCACGACGCGCCACCGGCGGAGGCGCAGGTCGCCCGCCCAGCGGGACGCGAGGCGTTCGTCGTCGAGCGGCGTGACGATGACGGCGCGCGTGTCGGGGCGGAGCGGATCCTTCGGGCGGAGTGAATCCTGGGGGCGCGAAGCACTGTGGTGGCTGAGCCCTTCTGGCCCCGAGGGTGGAAACGCGGGCGCGGAAGCCCCCGCCTGGGACGCGACAGCCGCGGAAGCCCCCGCGCCGGCGGGCAAACGATCGTCGTGGATGTCGACGTCGAGCCCGCGCGCTCGCGCCGCATCGACGAGCAGGCGCCCGTTCGTGCCATAGCCCGCGACGAGCACCGCGTCTGGCGGCTCGAGCCCGTGCAAGAGCGCGTCCATGATCGCCTCTGGCGCAACGAGCAGCGGCGCGAGGCACGCGGCGGCGTCGCGGGCGAAGCCCGGCGCGCCCCAGCCCGCACGTTCGCACGCGCGCCACCAGCGCAGCACCCCCGGCCACACCTCCCACGCCGACGCCGACGACTCGTGCACGGCGCGCACGAGCACCGGCGCCCACCGCGCAGCGTCGGCGGTGTGCGCGGGGGAGATCACCCCGGGGGCGTCGAGCGTCGGGTCGGCGCGCCACATGTCGACGGCGCGTTCGGGCGTGGCGTCGCCCGCCGCACGGAGCGTGCAGAACTCCAGCGCGGCGCGCGCGGGCGCACCGGCTCGCGCGGCGCGGCCGGCGGGCTCGAGCGCGAGCCGCTCGCGCGAGCGGGACAGGATCTCCCGCACCGCGCGCAGCATCCCCGCGACGTCGCTGCTGAGCCCCGCCGGCATGACGCGGTGGACCGACACGTCGGCGTCGACGGGCGTCCAGCGCAGCCCGCGGGCGGCGAGGCGCGACCAGAGGTCAAAGTCTTCGGCGGCGCGGCGCGCGGGGTCGAACTTCTCGGCGTCGTAGCGAGCGCGGCGCACAAGGTGCGAGCCCGTGCAGAGCGCGTTGCCGAGCGCGAGCCTGTGCTCGTCGACCACGCCGGGCCCGGCGGCGATGCGGTGCAGCGTGCGCCCGGCGGGGTCGCACAGCAGGGTCGCGCCGCACGCCGCGTCGCCCGCGCCCGCCCCGCCGAGCAGGCCTTCGAACCCGGCGGGCAGCAGCCAGTCGTCGGCGTCGAGAAAGTAAACGAACGCGCCCGAGGCCAGGCCGATCCCTTGGTTGCGGGCGATCGACGGGCCGGCGTTGGGCTGCGAGACCACGCGGATGCGCCGATCTCGGGCGGCGTACGCGCGGGCGAGCGCGCCCGTGCCGTCGGTCGAGCCGTCGTCCACGACGATCGCCTCCCACGCGGGGACGCTCTGCGCGAGCAGCGAGTCGAGCGCGCGGGCGAGCGTCGCCTCGGCGTTGAAGGCGGGGATGATCGACGAGACGAGCGGGGTCACGCGGCGGCCTCTCGCGGGTCGCGCGACGCAACGGCCTCGCGCACGAGGGCCGCCAGCGCGTCGCGCCAGCGCGGCGCACCCGGGAATCGCGGGGCCAGCGCCTCGTCGTGCAGGGGCGTCACGACCGGCGGCAGCCCCCACGGCGCGTCCATAGGCTCGGGCTCGACGCCCGGCGGGAGCGCGCCCAGCGCGCCGGGCGGACGGTCGTCTCGCACGCGCACGCGGAGCGAACGCTCAATGGCACGGGCGATCAGCGCGCGTCCGTTGCGCCCGCAGCCGACGACCGTGACGCCCGGGCCGGGCACGCGGTCGAGCAGGCGGTCGGCGATCGCGACCGGGTCGAGCAGTCGCGCGGCCGCCGCCCGGCGCGTGCCGCGTGGATCACGCAGCATGCCCGACGCGGCGCAGACGTCCCACCATCGCTCGGCAAGCGCCCACCACGCGGGCAGCCCGTCGGTCGGGCGAAGGAACGGGCGCTCGCACCGCCCGTACAGCACGCCCCAGTAGAGCGCCGCGGCGAACGCGTCCGGCTCGAGCGTGCCCGGCGCGAAGCCATCGTCGGGCGCCAGCCCGTCGCGCATCACGCCGAGCGCGAGACGCGCATCGCCCCCGGGCGCCACGGCGGCCATGGTCGCGTAGTCGAGCGCGAGACGCGCGAGCACGGCGCGTTCGCGCGCGGGAGAAGCGTCGCACGCGGGCCCCGGCGCGAGACGCGCCCGCGCGAAGCCGCCCCGCACCGACGATTGGCCCACGCGCAGCATCGCGCCGAAGTCGCGGCTCAGGCTGCGGGCGCGCAGGCGGTACCCCGCGACGAGCGCGGGCGTGCCGGCCCAGCGCACGCCGCGCGACGCGAGGCGCAGCCACAGGTCGTAGTCCTCGCCCACGCGGAGGCGCTCGTCGAAGCGGTCGTCGCCGAGGAGATCGCGCCGGAGCATGGTGGAATGCACGATGAACGGGTTGCCCGCGAGCAGTTCGTGTAGGCCGACGTCGTGGCGGGCCTCGTGGGGCGAGGCGTCGAGGAGCGTGGCACGCTCGTCGCGGAACTCGATCCCTCCGTACGCCGCCCCGGTGGCGCGGGGCGTGCGCTCGCAGGCGTCGACCAGCGCCGCCAGTGCGCCGGGGAGGGCGAGGTCGTCGGCGTCGAGGAAGTACACGTAGCGCCCGCGGCAGCGCGGGAGGCCGGCGTTGCGCGCCCCCGCGAGCCCGCGGTTGGCCTGGTGCACGAGCTCGAGGCGGGCGTCGTCCTGCGCGAGGGCGCGGACGAGCGCCGGGCCGTCGTCGGTCGAGCCGTCGTCAACGACGATGCAGTGCCAGTCGCGCAGCGACTGGGCGCGCAGCGACGCAAGCGTGTCTCGCACGGTGGACGCGCTGTTGAACAGCGGGACGACGACGCTGACGAGCGGGGGCGGGGTCATCGGGCGGCCTCCGCGCGCGGGCCGCGGACGGGCGCGAGCCGCCAGACATGCACGCCCCGCGCGCGGTGGGGCTCGCTCGCGCGCCAGATGGCGTCCGCGAACCGCTCGCTGGCGATGAGCACGTGCGCGCCGGGGGCGAGCGAGTCGGGGCGCGAGACGCGCAGGCCGTGCCGGGTGGTGTCGGGCGGGGCGTCGTCGACGATGGCGGCGATGGGCAGGGCGAGGTCGTGCTGGCGATCGATGATCCACGCGGCGCCGGCGCCCGCGCCCCACAGGGTGACCTCGCGCGCGCCCGCGTCGCGCATGTGCCGCCCGACGTCGCGCAGGCACGCGACGCGTCCGGCGTCGGCGGCGTGGTGCAGGGCGCCCGCGCGGCGCCAGTGCGCGAGCAGGTACGCGTGGATCCCCTCGCGGGACGGGCCGTCCCGTGTCAGGAGCGCGCCGATGGCGTCGGGGTCGGGCGCGTTCGCGGCGATCTGGCGGGCGAGCGCGTCGCGCAGGGCGCGCCGGGCCTGGGGGTCGGGGGCGTCGGGCAGGAAGGCGAGCGCGTCGAGCGGGGCGCCGGCCGCGACGGCCGCCTGCGCGGCGCAGTTAGCGCTGGGCGCGTCCGCGTCGCGCACGCGGTAGGTGTACAGCACGTCGGGCAGGTTCGCGAGGTCGGCGGCGCGGGCGAGGCGCAGCCAGAGGTCGTAGTCCTGCGCCCGGGTGCAGCGCTCGTCGTACCCGCCGACTGCCAGGACGGCGTCGCGGCGCAGCATCATCGAGCCGTGGCAGAAGACGTTCTCGAGCAGCAGGCGCCAGCGGGTCTCGCGCGGGTCGGTCGGGGGCAGGACGCGGTCGATGCGCGCGCCGTCGGGCCCGACGCGTTCGTACGCCGTGCCCAGCGCCGCGAGGTTCGGCGCGGCGTGCATCGCGGCGGCCTGTCGCGCGAGGCGGTCGGGCGGGCAGCGGTCGTCGGCGTCCATGCGCGCGACGAGCGCGTGCCGGGCGCGGCGGAGGGCCTCGTTGAGCCCGGCGGCGAGGTTGGCGCCGGGCAACTCGATGACCCGGGCGCGCGGGTCGCTCCCCGCGAGGTCGCGGGCGGTGCGGGCGGTGGGGGCGTCGGCGCCGTTGAGGACGAGCAGGATCTCGAGATCGACGTCGCGCTGCGCGGCGATGCACGCGAAGGCCTCGGCGAGGCCGCCGTCGTCGCGGTGAACCGGGAGCGCTACCGACACGCCTGGAGTCATGCCGGGTACTTATCGGCCGTGCGGGGCGGGGGGGAAAACTCCGAAGGCCAGTTCCCGGAGCGCCGATAACTCGGATCGGAGGACCCATGACGACCCTGGCCACAGCGAGCACGACCGGTCCCGCGGCCTCCACGGGCACGCCGACGGGCGAGCCCCGGTACGCGACGGCGTACCGCTACACCGACCGCGAGACCAAGGCGCGGTACATCGCGGAGAAGTACGCCCCGATCCTGCACGGGAGCGTGCTCGACGTCGGGTGCGACAAGGCGCCGCTGCGGGCGCTGGTCGCGAGCCCGTCCCGCTACACGGGCGTCGACATGGCGCCGGGGTCGGACATCGTGCTGAACCTGGACGCGAGCCCGCTGCCCCTCGCAAACCGGTCGTACGACACGGTGGTGTGCACGGACGTGCTGGAGCACCTGGAGCGCTGTCACGGGGTGTTCGACGAGCTCTGCCGCGTCGCGAACGGGCACGTGGTCGTCTCGCTCCCGAACCCCGTGCGCTGCCTGCTGGACGCGCTGCGCGACGGGGCGAAGGGGCGGCTGAAGTACTACGGGCTGCCGTCGCAGCCGCCGCCCGACCGGCACCGCTGGTTCTTCGGCGCGGAGGACGCGCGGGCGTTCGTCGAGACCGGGGCCGCCCGCAACGGGTTCGACGTCGAGCAGATGGACTTTGAGAGCGTGGGCAATCTGTCGTGGATCGTCAACGGGACGGACGTGATGGACTCGCTGAACCTGCGCCTGGGCACGATGTGGGCGGTGCTCCGCCGGGCGTAGAGGGCGCGCCGGCCGGCCGGCTGGCCAGCGCGCCGTGCACGAACCCGAGCAGCGACCGGGCGAACACGCGGTGGGTGTAGCGCGTGCGCACGCGCGACGCGATGCCCGACGAGCGCGCACGCCGCCACGCGCCGTCGCCGATCGCGCGCTCCGCGAGGCGTTCGAGCCCGGGTGCGTCGCGGAACGCGCCCTCGCCCAGCCCGCCCAGCAGCCACTGGGGCGTGGTCTCGAACGCGGGGAGGATGTCGCGTTCCAGGTAGATCCGGCGGCGGCGTTCGCTCACCCAGATGCAGTCGTCGGTCGTCAGGCCCAGCCCGCGCCGGGCGTCCATCAGGTCGCGGCATTCGGGGTGGTCGTGCGCGAGGTGCCCGCCCAGGCGCGTGCCGACGTGGCACACCGTGGGCTCTTCCCGCCGCGATGCTTCGAGGGCCGCGCGGAACGTGAGGTCGTCGAAGTCGGGCTTGAGCAGGCGGCACACTGGCAGCCCGCCGCTGAGCGCGCACTCCATCACGCGCTGGTGCGTGGTCGTGGTGATGCTCGCGTGGATCGTGACGCCCGCGCACCGGTACGCGGCACGCAGCGTCTCGGCGTGCTCGAGGTCGCCGTGGGCCCAGCGGGCGAACGCCGGGTGCGCGTCCCACCCGCGCCCGTACAGGCGGAGCCTCCAGCCCCGGCGCTCGCAGATGTCCGAGGCCCACGCGATGGTCTGGTGGCGGAGCAGGCGATCGGCCAGGGGCAGCGCGAAGGAGCGCGTGACGTGGGCGAGAAGCGCGCCGGGCGGGTCGGCGCCGAGCTCGCGCCGCAGTTCGTCGAGCGCGATCGCTCGGACCTCGGCGTCGCCGGGGGCGGGGCTGGCGCCCGCGACGTGCTCTCGCGTGCGCTGCCAGATGCGTTCGAGCGTCGCCCGGCGCGGGCCGCCGCGTTCCACGCCCGCGAGCAGGCGGGCGAGCATGGCCTCGGGCGCTTCGCTGTGGTGGGTCACGAAGGCGATGTCGCAGGCGAGTCGGGCGGCGAGCGCGGGGTCGACGGGCGCGTCGTGGAACTTGGCCTCGCTGGCGACGACGGGGAAGGCGAGCGTGCGCTCGCGCGGGTAGCCGAACGTGCCGAAGAGCTCGGGGAGCAGGTGCCCGGCGACGAGGTCGAGCGGGCCCTGGGCGCGCCCTTCCTCGGCGTCGAGGAGGTGCGACATCGCGTCCTGGATCCACGTGACGAACGGGACGTTCGCGGGGATGGCCTCGCCGATCGCCCGGCGCGTGAAGTTCACGAGCACGATGAGGTCCGGGTCGAGCCGGTCGAGCGCCTCGACGTACGCGACCGCCGAGAGGCGCGCGTGCGCGTCGGGCTCGGTGAGCACCTCGCAGACGCAGCCGGCGTCGCGGAGCGCACGGGCGAGGTCGTCGGCGGCGTGCCGCACGAACGTGCTGTGCCGGCTGATGGGAACCAGCACGCGCAGCGGGGGCCCGCCCGCGCGGGCGGCGTCGTACCGGGCCGCCCAGAACGCGCGGTCGCGCGGGGCGTAGCGGGCCTGCACGCGCGCGTGCAGCGTGTCCAGTTCCCGGCCCTGGGCTTCCAATGACGCGGAGAGCACCTCGCCGAGCGCGGGCGACACGCGCGCACGCACGAACGGGCTGGAGAGCACCAGCCCCGGCAGGATCTCGGCGTGGCGCGATGCGAGGTCCGCGCGGAGGCGTGCGCCGGCGTCGGGCCCGACGAGCACGCGGACCCGCGCGTCGGCGAGGGGTTCGCGAAGATCTGCGGACGCCAGCCCGTCGAGGGCCTCGCCCGGGTCGGCCTGCACGACCCACAGACGCGGGCGGTAGCCGTTGGAGTCCGGCATGGTCGCACGCCAGGCTTCGAGGAGCGTCCAGGGCGGGTCGAGCCCTTCGATGACGGCGGGCGAGGCGTAGAGCGCGTCGGGCGGGCGGAGGCTCTTGGCGGCGGCCACGCCCTGGGCCCGGGCATTCGCGAGCCAGGCGAGCACGCGCAGGTCGGCGCGCGGGGCGGCCGCGGCACGACGCACGATCGTGCCGTCCAGCGCCCGGTACCACTCGACGCCCGGCTGGCGGAGCGTCCACGCGCCCAGATGCTCGTGGAGCGACGCCGCGAGCGCCGGGCAGGCGTCGAGGTTGGTGCGCAGCGTGTGCATGCGGACGTCGGGCGAGAGCAGATCGCGCGGGAGCGCGGAAAGTGCGCTCGCGAGGCCACGGATATCCGGGTGATCGCGGACGGCGTCGGGGAGGCTGAGGAGCAGTTCCTCGGCGAGGGCCTTGAGGCCGAGGCGCGCGAGATTGGCCGCGGCGAGGAACCGCAGCCCGTGATCGGCGGGGGCCAGGGCGAGGGCGGCGGCGGCGAGCGGGAGGAACTCCCAGGGACGCCCGTCGCGCCCGATGCGGACCAGGTCATCGCGCGAGAGCGAGGCACGGCTTGGGGCGGCGGGGGCCTGGGTCACGGGCTGGAGTATCGACCGGCGGGCGTGCGGCTCGCCAGCGGGGGCCGCGGGCGGGACGGACGCGGGCGCTTTCGCGTGCCACGGGCGGGAGCGAGCCGATAGAAGGGCACGCATGTGGGACCGAGGGACGAACGGAGAAGTGCCGGGCGGCATGCCGCGGGGCGTGGCGGGGAAGATCGTCGACGCGGCGGGGCTGGCCCGCGCGCGGGCGGCGGCGCGCGCGGAGGGGCGGCGACTCGTGCAGTGTCACGGGTGCTTCGACATCGTGCACCCCGGGCACATCCGGCACCTGCGTCAGGCGCGGGCCCTGGGCGACCTGCTGCTGGTAACGATCTCGCCCGATCCGGGCGTGCGCAAGGGCGACGGACGCCCGCTGATCCCCGAGGAACTGCGCGCCGAGAACCTCGCGGCGCTCGACTGCGTCGACCTCGTGCACGTCGACCGGCACGCGACGGCGGCGGACCTGCTCGAGGCCGTGCGCCCGGATGTGTACGTCAAGGGCAAGGAATACGAGACCAACCACGACCCGCGGTTTGCGGCGGAGCGGAAGGTCGTGGAGCGCCACGGCGGGAAGGTGGTGTTTACCTCCGGCGACGTGGTGTTCAGTTCGACCGCGCTGATCGCGGCGCTGGAACGCAGCGCGGACCCATACCTGCAGCGCCTCAAGGCCCTGGAAGGGCACCCGAGCCTGTCCGGGCAGGCGCTGTACGAACTCATCGCGGGGTTCCGGGGGCGGCGGGTGGTGGTCGTGGGCGAGGTGATCCGCGACACGTACATCTTCTGCGATCGCCCCGAGGTGGCGGGCGAGAGCGCGATGATGACCCTGCGCCCGCTGGAGGCACGCCACTACGACGGCGGGGCGGCGATCATCGCACGCCACGCGACGGCGCTGGGCGCGCGGGCGGTGCTGGTGACGGCGCTGCCGGACGGGCCCGACGGCGCGGGCGTCCGCACGCGCCTGGAGGGCGAGGGCATCGAGGTGCGATCGCTGAAGGTCGACGCGCCGCTGGGAGAGAAGCAGCGCTTTCTCGTGGGCTCGCAGAAGGTGATGAAGCTGGACCTGGTCGAGCCCCTGGTGCTGGACCAGACGCAGCACGAGCACCTGCGCCGGATGGCGCGGGAGGCGGCGGCGGAAAGCCGCGCGGGCGATCCGCTGGACTTGGGCCTGGGGCGCGAGGCCGGGCGGTGCGACGCGGCGATCGTGGCGGACTTCGGGCTCGGGCTCTTCACGCCGAGCACGCTGGGCGCGCTGACGCGGGCGCTGCGCCCGGTGTCGGGCGTGCTGTCGGGAGACGTGAGCGGGAAGCGCTCGTCGCTGGCGGGGTTCTCGCAGATGGACCTGCTGTGCCCCAGCGAGTCCGAGGCGCGCGAGGCGCTGCGCCTGCACGCCGAGGGCCTGCCGCTGGTCGTGTGGAGGCTGCTGGAAGAAACCCGCTCGCGCGGGGCGATCATCACGATGGGGTCCGAGGGGCTGATCGCGTTCGACCGCCTGCCCGACGCGGCGAGCGCGGGCGACGAGTGGCGAACCCGCCTGGACTCGCAGCACGTCCCGGCGCTGGTGCCCATCCCGCTCGACCCGCTCGGCTGCGGCGACGCGCTGCTGACGACCGCGACGCTCGCGCTGTCCTCCGGGGGCACCATGCTGCAGGCGGCGTTCCTGGGGGCGGTCGCGGCGGGGGTCGAGGTGCAGCGACTGGGGAATCTCCCGGTGACGGCGCACGATCTGCGGCATCTGATCGCTCGGGTGCACGCCTCGCATCTCACCTATTCGGGTGATCCGGGGGCGGGGCGGGCTCCGGCGATGAGCCGTGCGGGGTAACCGCCGCCGGCAAAGTCCGAACGACACGGCACCGCGGTTGCGGATGCACCGCCGGGGCCGGGGCGGGTGCCCGGGCCGTCCGACGACCGACACGCAGGGCGCACACGCATGATCTCGTACGTCATCCCGACCCGCGACCGACCCGAGCGCTTGCGCGCCACGCTGCACCGGCTGACGATGCTCGGCGATCACGCCGCGGCGGGCGGGGCCGAAGTCGTGATCGTCGACAACGACTCGCGCGAGCGGCTGGTGCTGCCCCGCGTGCTGGCGGGGGGCATCGGCGTGCGCCAGGTGCTGCTGCCCACGAACGAAGGTGCGGCGGCCCGGAACCACGGCGTGCGCGCCTCGGACCCGCGGAGCGCGTGGATCGTCATGCTCGACGACGACTCGTACCCGCTTGACCTGGGGTTCGCGGGCGTGCTGGCCCGCCAGGGGGCGGACGTGGGCGCGGTGTCGGCGGACATCTGGCTGCAGGAACCGGCGGGCGAGACGTTCGGCGTGCGCGAATCGGGCGGGCTGCCCGAGGTGTTCATCGGCTGCGGGGTGGCGATCCGGCGCGAGGTCTTCCTGCGACTGGGCGGGTACGACCCGGCGTTCGGCTACTACGCCGAGGAGTACGACCTGGCCGCGAAGATGCTGCTGGCGGGGCTGCGGGTGGCGTTCGAGCCGGCGTTCCGCGTGCGTCACGAGAAGGTGAGCGCCAACCGCGACATGAACCTGATCCTGGAGCGCCTGGTGCGCAACAACGGGTGGGTGATGCAGCGGTACGCGCCGGAGCACGAGCGGCTGGAGCGCCTCCGCGAGGTGCGCCGGCGCTACCGGGCGATCGCCGTGAAGGAGCGCGCGCTGGACGGGTTCGGGCGAGGCCTGACGGCGCTGCGCGAGACCGTGCGCGAGCAACCCCGCACGCCCATGTCGCACGACCTGTGGGACCGGTTCACCGGGCTGGCGGCGGCACGGGCCGCGCTGGGGCGGGCCCACGCGGCGCGTCCGTTCGCGAGCGCGGCGTTGGTGGACGAGGGCAAGAACGCCTGGGCCGTCGTGCGGGCGCTGGAAGAACTGGGCGTGCGCCTGGCGGGGGAGAGCGAGGAAGCCGCGGTGCGCGTGGTGGGCACGCTCTCGCCGGGGCCGATGCTCGACGCGATCGACCGGCGTCGCCGGTGGCACGCGCCGCACCTGCCGATGGTGCTGGCGCCGTGGGACATCGGGCGGGAGGCGACGAACGTGCGCCGCCCGTCGCGCCGAGCGTCGCCAGCGGCTTCCGATCGCGCGGTCGAGGCGGGCGCGCGGGGCGAGGCGGCCTAGGACCTACCGCGCCACCGTCGCGGGATCGATCGCGAGCACGGCCCGCACGGGCGAGACCTCGGGCAGGATCAGGGCGTAGATCTCGGCGATGCACGCGCGCTGGCCCGGCCAGATGAACGCGTCGGCGCTGGCGGTCCACCGGGCATCGTCATGGGCGGGCTCGTGCGGGTGGGCGGGGTCGCGGGTGAGGTCGGGCTTCCACGCGGGGTCGACCTCGACGGCGAAGCGGGGCGAGAGCACGATCTCGTCGCGCCCCGCGAGGTAGAACGGGTGGACGCTCTCCAGGGCCCAGAAGCCCCGCAGCGCGGGGCTGGTGCGCGACAGGCCAGTTTCTTCTTGCAGTTCGCGCAGGGCGGCGTGCGGCGCGGACTCGCCCGGCTCGACGTGCCCCATCACCGGCTGCCACGTGCCGTGCATCGGCGGGCGGGCGCGCCGCAGTTGCAGGAACTCGGGGGCACGCCCGTCGGGGCGGCGGAAGACGTAGACGTCGACGAGATCGGTGCGGAGGCGCGGGCCGGGCGGGGCGCTGACGGGCGGACGGTCGGTCACGGGCGGGTGCTCCCGGCGGGGGTGCGCAGGGCCTTGCGGAGCGCGGCGGCCTTGGCGAGCGTCTCGCGCCACTCGCCCGGCGGGTCGCTGTCGGCGACGATGCCCGCGCCGACGCTGTAGTGCAGGCGCGCGCCCGACGCGGCGTGACGCACGATCGCGGTGCGGATGGACACGGCCCACGAGAACGCGCCGTGGTCGGACACGAACCCGGCCAGCCCGCAGTACGGGCCCCGGGGCTCGGGCTCCAGTTCGTCGATGATCTGCATGGCGCGGACCTTGGGGGCGCCCGTGACCGAGCCGCAGGGGAACGCGGCCCGGAGCACGTCCAGCGCGCTGCGCCCGTGCTCGAGCGTGCCCGACACGGTGGCGGTCGCCTGCCAGAGGGCGGCGTGGCGATCGATGTCGCGCGGGCGATCGACGCGGACGGAGCCGAGTTCGCAGACGCGGCCCAGGTCGTTGCGCATGAGGTCGACGATCATCGCGAGTTCGGCGCGGTCCTTGGGGCTGTGCTCGAGGTCGGCCCTGGCGCCGGGCGTCGCGGGGCGCGTGCCCTTCATGGGGCGGGTGGTGAGGCGCCGGGAGGCGGGGTCGAACTCGAGGAAGAGCTCGGGGCTGACGCCGCACATCGTGAGGGCGTGCGCGGGAGATTCGACGTACACGCCGTGCCAGGGGTGGGCGGCGTGGAGCATGGCCCGCCAGAGGGCGCGGGAGCTGCCCTCGAAGGGGGCGTCGAGGCGGTGGGCGAGGTTGGCCTGGTAGATGTCGCCCGCGCGGATGTACTCGATGACGCGGGCGCAGGCGGCGAGGTAGGCCGCCCGGCCGGTGCGCGATCGCAGCGGGCCGACGCGGAATGTCTCGCGCGGGGGCGCTGATTCGAGGTCAGCGACGAGGGCGGCGCCGTCGCCGATTGCCCACCACACGCGGCGATGGGCGTCGTAGGCAAGGGCGTCGGGGCAGCGGGCCCAGACCATGTCGGGGGCGTCGGCGGGCGGAAAACGCGTCGGGAGGAAGGCACGGGGCTCGAGCGCGCGGGCGGCGTCGTAGGCGACCCAGCCGATGAGCCCGCCCCGGAAGGGAGGCAGGTCGGCGGACGCCTCGGGGCACTGGGCCGCGCCGCCGGCGGCGAGGGGCAGGCTGAGGTGGCGTTCGGCGTCGGCAGGGTCGAGGACGGGGTGCGGCGAGGCGAGGACGGTCCAGCGGTGCGGGGCGTTCGGGGCGGCCCAGCAGGCGGCGAGGGGGCGGTCGGAGGGCCAGCGTTCGAGCACGTGGCCCGGCTCGAGCGGGAGGTCGATCGGGCGGCAGGACACGTCGGATGCTACGGGAGGCGGGTGGGAAAGGTGTGAAAACTCGCTTCCGTGACGGCCCGTTCCTAGACTTGTGGCCCGGCCCGGAGTGGCGCACGGGAGCGAGCCCGGCGTCCGATCAGGACCCGAACGCGGACTTGGCGAAGAACGTGGCGGCGGTGGAGCCGCGGAGTTCTCCGCGGGCGCGAGTTCGGCGCACCGGGTGCGAGAAAGGGATTCGATGACCAGCGCGAAGTCCCGTCCGTCGATCCAGCACGCCGCCGGCAAGGCGGACACGAAGAAGTCCATGAAGAAGCTGACGCGACGCGCGGAGGAGGCGGCGCAGCCGGCCCCGGCGATGCGGAACAAGCCGGGGAAGATGGTGTATTACTTCGGCAGGTCGCGCTGCGAGGGGACGGCGGAGATGAAGCCGCTGCTCGGTGGCAAGGGCGCGAACCTGGCGGACATGGTGAGCATCGGGCTGCCGGTGCCCCCGGGGTTCACGATCACGACGGACACGTGCGCGTCGTACTACCGCAACGGGCAGCGTCTCCCGCACGGGCTGATGAACGAGGTGCACAAGAACATCGCGCTCATCGAGAAGGAGACGGGGAAGAAGTTCGGCGACAACGGCAACCCGCTGCTGGTCTCGGTGCGTTCGGGTGCGGCGGTGTCGATGCCCGGGATGATGGACACGATCCTGAACCTGGGGCTCACGGACGCGAGCGTGGCGGGGCTGGCGGCGAGCACGGGCAACGTGCGGTTCGCGTACGACTCGTACCGCCGGCTGATCAACATGTTCGGCGACGTGGTGATGGGCGTGGACCACCACCACTTCGAGGACGCCTTCACGAAGATCAAGACGAAGTACAAGGCGAAGGCCGACACGGACGTGCCCGAGCAGGGCATGATCGAGCTGTGCGAGGCGTACAAGGCGGTGTACCAGCGCTTCAAGGGCGAGGTCTTCCCGCAGAACCCGTTCAAGCAGCTCGAGCTGGCGATCGAGGCGGTCTTCAAGAGCTGGGAGGGCGAGCGGGCGATCTCGTACCGGCGCATCGCGGGCATCAGCGGGCTGAACGGCACGGCGGTGAACGTCCAGACGATGGTCTACGGCAACATGGGCGACGACTCGGGCACGGGCGTCGCCTTCACGCGCAACCCCGCGACGGGCGAGAACGCCCTGTACGGGGAGTACCTCGTGAACGCGCAGGGCGAGGACGTCGTCGCGGGCATCCGGACTCCCATCCAGGTGGATCAGATGCCCAAGTGGAACAAGAAGGTCTACGCGCAGCTGCTCGAGATCAAGGCGAAGCTCGAGAAGCACTACCGGGACATGCAGGACATCGAGTTCACCATCGAGCGCGGGACGCTGTACATGCTCCAGACGCGCACCGGCAAGCGCAACGGCTTCTCGGCGGTGCGCGTCGCGTGCGACATGGTGCGCGAGCGCCTGATCGACGAGAAGACGGCGCTGCTGCGCATCCCCGCGCAGGACCTGACGCAGCTGCTGCTGCCCAGCTTCGACCCCTCGAAGAAGAAGAACGCGGACGTGCTGACGCTGGGGATTCCCGCCTCGCCGGGGGCGGCGGTGGGCAAGCCGGCGTTCACGGCGGCGGAGGCCGTCGACCGCGCGCACAACGGCGAGAAGGTCATCCTCGTGCGGCGCGAGACGAGCCCGGAGGACGTGGAGGGGATGCACTCGGCGGCGGGGATCCTGACGAGCACGGGCGGGCGGACGAGCCACGCGGCGGTGGTGGCGTGCGGGTGGGGCAAGTGCTGCGTGGTGGGCGCGGGCGAGCTCGAGATCGACCCGGTGAAGGGCAAGATGACGGTGAAGGGGCGCACGTTCGGGCGCGAGGACGTGATCTCGATCGACGGGAGCACGGGCGAGGTCATCGCGGGGCACCTGGCGAGCGTGGAGCCGAAGCTGTCGGGGGACTTCTCGCAGGTGATGAAGTGGGCGGACAAGTACCGGACGCTGGGGGTTCGGACGAACGCGGACACGCCCGAGGACGCGGAGCGGGCGCGCGGGTTCGGGGCGGAGGGGATCGGCCTGTGCCGCACCGAGCACATGTTCTTCGAGGGCGACCGCATCAAGGTGATGCGGGAGATGATCCTGGCGGAGACGCGCGAGGCGCGGGAGAAGGCGCTGAATAAGCTGCTGCCCTTCCAGCGCGACGACTTCATGGGGATCTTCAAGGCGATGAAGGGCCTGCCGGTGACGATCCGGCTGATCGATCCCCCGCTGCACGAGTTCCTGCCGCACGAGGAGAAGGCGCAGAAGGAGATGGCGCAGCAGTTGGGCGTGAGCCTGGAGAAGGTGCGGACGCGGGTGTCGGCCTTGCACGAGGCGAACCCGATGCTGGGGCACCGCGGGTGCCGCCTGTGCGTGACGTACCCCGAGGTGCTGGAGATGCAGGTGCGGGCGATCACGGAGGCCGCGATCGACTGCCTGCGCAGCAACATCAAGGTGTTCCCGGAGATCATGATCCCGCTGGTGGGCACGCGCAAGGAGCTGGCGGTCTTGCGCGAGCAGGTCGAGCAGGTGATCGCGCAGGTGAAGGAGAGCGAGGACTATCGCCCGCGCCTGGACATCAAGATCGGCACGATGATCGAGGTGCCGCGGGCGGCGATCACCGCCGACGAGATCGCGGAGAAGGCCGACTTCTTCTCGTTCGGCACCAACGACCTGACGCAGATGACCTTCGGGTACTCGCGCGACGACGCGGGGGCGTTCCTGCCCGACTACCTGTCGCGCGAGATCCTCCCGCACGACCCGTTCCAGACGCTCGACGCCGGGGGCGTGGGACAGCTCGTGGAGATGGGCGTCAAGAAGGGGCGCGCCACCAGGCCCGACCTCAAGGTGGGGATCTGCGGCGAGCACGGGGGCGACCCCAAGAGCGTCTGGTTCTTCCACAGCGCAGGGCTCGACTACGTGTCGTGCTCGCCGTTCCGGGTGCCCATCGCGCGGCTGGCGGCGGCGCAGGCGGCGATCAAGGCCGCCAAGTAAGCCGCCGGCGGCCCGGGCTCGGGTGTGGTTTCGGAGAGGCGTCGCGTTACGGCGCGGGCGGGGGCGTGTCCGCGCCCGGCGCGGGCTCGCCCAGGGCGGCGTCGAGCGCCGCGGAGAGTTCCGCCATCGTCGTCTCGGGGACGTACCGCGTCGGGGGCATGACGAGCACGCCCGCGCCGTCCACGATCGCGTACGACGGGAAGACGTGCGCGCCGAACGCGCGGGCGGTGGCGTCCGCGTCGAGCAGCAGGCCCAGCGCGTCGGAGGGCGGGGCGTGCCCGGCGATCGCGAGGTCGCGCGACTTCTCGCGCACCGCCAGCGTGTAGGCCCGGACGTTGCGGCCCTGCACGCGCTCGAGGACGGGGCCGAGCTCGGCGTGCGCCTCGCGCAGACGCACGGCCCAACTGCCGGCGAACTCGAGCAGCACGACAGAGCCCCGCAGGCTCGCGAGGCTCACGGTGTCTCCCGTTGGCGTGCGGAGCTCGAACTCCGGCGCCAGGCGCGGGGCGGGAGGGGGCGTCGGGTCGGGGGTGGCCGGGGGCGCCGCATCGGCGGGAGCGGGGTCGATCGGGGCGGGGTTGACGGGGTCCTTCGGCTCGGACTTGGCGGGGCGTTCGAAGGTGGGGCCTCCGGGCGTGTTCGCGCCCGGGACGGGCACGGGCGCGGGCGGGCGGTCTTCGGTGTAGCCCTCGGGAACGTCGACGCGCAGGCTCGCGAGCAGGGTGGGCGCCGGGTCGGCGGTGTCTACGCGGACGTTGGTCCACTCGAGGACGACGCGACCGGTCTCGGTGTCCTTGCTGGTGATGATGCGCTCGACGCGGCGGGGCAGGTGGTCGTCTTCACTGAAGTACCAGACCGCGCGGTTGCGCCCGTCGTTGAAGGTGACGAGCACACCCTCGCAGCGCGTGCCGTCGAGGTCCTGGGTGGGCTGGGGCTCGAACTCCGAGCCCGCGAGCTCGCGCGCGAAGGGCTGGGGCGACGTGAGGTCGTCGAGGCGGACGGCGGCGATCGCGTTGACGCCCCGGGCGCGCCGGGCGTCGATGCCGGATTTCTCGATGACCGTGCGGGCGGTGTGGTCGACCCACTCGACGCCGTTGACCAGCCAAGCGACGTCGAAGTCGGTCCAGGGGTCTTTGCCGCCGGGCGCGGAGATCTGCCCGGTGAGGCGGAGGCGCCAGCCGGGGAGAATGCCCCCGGGCGCCCGGACCTGGCGGGCGTCGGCGCGGATGGCGCGGGAGGTGCTGCCCAGGAAGGACCCGGTGGAGTAGGACCGGGCGGAATAGGTGATGCTCTTGGCCTCGCGGATGGACCGGGCGGCGCGGACGAAGAGCTCGCGGGCGGGGTTTGCCTGCGGCGCGGCGGGCGGCGTGGACGCCGCCCCGGGCTGCGCAGCAGGGGTTCGCGGGAGGTTGTTGAGCTTGGGCGCGTCCTCTTCGCCCGCTTCCTGCGCGCGAACGGGGATGGTGAGGAAGAGAAGAACGGCGAGGATCAGAAGGGCGCGGGGCATCGGCTGATTGTTCGCGTGTCGCGGGGGCGGCGCTCGCCCTAGGCGAGCAGGGCCCGCAGGGCCTCGCCCGGGTCGGGCTGGCGCATGAGGTGCTCGCCCACGAGCGCGATGCGGACCCCCGCCCCGCGCAGACGCCGCAGGTCGTCGGGCGTGCGGATGCCCGACTCGCTGACGAGCACCGTGCGGTCCTCGACGAGTTCGGCCATGCGGAGCGTGGTGCCCAGGTCGACGGTCATCGTCGCGAGATCGCGGTTGTTGATGCCCAGCAGCGCGTAGCTGCGGTGCGGGAAGCCCACGTGCGGACGCACGCGCAGGAGATTGTCGAGGCTGTGCACCTCGAGCAGCGTGGTGAGCCGGAGCTGCTGGGCGAGGATGAGCAGGTCGACGAGCAGGCTCTCGGAAAGGCACTCGGCGATGAGCAGGATGGCGTCGGCGCCCGCGGCCCGCGATTCGTACACCTGCCACGCGTCGATGATGAAGTCCTTGCGGAGCACCGGGAGCGGGACGGCGGCCTTGACGCGGGCGATAAAGGAAAGATCCCCCCCGAAGAACTCGCGGTCGGTCAGGCAGGAGATCGCCGCGGCGCCGGCGCGGTGATACGTTGTGGCGATGTCCTCCGGCCGCCAGTCGCGCGTGTCGTACTCACGGCGCAGCAGCCCGGACGAGGGGCTCCGCCGCTTGATCTCCGCGATCACGCTCGTCGAGTGCGTCACGGGGCGCGTCACCGCGGCGAAGAAGTTGCGCGGGGGCTCGGCCTGCGCGCATCGCTCGCGGAGCGCGTCGAGCGGAGTCTCCCGGCTCGCTCGGGCGACCTCCTCGCGCTTGTGCGCGATGATCCGGTCGAGCGTCGCGATCGGGCTGGTCATCGGGGCCATTGTTGGCGCGCCGTCCGTCGCGCTGGGCGCGCCGCCAACCTCCGGCCCCGCCGACGCGGGCGCGCTCCGCGGGCTGCTCGAGCCCTGGGCGCTGCTGCACCTGGCGTGGGCCGGCGCGGCGGTTGCGTTCGTGCTCTCGCGCGGACTGTGGCGCCTGCGCGCGCGCCGGGTGACGGGCATCCCGTGGTGGCTGTGGCTGAACGCGGCGATCGCGTCGTGGCTGGCCTTGGGCGCCTGCGCGGGGCTCGCCTCGTGGGTGCTGGGCGGGGCGGGCAACGCCTCGCTCCGCGCGCAGTCGCTGACGGCGTTGTGGGGCTACGCCGGCGGGCTGTTGTGCGCGCTCTCGCTGTCGGTCCACCTGGCGAAGTTGGCACCGGCCAGCGGGCTGCACATCCGTGTACGCGGGCTGCTGCTCGGGGCGGCGCTCTTGGCGCTCGGCTGGCCGCTGGTGCAGGGCGTGAGCCTCGTGTGTGTGGCCGCCCATCGACTGGCGACGGGCCAGCCCCCGGAGCAGATCTCGCACCCGACGCTGCGGGCGCTGGTCGACAACCCGCGCGAGCCCTGGGCGTGGCTGATGGTGGCGCTGGCGGTGCTCGTCGCGCCGGTGTTCGAGGAGGTGCTGTACCGCGGGTTCTTGCAGTCGCTGGCGGTGCGCGCGACGGGGCGGCCCTGGGCCGCGGTGTTGCTCACGTCCGTGATCTTCGCCGCCGCCCACCTCGGGCAGGGCATGGCGTGGTACTCGCTCGCGGTGATCGGCGCGCTGGGCGTCGTGCTGGGGGCGGCGTACGAGCGGACGCGCTCGCTGGGCGTGCCCATCGCCATGCACGCGATCTTCAACGCGGCCAACGTGGCGCTGGCGATCACGACGGCCTAGGCGGCGTTCGGGCCCGCCCGGCACTACCCTTGCCGCCATGAGCGCCAGCCCATCCAAGCCCCGCATCCTGACCGGCGACACCCCCACCGGGCGCCTGCACCTGGGGCACTGGGTGGGCAGCGTCGAGCGGCGGGTCGCGCTGCAGGACGAGTACGACTGCTACTTCCTGCTCGCGAACATGCACGCCTTCACCACGCGCTTCGACAAGCCCCAGGACATCCGCCAGGACACCATCGAGATCGTGAAGGACTGGCTGGCGGCGGGCATCGACCCCGCGCGTTCGACCATTGTTTTGCAGACCGAGGTGCCCGCGATCGCCGAGTTGACGTGGTACTTCGCGATGCTGCTGTCGTTCAATGACGTGATGGGCAACCCGACGCTCATCCACGAGCTCGAGACCAAGGGGCTGGCGGACAAGTACTCGTTCGGGTTCCCGATGTACACGGTGGGGCAGTGCGCGGACATCCTGGCGTTCCGCCCGGTGTACGTGCCGGTGGGCGAGGACCAGGCGCCGCACATCGAGATGTGCCGCAAGGCGGCGCGGAAGTTCAACCAGTTGTACTGCGCCGTGCCCAACCGCACGGAGGACGCGGACTATGTGCAGGCGGGGGGCGTGTTCCCGATTCCCCGGGCGCTCATCGGTCGCGTGGGGCGCCTGCCGGGCGTGGGCGACGGCACGCAGAAGATGAGCAAGAGCCTGGGCAACGCGATCTTCCTGAGCGACAGCGCGAAGGACGTGCAGAAGAAGATCAACAAGATCACGACCGGGCGCCAGAGCCCCACCGAGCCGGGCGACCCCGACAACGTGCTGTTCAGGTTCGTCGAGGCGTTCATCACCGACGAGGCCCGCGTCGCCGAGCTCAAGGACCGCTACCGGCGGGGCGACAACCTGGGCGACGGGCACGTCAAGGCCGAAGTCGCCGAGGCGATCAACCGCCTGCTCGAGCCCATGCGGGCACGCCGGGCCGAGTTCGAATCGCCCGCGGGCGACACGCGCATCGTCGAGATCATCAAAGACGGCGTGAAACGCGCGAATGTCGTGGCGGAAGAGACGCTGTACCTCGCGAAAAAGGCGATGGGACTGGACTTCGGGAAGCGGGTGCTCGGATACGACAGGGGGTGAGCGAATGGACGAGCAGTGGATCGGGCACGTGGTAGAGGCCGAGGAGGGCGTGCTCTCGTGCCTGGTGAACACGGCGTTGGGCGAGCACGCGCCGGACGCGTCGCGCCCCTGCTGCACGCTGGTGCGCGTGCCCTTCGCCGAGCCGGGCGAGGACGGCATGGGTTCGCAGGACGAGCGTGACGCGCTGCACGACGCGGAGGAGTCGCTCGGCGAGGCGATCGCGGCGTACGGCGTGCTGCACGTCGCGACGGTGCGCGGCGCGGGCGTGCTGGACCTGTGGTACTACTCGTCGACCGAGGCGGCGACGCACATCGGCCCCGCCGCGAAGCGGGCGATGGGCGAGCGCGCGGTGGAGGTCGGCTCGCAGGACGACCCCGAGTGGTCGCAGTACGGCGCGATGTTCCCGCCCCCCGAGGCGTTCGGGCAGTACCTCGACTGGATGCTGATCGAGACGCTCGAATCCAAGGGCGACCGGCTCGAGCAGGAGCGGCCGGTGGACCACGGCGTGTACCTGCCGACGAAGGAGGCCGCGGCGGCGGTGGAACGCGACGCCGCCCGCGCGGGGTTCGAGGTCACCGACCGGGGCGTCGAAGAAGGCGACGAGGCGGCGTACTTCCTGCAACTCACGCGGACGCACGCGGTGACCATGGACGTCGTGCAGGAGATGCGGGCGATGCTCACCGAGATGGTCGAGTCCCACGACGGGGTGTACGACGGCTGGGCGACGGCGGTGGTGGAATAGGGGCTGGCCGATCGCGTCAACCTCGCGCATCAGTGGACGAGCGCGCTGCCGGGTACACCTGCCGCGACCCGTTCACGCCGAGCGGTGAACCCGGCCACGCCGAACGCGCACATGAACGCGCCCGGGACGAGATACCACCAGAAGTTTGCGTTGGTGCTGTCCGCAAGCGCACCCAAGCTGCTCATTCGCTCTTCCATCGACTTCCCGCCATCGCGGAAGTAGCCCCCGGCCATCTGCCCGGCGATGATGCCCGCCTCCAAGTTGGCCAAGTACGTGTGATACTGCGAGTTGTCTTCCATGCTCTTGTAGGCGCCGCCGAGGCAGATGATCCCTCCGGCGAGCAGCACGGTCGCAGCGGCGCGTACGAGCATGTTCCCTCCGTCGGCGGCACCCAGTTCGCAGGTCGGCCGATGGGCCGAGGCCGGGAGATTACCGGGCCCCGCCGGCGCGAGCAAGACGTGCCGAACGGCGCGTTCTGTTAGTCTGCCCCCTTGCGGGCCAACCGCCCGCGGGAAGGACACTCATGGCCGACGCTGTTTCTGGAGCGGCTTCCGGGCCCATGGCGGGCGACGACCCGCGCCTCGCCCCGCCCCCGCCGCTCTCGCCCGACGCGAGCCCGGAGGAGAAGGACCGGCACTGGTTCCGCCACGTGTACCAGGGCGACCGCATGCCGCAGCTCACGCTGCGCGCGGTGCTCATGGGGGGCGTGCTGGGCATGCTCATGTCCCTCTCGAACCTGTACACGACGGTGAAGCTCGGGTGGGCGTTCGGCGTCGCGATCACGGCGTGCGTGCTCAGCTACGTCATCTGGAACGCGCTGCGCGCCCTGACAGGCGGCAAGCTGCGCCAGATGTCGATCCTCGAGAACACGTGCATGGCGAGCACGGCGTCGGCGGCGGGGTACTCCACGGGCGGCACGGTCGGCACCGCCGTCGGCGCGCTGCTGCTCATCAGCGGCAACCACATGAACTGGCAGGTGCTCGTGCCGTTCGTGCTGCTGAGCGCGGGGCTGGGGGTGTTCCTCGCCATCCCCATGAAGCGCCAGATGATCAACCACGAGCAGTTGCCCTTCCCCAGCGGGATCGCCGCGGCGGAGACGCTGCGCAGCCTGTACACCAAGGGGCGCGAGGCCGCGCAGAAGGCCACGAGCCTGGTCGCGGCGTTGCTCATCGGCATGCTGCTGGCGTTCCTGCGGTCGTACGAGGGGCTCGTGCACCTGCTGCACGAGGCGAAGAAGGCGCCGCTGTGGCTGGTGGACGCGAGCAAGTGGCTGAAGGTGCCCGAGTTCATGGCGTTCCCGAGCTCCTGGCTCGTGCCCCGCGGCACGGTCGCGACATGGGGCTTTGAGCCCAGCGGGCTGCTGGTGGCGGCGGGGATGATCGTGGGCCTGCGCGTGTCGCTGTCGATGCTCGGCGGATCGCTGCTGCTGTTCCTGTTCTTCATCCCGTACCTGCACGGGCTGGATGCAAGCGCGACCGGGAACGCGGTCACGTCGTTCACGTACGGGCCCGAGGGGGCCTTCAACCCGATCCGCTGGTCGCTGTGGGGCGGCACGAGCCTGATGATCTTCTCGAGCCTCACGAGCCTGGCGGTGCAGTGGAAGGCGCTGGTGCGGGCGTTCAAGATCGAGAAGAAGGCGCCGGGGGCCGAATCGACGGCGATGGACGCGATCGAAGTCCCGTTCATGTGGCTGGTCATCGGGCTGGTGCCGATCGGGCTGGGCCTGGTGATCCTGCAGCACTACGCGTTCCAGATGAGCTATCTGCTGGGCACGATCGCGGTGGTGATGGCGTTCCCGGTGGCGCTGGTGTGCTGCCGCGCCACGGGCGAGACCGACACGACGCCCATCGGCGCGATGGGGAAGGTGACGCAGCTCCTGTACGCGCTGCTCGCGAAGGGGAACGTGACGGTGAACCTGATGTCGGCGGGCGTGACGTCGGCGGCGGGCGGCGCGTCGGCGGACCTGCTGACCGACCTCAAGAGCGGGTACCTGCTGGGCGCGAACCCGCGCAAGCAGTTCCTCGCGCAGTTCTTCGGGTGCTTCTTCGGCACGCTGTCGGTGGTGCCGGCGTGGTACCTGATGTTCCCGAACAAGGACGTGCTGGAGGAGTACAACCCGCCGGCGGCGAACATGTGGCGGGCCTTCGCCGAGGCGCTGACGAAGGGGCTCGACAGCGTGCCGCAGACGGCGCAGGCGGCGATCGTGGTGGGCGGGCTGGTGGGGATCCTGCTCCCGCTGGCGGGCGCGCTGTTCCCCAAGAGCCGCAAGTACCTGCCCAGCGCCATGGGGCTGGGGCTCGCGTGGGTCGTGCCGTTCGCGAACTCGCTCAGCTTCGCGATCGGCGCGGTGCTGACCGAGGTGTGGCGGCGTGTGCACGCGAAGCAGTGCGAGAAGTACAACACGCCGGTTGCGTCGGGCCTCATCGCGGGCGAGGCGCTGCTGGCGGCGGTCATCGCCATCGCCAGCACGGTCGTCGGCATCCTGTGGCTGACGCCGAAGTGACGTCGGCGCGGGCGCGAGCGGAGGTCCGGGGAGGTCAGCGGGCGGCGGGGTCGGCCGAGGGGTCGGCGCGCTCGCCCGGGGCGGCGTCGGGAGGCGTCGTGCAGCCCATCGCGCCGGCACGCCGCCGGGCGGCGACGAGCGTCAGCGGGATCGAGAGCACGTAGAGCGCCGCGAGCACGCTGAGCGTGAGCCACAGGTCCACCGCCGCCCCGACCGCGAGCAGCCCGACGCAGACCAGCAGCGGGACGACCGCGCGGCGCGTGATGCGGAGCGCCTTGAGCGAGAACATGGGCACGCGCGTGACCATGAGCACCGCGATGACCAGCGTGTACACCATGACGACCCACGCGGGTGCGGTCCAGTCGAGGATGCCGGATCGCGCGAGCATGGGCGGGATGAGCACCGCGCCCGCCGCGGCGGGCGAGGGCATGCCGGTGAAGTAGGTCGCGGGCCGCTCGATCGTGCGTTCGCCCGCCGGGGCGCCGGGCGTCCGCTCGGGCGCGCGATCCGCGCGGGGTGCTTTGGACGCGGGGGCGTCGGCGGTGAATCGCGCGAGGCGCAGGGCCGCGCACAGGGCGTAGGTGACGAACGCGGCCAGGGCGAAGGCGCCGAGCTTGCCCTCGAGCTTCTCCTGCACGCGCAGCCACTCGTGCAGGATCATCGCGGGCGCGATCCCGAAGGCGAGGAAGTCGGAGAGCGAATCGAGCACGGCCCCGAAACCGGAGCTGACGCGCAGGAGGCGGGCGGCCCGCCCGTCGAGCGCGTCGAAGACGCCCGCGAGCACGACCGCGCCCAGCGCGCGATCCCACTCGTGACGCGTCGCGAAGTGCAACGCCGCCAGCCCGCAGCAGAGCGCCACCGTGGTGAGCAGGTTCGGGATGAGGGCGGCGACCGGGAACTCGTGCTTGCGTGGGCCCAGGCGGATGAACATCGGTGCTCCGGAGATAGCGTGCGGCGGCCTAGCCGGCGCGACGCGCCAGGATCGTCTCCCCCGCCACCGCCCGCTGTCCCAGGCGCGCCGTCACTTCCGTCCCCGCAGGAAGATAGAGGTCCACCCGCGAGCCGAACCGGATCATTCCGTAGCGTTCGCCGGCGGCGAGTTGCTTCCCGACGCTCACGCGGCAGACGATGCGTCGCGCGACGAGCCCCGCGATCTGCACGACCGGCAGGGCGGCGCCGTCGGGAAGGCGCAGCAGCATCGAGAGCCGCTCGTTGTCGGTGCTGGCCTTGTCGAAGGACGCGTTGAAGAACTTGCCCGCGCGGTGCTCGAGGCGCTCGACCACGCCACGCGCTGGCGCACGGTTCACGTGGACATCGAAGACGTTCATGAACACGCACACGCGATCGCGGGGCTCGTCGCCCAGGCCGAGTTCGGGCGGCGGCGGCGCGCGGTCGATGAGGCAGACGCGTCCGTCGGCGGCGCTGAGGAAAGCGCCTGTCTCCTGCGGGATTCTCCGCGGGGGATCGCGGAAGAACCAGGCGCACCAGACGATCAGCAGCAGCGCGACCACCGGGACGGGGTAGGCGACGTGCTCGAGCCCGATGGTGTAGAGCCCGCCGATGGCGATGGCGCTGACGAGCACGCCACCGACGACAAAGCCGGCGAGGATGGGACGTCCTTCGGGGGCGAGGATCGGGGCGGGGGCGTCGGGCACGACCTCGCGGGTGGGGTGTGAGCCGTCGGGGGTCGCGGGGGGCACGGAAGAGTATAGGAAACCGCGGGAGATTCACTCTGCGCCGCGCACCGAGGTCCCAGAACGGCGGTGATGAGGCGCGGGCTCAAGGACGCGCGCCGGGGGTTCGATGTCGGGAGCACATGAACGCGGCTCGCGCGAGAACGGTGCTGGTGTGCGACGACGAGGCGCCGATCCGCCAGGTGATCGCGCACAAGCTCCGCGCGCACGGGTACGTCGTGCACGAGGCGCGGACGGGGCAGGAGGGCGTGGACGCGGTGCTCGGCGGGCTGAGCCCGGACCTCATCCTGAGCGACCTGCAGATGCCCGTGATGAGCGGGCTGGAGATGTGCCGCGTGCTGCGGGAGATGGCGCCGACGCGCGAGACGCCCGCGCTGATGCTGACGGCGCGCGGGTACATCATCGCGCCGGAGGACCTCGAGCACACGAACATCCGCCAGGTGATCGCGAAGCCGTTCGGCGTGAAGCAGCTGGTCGATCGCGTGCGGGCCCTGCTGGGCCCGGACCGGGCCCCGGGCGATCCGTCGGCCCTGGCCGCGTAGAGGGACGTGCCATGAACGACCGCACCGCACGGGACATCGGCGCCGCGATCATCGATCGGTGCGAGCTGCTGGGCCTGGGGGCGTGCCTGCTGACGCCGGAGGGGCGGATCGCGGGCACGACGGTGCGGCCGCGGGCGCTGGCGGCGCTCATGCGGACCCCGCGGGTGATGACGGCGGTGAACGGGGCGGCGCACTCGGGCGTGGTGGACGCCGCGCCGAAGGTGCGCATCGCGCTGGTCGCGTACACCACGGTGCGTGGCGAGCGCGGGCGCATCGCGGCGCTCGTGCTCGACGAGGGCTTCCACGCCGACCCGGCGTTCGCCGAGATGTGCCGGCACGCCTCGCTCGATCCGCACGCGACGCGCGCCGATCTGTCGGCGTTCGTGTGCGGGGGGGCGCGCCCCGCAGAGCTGGTGCGCCGCACGCTCGAGGGGCTCGCGGCCGACGCGCTCGAGCTGCACGAGCGCGACGAGACGATCGAGGGCTTCTCGCGCCAACTGGGCGAGTCGTTCGACACGATCGACCTGCTGTACTCGCTCGGACGCTCGATGCACGGGCCCTTCGACGCCGCCGGATTCCTGGGCATGGTGTGCGAGCGCCTGCACGCGACGATGAGCTTCTCGTGGGTGGCGGCGGTCTTCTCCGACGCGCCGGCGATCACGCCCCGCCTGCGCGGGATGACGCTCTCGCGCGGGCAGACGCCGGTCGCGCACCCGCGCCTCCGCGAGGGTGCGATGGGGCTGCTCCGCGCGTGCGGCGAGACCGGCACCATCACCAGCCAGAGCCCCTTCGCCGTCGAGGGCACGCCCCCCCAGATCATCGTCGAGCCCGTCCGCTGCAAGGGGCAGGTCGCGGGCGTGCTGCTCTGCGGGGGCAAGCACGGCGAGGACCCGTTCGTCAGCAGCTACGACAGCCAGCTCATGGAGGCGTCCGCCGGGCTGGTGACGGCGTTCGCCGACAACCTCGCGCTGTACGACGACCTGCACGCCTCGTTCGTCGGCACGGTGCGGGCGCTCTCGGCGGCGATCGACGCGAAGGACCGCTACACGTTCGGCCACTCCGAGCGGGTCGCGTGGATGGCGCGCGAGCTCGCGCTCGCGTCCGGGCTCTCGAAGCGCGAGAGCGACCGCGTGCACATCGCGGGCCTGGTGCACGACGTGGGCAAGATCGGCGTGCCCGAGGGGGTGCTGTGCAAGCCCGGCGCGCTCACCCCGCAGGAGTTCGACGCCGTCAAGCAGCACCCGGCCATCGGGCACCGCATCCTGCGCGACATCCCGGGGTTCGAGGACGTGCTCCCGGGCGTGCTGCACCACCACGAGCGCTACGACGGGCACGGGTACCCCGCGGGGCTCGCGGGCGAGGACATCCCGCTGATCGCGCGCCTCATCGCCGTCGCCGACACCTTCGACGCCATGAGCAGCAACCGCTCGTACCGCCCCGCCATGCCCCGCCCGCGCGTGCTGGCCGAGATCGAGCGGTGCGGCGGGAGCCAACTGGACGCGCGCATCGCGTCGCTGCTGCGGACGATCGACCTGACCGGGTACGACGAACTGTTCAACGCGCGGCGTGCCGAGGCGGCCCAGGCCGCGTGAGGCGATTCACAGCGCTCTACTCGACCACCCGCGTCAGCGTTGCGCCGTCGATGGACCACCCCACCGTCTCGCGGAAGCCGGGGGCGGGCGTCGCCGGGCGGGCCGCGCGGACGGTGAGGCGCCCTTCCGTCGCGAAGTGCCTCCCGACCAGCAGCACGCCCTCGATGGTCACGACGCCCTTGCACGCGACGTCGCCCGTCGCGTAGATGAGCCCGCGCAGCAACCCCGGGTACGAGTCGCTCTGATCGGCGTCGCTCACGCCACGGTAGGGCGTGCCGGCGGGGTTGAGGTTCACGCGCAGCGACGACTCCGCGAAGTCCGTCGAGGTCTGCGTGATGGCGATGGACCCGTCGACGATGAGCGACACGCCGCCCGCGCCGGGCTCGAGGAGCACGCTCTCCATGATCTGGGCCCCCGCCCCGACATCCACCAGCACGAGGGTGCCGACGATGCGGCACTCGCGCAGACGCACGGGCGCACCCCGGCAGTCGATGACATAGATGCCGTTCGGGTCCGCGGCGCCGAACGGGTTCGACGAGGACGACAGCACCACGTCCCGCAGTTCGCCCCCCGTGAGCGAGGCGTATGCGATCGGCGTGCCCATCGCCGACCACGCCGCCACCACGCCCGGGCCCGGCATCTCGACCGGCTCGGTCAGCACACGGGTCGACCGCTGGAACGAGGAGCCGGTGATCGCGCCGGCGGCGACGGGCGCCGCGACGCTCGCGGAGACGGCGTGCATCGCGCCGTTCGCGCCGATGACGTCGTCGGCGAAGACGGTCGTGCCGTTGAACGTCGCGCTCCCGCCCGCCCAGACGCACCCGGCCGTGACACTCGCGAGGTGCCCGAAGCTCGGCAGCGCATCGGCGCGCAGGCCCTGGCGTGCGGCCCCCTTTGCCGCGAGCACCTCGAGACGCACGGGCTCGCCGGTGTCCGCCGTCAGATCACCCGCGGGATCGGCCAGCGTGCCGGCCATGCGAAGCCCGGCGTCGGCGTGGTTGACCGCCGTGTAGGGCCCCTTGTCCGCACGCCACGACGTGCCCCGCGGGTCGGCGTGCAGCACGTCGCACACGATCTCGAACGCGGACGCGGCGGCCCGGCGCGCGTCGGCGGCGTCGCCCCCCGCTTCCGCGCTCGTGCGCTGCACCCGCACGATCCCGAGCGCCGCGATGCCCAGCCCGGTGAGCGCCACGCCCACGCACAACACGAGCGCGTACACCCCGCCGCGTCGGCGGCGCTTCACGGGAGCACCTCGTCGGCGCCGCGCGTCCGGTAGACCACCCGCGTCGCGAGCGGCACGCCGTCCTTGCGCACCGTGACGGTCACGCGCTTGATGGAGGTCGCGGTGAGCGAGGGCGTCAAGGCGCCGGAGGGCAGCCGCGTCATCCACACGACCTCGGTGTCGCGCTGCCAGGACCCGTCGGCCCCCGCGACGCCGTCGCGCGACTCGGGGGGCTTCTCGGAAAGGGCGTGGTAGTCGTCCACGTCGTCGAACCCCGCGCGCGTCACGCCCGCGTCGCCCGGGTTTGGCCCGATGGCGTCCGTGCCGGCGTCGGGGTCGCTGAACGCCCGGGCGCCGACCTCGGCGCACAGCGATTCGGCGAGCGCGTGCGCCCGGGCCGCATCCGCGAGCCGGTGGCGTGCCCGGGCGGTGGCGCCCAGGGTTTCCAGCGCGCCGATCACGAGCACGACGAGCACGGCCGCGGCGATCGTCGCCTCGATGAGCGAGAAGCCCCGGCGCATCACTTGTCCTCCGCGACGATCGGCTCGTCCGCCGTCACCGAGATGTCGAGCACGAGGGGCGTGGCGGACAACGCGGGCAGCAGGGGCCTCGCGGGCATGCCGGCGCCGGCGCGTGCTTCGCCGTCGCTCCCGCCCGAGTCGACGTGCACGCGCACGCCCGAGGCCCGGGCCGCGCTGGCGACAATGGTACCGGGCTGCTTTACCAAGCCGTACAGCTCGTAGCGCAGGCTCACGTCGGGGCGAGCGCCCCACGAGGCGCCGGAGGAGGTCGAGACGGCGACGCCCGCTTCCGTGTTCGCGACCGCCGACTGCGTGGGGAACGAGACGAACGGCAGCAGCGCCTGGCGGAAGACGAACCACCGCCCGGTGCCGGCGGGGATGTCCGACGGCCCGGCGCCGAAGCCCGAGAAGTCAAAGGTGATCCACGACGCCGCCGGGAGGTTGAGGGCCAGCAGCGCGGACGCCGACGACTCGACCGTGCCGGGGAGGTCGTCGCCGTCGGGAAGCGTGCAATCGGCGACGAGCGTCGCGGAGAGGATGCTGGAAGGCGAGACGCGGACGCGCAGACGCGAGATGCTGTAGTGCGTTGCGCCGGCGGGCAGCGTCGGGCAGATGAACTGCGCGACGCGGGTCGACGCGGTGAGCGCGGTCGAGCCGTCGGCGTCGTCGTCGAACGACGCGAGCAGCACCTCCGAGCCGTACGAGCCCGCGGTGGCGGCGGTCACCGAGTCGTTCACCGTGTCCCAGTCGATGGAGAACGCGTGCACGTCGTCGAAGGCGTGGGTCTGCTTCCCGTTCTGGGCGCGCACGAGCGGATCGCCGGGGGTGCCCGACCACGCCCACGAGACGGTCTCGTGGACGTCGTCCTGGTCCTGGTCGGCGAGCGTCAGCTCGACCGCGTGCGCAGACCGCGCGACGATCGCGGTCGCGAGCGAGACGTCGGACGCAACGCGTTCGGCGATCCGACGCGCGGCGAGCGTGCGGGACACGGCGTCGTCCTCGCGCGGGGAGGCCCGGGCCGCGAGCACCATGGAAGAGGCCAGCGCCGCGCCGATGAGCGCGACGACACCGAGGCTCACGACCATCTCGAGGAGCGAGAAGGCCCGGCGCGTCATCGCTTGTCCTCCTCGGCGGTGACCTCGCCCACCTCGATGTCGGCCGGCACGGAGCGCGTCCGATCGACGACCACGCGCGTCGCGACCACTTCCGGGGTGCCCACCCGCACGGACCCGTCGGACGCGACCGTCACGGTGGAAGCGACCCGCCCGGCGCGGACGGTCACCGTGCCGGCGTCGCTCGGGCGGGCGAACGCGTCGAACGTGACCGAGTCCGAGGTCCCGAACGTCGCGGTCGAGATGACGCCCCCGTAGGGCTCGATGGACAGGTCGGGCGTGCGGGGCGTGCCCCGCGCGGGACGCACCTTGAACTGGCAGTAGCCCTCGAAGAACATGACGACCACGGGCGCGCTCGACGCTTCGGCGGTCTCTCGCGCCAGCTCGAGTTCCGCCGCGACCCGCCGGGCGCTCGCGTCGACGCGGTAGCGGTTCTGCGCGACGGCGTAGCGCGGGACGGCCATCGCCGCGACGACCGCCACCACGCCGAGCACGAGCACGAGCTCGATCAGGCTGAACCCGGGGCGCGCAAAGGCCCGGCGAAGTTCGTTCGCCGGGCGACGTTCGGCTGGCGGGTGCATCAGTCGAGCCCCTGCGCCCCCTGCACGACAGACTGTTCGGGAGTTGCGCCGTGCACGACGGCCCCGCCCCCTCAATACGCGTTGTACTTCTTGCCGTTCGCGTCGACCTCGCCGTCGGCGAGCGCCGCCTGGATGGCGCCGGTGCTCTCGTCGTACACCCAGCCCACGGTGGCGCCGACCGCCGCGGCGACGCCGGTCTGGCCCTTCTTGCTCCCCACGGGCAGCGGGGGAATGGCGCGCAGGTACGGGCCAAAGATGAACTCGCCGGTCTTGGTCGCGTTCGCCGTGCCGTCGAGCTTGGTGTACGTCGTCAGCTGCGCTTCAAAGGTGAGGACCTTGGGCCAGTCCGCGTCCGTCCCGCCGTGCTCCGTGTGGAACAGGTCGATGGCGTTGCGCAGAATGGTGAGGTTGCCCGAGAGGGCCGCGTCCGCGGCGCCCGCCGCGCCGCGGCTCATCCGCGGGATCGCGATCGCCGCGATGATCCCGATGATGACGACGACGATCACCAGCTCGATCAGGCTGAATCCACGACGCACGGCGTGCCGCATGACGTCCTCCGATGTGCCCGGTGGGGCTGCGTCGGGCCCGGGGCCATCGCCCGACGCCCGCCGACCGCATGTTGCATCGTCCCCTCACGCACTCGTGTTGAGCAACTCGCGCACCATCCAGCCCGCACGAGCGGCATGATCCCACCTTCAGCGCGGCGCGCCCCGCGTTCCCGTGGGAACCTGCAACGCGACCTCGTGCCCCGCGACCGAGAACGTCGCGCGACGCTCCTTCGCGTCCACCGCCACCAGCGTCGCGCGTCCCGATCCGTCGGGCAGGGCCACGCTCTCGCCCAGCGCGAGCGTCACCCCGTTCACCACCGCCACTCCCGTCGAGACCGACGTCAGCCGCAGCCCCGTCGGCGTCGAGGACACCTCCGGCGCATCGACAGGCGCCGGGGCGTCGTCGGACGGCCCGGGCAGCCACTCCGGCGGGCAGCGGAAGACCCCGCCCGGGGGCGGCTCGCCCTCCATCTGGGCCGCCATCCGGCGCAGGCGTTCGGCCAACGACTCGGCCTCCGGCGCCCGCGCGCGCGCCGAGGCCGCGGGCGCCGGGGCCCCGCCGGTATCGGTCGTGGCGTGCGCCGTGGCCGGGGCCGCCCCGCCCGAGAGCACGAGCTTGTCGACCCCCAGGGCGATCAGGCCGATCACGAGCACCCCGGACGCGAACTTCTGTTGTGCGGTGAGTTCCACGCTCCGAATGGGCGATACGCGCGGGCGTCCGTCAAGGCCGCTCCGCGCGGGATGTCGTGTCGGCGTCGGCACGCGCGGCGTCACCGGCACGCGTGTACCAGATCATCTCGACGGTGAACCGGGCCGGCTCGTCGGGCGCATCGGGGCGGGCGCCCACGCCGAAGGCGACCGTCTCCATGTCCGGGAACCGCTCGCGCAGCGCTCCCAGGAACGGCGCGAACGAGTGGGGCGGGCACTCGCCCCCCACGACGATCGGGATCGTCCCGTAGCGGGGAGTCTGCGTGGGCTGCCGCGGCGCCACCTCGCGGACCAGCACGCCCAGTTCGTCGCCCAGTTCCGGGATCGCCGCCAGGCGCGACGTGAGCCCCGAGGCGGGCCCCAGCACGACCTGCGTGCCGAGGTCGGCCTCGGCGCGGGCGAGCTGCTCGCGCAGCGTGCGCACCTCGCGTTCGCGCGCGTCGAGCAGGCCTCGCTGCTCGTCGAGCTGGGCGCGCTCGTGCCGCGCCGCCGCCGCCGCCTGCTGCGCGGGGCGGACCACGCCCAGGTAGCCCAGCAGCGTGAGGCCCGCGACGCAGGCCACGCCGACGAGGTCGACCGCCGAGAAGACACGTGCGAGGTTCATCGGCGGGGCTCCTTGGAGGCACCGTCGCGCAGCGCGCACTGCACGCCGAACTCCACGAGCGCGGGGCGATCGGGGCGGGCGTCGCCGCGGGACCGGAGTTCCACGACCGCCACGCTCTCGAAGACGCCCGACTCTTCGAGGCGCAGCGCGAAGTCCGATACCGCGCGCTGCGAGCCGCCGACCCCGGCGAGCGAGAGCGTCCAGGGCCCGCGGCGCACGAGGCCCTCGCCCGCGCGGGGCGGGCCCCCGCCGCGCGACGAGAGTGACACGCGCTCGAACGCGACGTCCGCCCGCTTGGCCCGCGCCAGGAGATCGAGCAGCAGGCTCCAGTCGGGATGGTCGCCCACGGCGCGCGCGGTCGACAGTCGTTCGTCGGCGACCGAGACCGACCGGCGCAGGGCCTGGCACGCGCGTTCGGCGTCGGCCAGGCGGGTCTGCGTCTCGGCGAGGTCGCCCGCGGGCGAGGCGGTCGCCGGGCGAGAGAGCGCCGTCCACGCCCAGCCGGCGCCCAGCAGCACGACGTACGCCGCGCAGGCGCCGGTCCAGGCGCGGGCGCGGGCGCGCAGGCGCAGCGCGCGGACGCGCGAGGCGGGCAGCAGATTGAGCGCGCCGTTCATGCCGCCCTCCGTGCGCCGGCGCGGGTCGGGACGTCGCGCACCGCCACGCCCAGCGCGATCGCGAAGGCGGGGTCGATCGGCGCGCGCCCGGGCCCCGCGTCATCGATCTCCCAGAGGCGCGCGGGGTCGAGCTCTTGCACGGGCAGGCCCAGCGACTCGGCGAGGCGCTCGCGCAGGCCCGAGGCGTGCCACCCTTCGCCGCAGAGCAGCACCCGCCCCGGACGCGCCCCCGGGTAGCGATGGGCCGCGTACGCCAGCGAGCGCGCCACCTCCGGCGCGGCCCGCGCGCCAAAGTCCGTCTGCACGCCCCGCATCGCCCCGCGGACGCGTTCGGGGAGCGCCGGCGAGGCGTCGGCCGATGCGTCGGTCGTCCGCGCGAGGCTCCGCACGAGATCCGGCGGCAGGCCGCCCCGCGCGCCGACGTCCTCGCACACCTGCCTCCAACTCGTGGACTCGACGACCCGCTCGAACACGATCGCGCGGTCGAGCACCAGCACGATGGTCAGCCCGTCCCAGCCCACGTCGAGCACGCACGTCAGCACTCCGGGGAGCGCGAGCGCATCGGCGGCGCGCGCCATCGCCATCCCGCCGGACTCCATCGCGACGCACTCGAGCCCCTCGTCTTCCAGGCGCTCGATGATCGGCTCGACGCGATCGCGCACCACGCCCAGGCACATCGCGTGCAGCCCGTCCTTGGCACGGGGGGGCGGCGGCACTTCCCACATGACGTGGTGCACGCCGGACGCGTCCACGCGCGACGCGCGGGCCAGCTCCAGCCGCGCGATCTGGTCCAGCGGCGCCCCGCTCGAGCGAGGAGGCAGTTCCAGCGAGGCGCTCAGCACGAGCGGCTGGGGCAGCACCACGCCGACACGGTCGCCCGAGAACCCGCCGCGGCGCACGAGCCCGGCGACGAGCGAGGCGTCTTCGGGCGTGAAGATCGCGCCGGGCTCGCGCGCGGGCGAGCGCACGCCCGACGCCCACGCGCGCACCCGCACGCGCCCGCCCCGCACGTCGCCCTGCGCCAGGCGCACGACGCCGCCGGTGAGGTCTACGCCGATCAGCGTCGCCCGGGGCGCGATCATCGCCCACCTCCCGCCGCCGTGAGGTCGAACAGTGGCAGGAACATGCTGATCGCCATCCCGCCCACGACGAGCCCGAGCAGCACCAGGATCACCGGCTCGAGCAGCCCGGTGACGGTCTTCAGCAGCACCTCGTTGTCCTCGTCCATCGCGTCGGCCATCGCCAGCAGCACGGCGGGCACCTGGCCCGAGCGCTCCCCGCTGCGGATCGCCTCCACCATCACCGGCGGCACGAGGTCCGACTGGCTGAACGCGGTGCTCACGTTCTCCCCGCGCGTCACGCTCGACTCGACCTCGCCCAGCAGCGCCTCGAAGCTCGCTACCCCAGCCGCCTCGCGCGTCAGGCGCAGCGCGTCCAGCATCGGCACGCGCCCTTCCAGCAGCACCCCCAGCACGCGCGACAGACGCGCCAGCGCGAACCCGCGCATCAGCCGCCCCACCTGTGGCGTGCGCAGCATGCAACGCTCCAGCGCCCGGCGCCCGCCCGGCGTGCCCGCGTAGACGTACAGCGACGCCGGGATCCCCAGCGCTACCCCCACGACCACGTACCAGTACGTCCGCACCAGCGCCGAGGTGTCCATCAGCAGGCGCGTAGTCGGCGGGAGCGGCGCGTCGAGCGTCTTGAACAGCCCCTCGAACCGCGGCATCACGAACCCCAGCATCCCCGCCGTCACGCCCAGCGCCACCACCACCAGCAGCGCCGGGTACACCAGCGCCCCGGTCAACTGCTTGCGCACCCGCACCCGCTGGCGCATGAACACCGCCAGACGCTGCAGCATCGCGTCCAGACGCCCGCCCGACTCGCCCGCCGAGATCAGGCTGCGGCACACCCCGTCGAAGTACGCCGGGTGCTGCGCCAGCGTCTCCGACAACTGCGAGCCCTCTTCCAGACGCGTCCGCATCGACGCCAGCGCGTCGCGCCACGCGCCCGCGGGCTGCTGGCGCTCGATCGACGTGATCGCCTCGACCAGCGGCGTGCCCGTCTGCACCAGCACCGCCAGCTGCCGCAGGAACGCCGCCGCCCGCTCCGCCCGCGCGCCCCCGCCCAGGCGCGGCACGCGCCGGCGCCCCGCGCCCTCGCCCCGCACCTCCCGCACCTCCGACACGAACACGCCCCGGCGCGCAACCTCCTCGCCCGCCTCGCGCGCGCTCGGCGCTTCCACCGTCTCGCGCAGCGATGTCCCGTCCTTGGCGTACCCGGTCACGCGGAACTTCACGCGGCCTCCTTGTGCGCCGGCGCCGCGCGCTGCTCGTCGTCGTTCTGCGTCACCCGCAGGATCTCCTCGAGGTTCGTCTTCCCGTCGATCGCCAGCAGCACGCCCTCCTCGCGCAGCGTCAGCATCCCCTGCTCGCGCATCTTCGCGCGCAGCTCGTGCGTCGGGCGCCCGTGGTGCACCAGACGCCGGATCTCGGGCGTCACCTCGAACACCTCGTACACGCCCAGCCGCCCCTGGTACCCCGAGTCGTGGCAGCGCTGGCAGCCGGCCCCCTTGCGGAACGCCTTGCCCGCGTGCGTCGCGTCGAGCCCCGCGTCCTGCAGCACCTGCTCGCTGGGGTAGTAGCGCGTCGCGCACCCGGCGCAGATCGTCCGCGCCAGACGCTGCGCCACCGCGCCGTTCAGCGCCCCGCTCAGCAGGTACGTCTCGATGCCCATGTCTACCAATCGCGCCACCGCGCCGGGCGCGTCGTTGGTGTGCAGCGTCGCGAGCACCAGGTGCCCCGTCAGCGCCGCCTGCACCGCGACGCGCGCCGTCTCGTTGTCGCGGATCTCGCCCACCATGATCACGTCCGGGTCCTGTCGCAGAATGCTCCGCAACGCCCGCGCGAACGTCAGCCCGATCGGCTCGTTCGTCTGGATCTGGTTCACCATGTCGAGCTGATACTCGACCGGGTCCTCCACCGTCAGCAGGTTCACCTCGGGCCCGCGCAGCAGTTCCAGCGCCGAGTACAGCGTCGTGGTCTTCCCGCTCCCTGTCGGGCCCGTCACCAGCGCCATCCCGTGCGACTGCTGCAGGAATCGCTTGAACGTGACGAGGGGCTCGGCCCGGAACCCCAGGTCCTCCAGCCGCACCTTCAGGTTCTGCTTGTCGAGCACGCGCACCACGATCTTCTCGCCCAGCAGCGTCGGCATGCTCGACACGCGCAGGTCGATCTCGCGCCCCTCCGCCACGATCCGCACGCGCCCCTCCTGCGGCAGGCGTTTCTCCGCGATGTCCATCTTGCCGATGACCTTCACCCGCGAGACGATCGCCGCGTGCATGCCCGAGGGGGGCTTCATCAGGTCGCGCAGGTTCCCGTCGATGCGGTAGCGGATCCGCGTCCCCTTCTTGTCGGGCTCGATGTGGATGTCGCTCGCCCGGTCCTTCACCGCCGTCAGCAGCGCGATGTTCACCAGGTTCACGATCGGGCTGCCCGCGACCATCCGGTCCAGGTCGGTGGAGGGCCCTTCGTCCACCGACTCGCGCTCCACCACCTCCACCGCCGCGTCCTGGAGTTTCGTGAGGAACTCGTCGACGTCGACATCGCCCGACGAGTACTTCTTCACGAACTCGAGGATGTTCGCCTCCATGGCGAGCACCGGGCGCACCGTGCACCCCGAGAGGTGCGCCACGCGGTCGATCGTCGGCAGGCTCTGGGGCTCGGCCATCGCCACCGTCAGTTCGCGCCCCACCTTGAACATCGGGATGACGCGCAGACGCTCGCACTCCTCGGCGCCCAGCAGCTTCAGCAGCGCCGGGTCGATGAGCCCGTGGCGCAGCGTGACGCCCTTCACGCCCAGGCACTTCGCGACCGATCGCACGAGCACCGACGGGCTGATGACCCCCTGCTGCACCAGCATCTCGCCCAGCAGGCGCCCGCCCGTGCGCTGCTCCGTAAGCGCGCGCTCCAGCTGCTCGGGCGTGATGTGCCCCTCGGCCAGCAGCACGTCGCCCACGCGCACGCGCCCCGCGGACGGGAACCCGGGTTGTCCGCTCGCCTGGCTCACAGGAAGCTCCGCACCGCCGTGTGCACGTCCTCGTAGAACTCGAACCGGTCCGCCAGCCCCGTCAGGTCCAGCACCTCGCGCAGCGTCTCGCCCGCCCCCGCCACGCGCAGCGCCCGTCCCCCGGCGCTCAGGTCGTCGCTCGCGCCCACCAGCGCCTCGAGCCCCAGGCTGTCCACGTACGGGATGCCCGAGGCGTCCATCACCAGCCGCCCCAGCGAACGCGTCGACACCTCGCGCGCTCGCGCGCGGAACTGCTCGACCTCGCCCTGCACCAGCGGGCCCACCGGCCTGAGCACCGTGACCGCTCCCTGTCGCTGTTCCTCGATGTCCATCCCCGGTCACCCCCGGCTACGCGGCCTGGCACACCGCCGGCGACGGCGCCAGCGGCACCGACAGCGTGAACGTGCTCCCCTTGTCCACCTGGCTCTCCACCGTGATGTCCCCGCCGTGCATCCGCACCACCTGCCGCGCCAGCGCCAGCCCCAGCCCCGACCCCGTGATCCCGGTGATCCGCTTGTCCTTCGCCCGGTAGAACCGCTCGAACACCAGCTCCTGCTCCTCGGGCTTGATCCCGATCCCGTTGTCCGTCACGCTCACCCGCAGCACGCCCCCCTCCGCGTCCGCCTTCACCCGCACCGCCCCGCCCGCGGGCGTGTACTTGAGCGCGTTGCCCACCAGGTTGTGCAGCGCCAGCACCAGCTTGTCCCGATCGCCCTGGATCACCGGCAGCTTCGGGGGCAGCTCCACCCGCAGCGCGATCTCCCGGTCCTCCGCCTGCGCCCGGAAGTCCGCCTCCAGCTCCTCGAACAGCGCGTCCAGACGCACGTCGTCCGTGCGCAGCTTCAGCACGCCGGCCTCCATCTCCGACACGCTCAGCATGTCCGCGATGATCCGTTCCAAGCGGCGCGACTCGCCCGTGATCACGTTCAGGCACTTGGCCCGCAACGCCGGGTCGTTCTCCCCGTCGTCCACCAGCGTCTCGGCGTACAGCCGGATGTTCGTCAGGGGCGTGCGCAGCTCGTGCGTCGCCTGCGCCACGAACGCGTTGCGGCTCTCGTCCGCCACGCGCTGCTGGGTCACGTCCTCGATCACCACCACCGCCGCCGCCCCGTCCTCGCGCCGCAGCCGCCGCGCCGTCAGCCGCAGCATCGTCCGCTCGCCCCCGCTCCCGGTGCGCTCGACCTCAACGCTCGCGCGAGACCGCGACCCCTCGGCCAGCACGCCCGAGACGATGTCCGATCCGCCGCCCGCGCCCAGCAGGCGCGCCGCCGGCGCGCCCACGATCGCCTCGCGGGCCGCCTGCAGCACCACGCCCGCCGCCCCGTTCGCCGCCACGACCACCCCGCGCTCGTCCAGCACCAGCACGCCGTGCCACAGCGCGTCGAGCGCCGCGGTCATCGCGCCCTCGGCGGCCCGCGCGGTCCCGCCCGGCTCGGCGCTCGCCGTCAGCAGCGTCCGCACGCGCAGCGCTTCACGCTCACGCACCAGCGCGTTCCACGACGCCGCCTCGCCCCCCAGCGCGGGCGAGACCTCCAGCGACGCCGCGTCACGCTCGCCCCCCGCGTTCCACCGCAGCGCGTCGCCGATCGCGCCCAGGGCCAGCCACCGCCGGCGCATCACCCGGTACGTCAGCAGCACGCCCGCGAAGGCGCCCACCCCGATGCCCGCCTGCGCTTCCCACGCCGTCCACCCGGGGTACGTCACCGCCGCGCCAACCTCCAGCATCGCCTGCCCGTGCCCGGGCACCAGCAGGGGCGTGCGCACCTCGACCCGCCCCGGCACGTGCGGCGTCACCACCATCGCCCCAGGCGGGGGCCACGCCTCGGGCGTCACCACCGAGATCCGCGACGGGTCCGCGTCCGCGAGCACCGTCCCGTCGCTCAGCACGATGCGGCAGCGGCCCAGTTCCAGCTCGCGCGCCGCGTCCGCCACCATCCGGCGCAGCGCCGTCCACTCCGACCCCGCGAGCATCGTCTCCGCGCTCTGGCTCAGCACGCGCGACACCGCCTGCACCTGCGTGCGCCGTGCGTCCTCCGCCGCCTCGCGCGCCGAACGCACCGTCCACCAGGTCGACACGCCCACCACGCCCAGCACCAGCCCGCCGACGCACAGGCCGGGAATGATCACCGCGCGTTCGCCGTTGCCGACGCCGCACAGGCGTGAGATCGTGCGCAGCCTCCGGGTCTTCGTCGGCACGGTGCGGTCCTCGGCGGGCGCGAGAGGCCCGGTGCGGATATCGGTCAGACCTCCCGCGTCGTCCAGCCGCCCACCGCGCGCGCGCTCCGCGCCCGCCCCCCCAGCCCGACCGGCACGGGTGATAACCTTCTCGCGGAGGACACCGCCATGCCCGCCGCCCCACGCCGCGCCGCGATCTGCACCCTGCTGAGCATCGGCCTCGCCGCGGCCTCTGCGCCCCCGCCCCGGGCCACCCCCACGCTCGAGACCGATCCCCGCGCCGACGTCGCCGACGCCGCCGTCGCGCCGGCCGTGTGGACCAACTCGCGCGATCCCGCCGCCAGCCTGATCCTCGGCACCCACGCCCGCACGGGCGTCGTTGCCTTCGATCTGGGCGGACGCGCCACGCAGATCCTCGATCTTCCCGGCGCCGACCAGATCGCGCTTTGCTCACTGCCCGGGGGCACGGGCATCGCCGCCGTTTCTCTGCGCGGGCAGCCCGCACTCGCCTTCGTCGAGATCTCGGCCGCCGGCAAGCTCTCCCTCGCCCCGGGCCTCTCCATCGCGCTGCCCGCCCCCACCCCGACCGCGGTCGCGCTCGCCCCCGGCGTTGACGCTTCCGCCCTCGACTGCGTCGTCGCGCTGCCCGGCGGCGCGATCGAGCACCACCGCCTCACCCCCGCGCCCGACGGCTCGCGCAGCGCCGCCCGCGCGACAACGTTCAAGCACCCCGCCGAAGTTGGCGCCGTCGCCGTCCACGCCGGGAACGTGCTGGTCGGCGACGCCACGGGAGCCATCTGGAGGTACCCGGTTCAGGGGGGTCAGCCGGGCGCGGCTGTCGTACCGCCGACGCCCAAGGCACTGATAAAGCCGGTTATCGGTCTCGCGACGTTCGTCCACGCGGATGGGTCGGGGTATCTGCTCGCGACGTTCGACCGGTCGACACAGGTGGTGCTGTACGACCTCCGCACCTTCGAGCGCCTGCGCGTGTTCGGCATTGAGCGCACGGCGTCCGTCGACGAGGTGCAGTACCCCGGCGAGATCGCCGCGAGTGCCGCGGCCCTGGGCGCCACGATGCCGTTCGGGTGCGTGGTCGTGCAGGACGCGGACAACGAGGGGCAGGGGCCAAACTTTAAAGTGCTTGCGTGGGAGGCCGTTGCGCGTTCGGTCCGCCCCCCGCTGCCGCTTCGTCCCGCCGGCGCGAAGTAAGCCCGGCCCGCCGCGGGCGCGAGTGAAGTTTGCGCTTTCTTAACACTTAGATCGCCGATCAACCCTAGGTTTCCCCTCTTCGAGTTTGGACGGCGCGAAGCGGGAAACTGACGCATGGACAGGTCGCGGCATGGGCGACTCGGGTTTACCCTGATCGAACTGCTGGTCGTCATCGCTGTGATTGCGTTGCTGATCGGCATTCTGCTGCCGGCGTTGGGGAACGCGCGCGAGAGCGGGCGCACCACCAAGTGCGCGGCCAACCTGCGCCAGTTCGTGACCGGGTTCGCGGCCTACGCGAACGACCAGCGCGGGTACTTCTCCAGCGGGCCCTGGGACAACGACTCGGACGAGAGTTACGGCTCGCTGGACACCACGGGATGGGTGGCGGACTTCGTGCTGGGCGGGTTCGGCAACGCGGCGAACATGTTGTGCCCCTCGAGCCCCGCGCGGGCGAGCCAGTCGCTGGCGTTCTCGCGCGCGAACAGCGGCGGGGCGTACCGCGGCTTCACCCAGCCGCAACTGGACGAACTGGCGGACCGCGGGTTCAACACGAACTACTGCCAGTCGTGGTACATGGCCCACACGGACGTGAAGAACCACCGGCAGACGGGCAACTACAAGGACCGCACGACGCTGCGGGGCCCGCTGAACGAGAAGAGCCTCGGCAACACGGCGACCCCCTCGATCGTCCCGATGCTGGCCGACGGTGCGGCGGTGCTGCTCGACCCGGACGACGACGTGCTGCTGGACGGGCAGATCGTGCCGGGCGCGAAGGTGCTGACGGACGGGCCCGTGTCGATGGTGAGCGTCCCGTTCCTGAACGTTCCGGGCGCGGGGCGCCAGCGGTACGAGGACTGGGGGCCGGTGCACGGCAAGGGCGGGAAGGTCACCGGCGAGGTGAACCACGACAAGATGTACGGCAACATCGGGTTCGCGGACGGGCATGTCGCGGTGTTCGCCGACACGGGGCGTCGCGACGGGCGGTGGGAAGCGAGCAGCGTGCAGGTCAACGGGCGCTGGACCATCCAGTACGACGAACTCGAGGGCAAGGTGTACGGGGGCTGGCTGACGAAGCAGGGCCTCAACTGGTAGGTGGGGCAGGGCGGGGCGGGATCGTCCGTGCCCGCGCGCGTCGCGCGGGGCGAGCGAGCCCGCCGGGAAGTCGGTACGACACGATCCGGGAGGATCAGAGGAGATCGAACGATGAAGAAGTTCATGGGTGTGTGCGCGCTCGTCGCGCTGGCCGGGGTGGCGCAGGGCCAGGTGCAGTTCAACGAGATCTTCGTGAACGCGCCGGGCACGGACCAGGGGCGCGAGTTCATCGAGCTGCTCAGCGCGGCTCCCAACCAGAGCCTGGACGGGCTCACGATCCTCGTCATCGAGGGCGACTGCGGCAGCGGGTGCGTCGCGGGCACCATCGACCAGGCGCTGTCCCTTACCGGGCAGTCGACCGGCGCCAACCGCCTGTTCATGTGGCGTGACAGCACGGACGCGCTCATCCCCGAGGCCGAGCCCGCGACGGCGATCTTCGTGCAGGACTTCAGCCCCGACATCGAGAACGGCTCGAACACGTACCTGATCGTCGAGGGCTTCACGGGCGCGGTCGGCGACGATCTCGACGCGAACAACGACGGCGTGCTCGACTCGCAGCCCTGGACGCGCGTCGTCGACGCCGTGGGGTACAAGGAGGGCGACAACCGCGACACGCACCTGCAGTATTCCACGCAGCTGGGCGGGCCCGATGTCACCGACTACATCCGCCCGGGAACCAGCGCGTTCACGCCCGACACCCTGATGCGCCTCTGCGGCGGGTGGGTGACCATGGACGTGCTCGGCGGCGGCTTTGGCCCGTGGGTCGCCGATCCCAACGAGACGCTGTTCGTTCCCGACAACGGGCAGGTCCTCAACCCGAACTTCACGCTCACCCCGGGCGCGCCGAACATCGAGTGCGAGTCGGCCCCGCCCTGCGAGCCCGACTTCAACCAGGACGGCAACGTCGACCAGGACGACATCGCGTGCCTCGCGCAGGTCGTCGCGGGCGACCCCTCGTGCTCGTCGAGCGATCCGGACTTCAACCGCGACGGCAACGTCGACCAGGACGACATCGCCGGCCTCGAGCAGGTCGTCGCCGGGCAGCCCTGCCCGTAAGTTCGCGCCCGTACGAGCCCGACGCGCGAGCGCGGGCTGCTTCCCGATCTTCCTGTTCCACTTCACCACGCCGTTGAACTCGTGATCTCACCAACGCCCCGGGCACACGCCCGGGGCGTTGTCGTTGGTGGCACGCCGGGGCGTCGGCCGGCTTACTCGGTAGCTTCGTCGCACAGAGCCGCGGCGTGCGCGAGCGTGGCGTCGAGCTCGGTCGGGCTGTGGGCGCGGAGCGTGACGTGCCCCAGCTTGCGCCCCGGGCGCGGGGCCTTGTCGTAGAGGTGCACCGATGCGCCGGGCACGGAGAGCAACGCCGCGAGCGGGGGCGAGCGGCCGATGATGTTCACCATCGCGCACGGGCCCAGCGCATGGCAGGGCCCCAGCGGCAGGCCCGCGACCGCGCGGACGTGGTTCGCGAACTGGCTCGTCGCGGCGCCCTCGATGGTCCAGTGCCCGCTGTTGTGCACGCGCGGCGCCATCTCGTTGGCGAGCAGGCGCCCCTGCACCACGAAGAACTCGATCGTGAGCACGCCGACGTAGTCGAGCTCGTCGAGGATGCGCGACGCGGCGTGCTCGGCCGCCGCCTGCAGCACGCTCCAGCGCGAGGGGACGCGCGAGACGCGCAGGATGCCCTGGCGATGGACATTCTCGATCAGCGGGTAGCACGCGGTGGCGCCGTCGCGTGCGCGGCAGGCGATGACCGAGACCTCCGCGTCAAACGGCACCATGCGCTCGACGATGATGCCCAGCGGGGCCGCGCCCTGCAGCACGTGCCAGGCCCGGCCGGTGTCGGCCTCGGCGCGGATGACGGCCTGGCCCTTGCCGTCGTAGCCCATGCGGCAGGTCTTGGCGACGAGTGGCGGGCCAAGCGACGCGACGGCGTCGGCGAACTCGGCGTGCGTGAACACCACGCGGTACGCGGGCACTTCGAGCCCGATGCGCGAGAAGAGCGCCTTCTCCTGCGCGCGGTCCTGGCCGACGGCGAGCGCCCGCGGGGGCGGAAAGGTCGGACGGGCCGCCGCCAGACGGTGCGCGACGGAGACGGGGACGTTCTCGAACTCGAAGGTGATGGCGTCGAGCGGATCATCGTGGCCGAAAGCGAAGCGGTCGCCGGCGGCGGGGTCGCTGAAATCACCGACGACGAGCTCGCCGACATGGCGGGCCGGGGCGTCGGGGGTCACGTCGAAGAACCGGAAGCGCATGCCCAGCGGGATGCCCGCGAGAGCGAGCATGCGCCCGAGCTGTCCGCCCCCGACCACGCCGATGAGCACGGATCACCTCGTTGCGGAAGGGCGGGCGGGCTTGGATGCCCGGGCGGTCTTTGACGCCGCGGGCTTCTTCGCGCGCGGCGCGTCGCGGCGCGGGTCGTCGGCGTCGAGCACGTCGCGCGTCTGGCGGGCGCGGTGCGCGAGCAGCGCGTCACGGATCGCGTCGTCGTGCAGCGCGAGGATGGCGGCGGCGGCGAACGCCGCGTTGATCGCACCAGCCCGCCCGATCGCGAACGTGTGCACCGGCACGCCCGCGGGCATCTGCACGATGGAGAGCAGCGAGTCGAGCCCCTTGAGGGCGTGGCTCTCGACCGGCACGCCCAGCACGGGCAGATGCGTCTTGCTGGCGGCCATGCCCGGCAGGTGTGCCGCCCCGCCCGCGCCGGCGATGATGACGTGCAGCCCGCGCTCCGCGGCGGACGACGCGTACTCGAAGAGGCGGTCGGGCGTGCGGTGCGCGGAGACCACGCGGACCTCGTGCGCGATGCCAAGGGCCTGCAGCGTGTCGGCGGCGTGCTGCATGGTCTCCCAGTCGGAGCGCGAGCCCATGATGACGCCGACCAGCGGGGCGGGAGCGGTGCGTGTGCCCATGAGCCGCGAGTGTATTCGGGCCTGCGCCCCGGTGGGCGTCAGCGGTTGAGCTGCACGCGCAGACGCCAGGTGGCGGCGGTGTCGCTCGAGACGCCCCGGAGGAACTCCTGCCGCCGGGCGTCCAGAAGCTGGTACTTCCAGTCGTTCTGCACGCGGAGCGGGACACCGGCCTCGTCGAAGAACATGAACTGGTACTGGATGCGCGAGTACTCGCCCGTGTCGCCCAGCACGCGCACCGGCACGGTGACGGTCATGATCTCGCCCTTGGTGACGGCGGGCTCGGCGAAGGTGAGATGGCGCCCGAGCTCGCGCTCCAGCACCTCGATCTGCGGGTATTCGCGACGCGCGTCCTGGGGCTGCTCGCCCGCGCCCCACGGCTGCTGGCCCGCGGGCGTCGTCGTCGTCGCGAGGGTGTCGCGCTTGCCGGCGTACGGGCCCTTTTCGGAGTTGCGGCAGGCGGCCGGGCCGAGCAGGGCGGCGGTCGAGAGAGCGATCAACATCACGGCGGGTCGGGTCAGCGAGCGGGTCATCGGGCGGGTCTCCTGTGGGTCGTTGGGAGTCGGTCAATCCGACATGTGCGTGCGTCAGGGCTGGGTGGGCGGGGGCGTGATCGTGCGGGTGCCGGCGCCGAGCACGCTGCCGGCCCGGTATCGGGCGATCGCGTCCTTGAGCGCGTCCGAGACCGGCTTGTACGCGCGGTGCTCTTGCGCGAACAGGCGCTGGTACCCGATCGTGCCCGGGAGCGGGCACACCAGCGACGTGCCCCCTTCGAGCACGTGCAGGCGCGAGCGCCCCTGCTGCGCCTCAACCTCGAACGTGATGCCCTCTTCGCGGTACAGGTTCGCGAGTTCGGTCGAGGACATCCACGTGAGGTTGCCCGCGTCGTGGTAGATCTTCATGACCTCGGGCGTCGGCGTGCGCACGCAGCGCCCGCCGAAGATGTAGGGCAGGTCGTCGCCCGGGACGCGCCACGGGAACTCGTCGTTGGCGTAGACGACGCGCGTGGATCGGCGCCAGTCGGCGTCGGACGCGCCCGGCGCGCCCAGGCGCACGTAGCGGAGTTGGAGGCGTCCGTCGGCGGGCGGGTTGAGCCCGGCCAGGGCCGTGCGCGACGCGCTGTCGCCGGCGACTTCGAGCAGGATCGAGCTGGCGGCGACATCGATGGTGAGCGGCACGAGGTAGACGCGCTGGGGCAGGAACTCGCAGTGGCGCGTGTCGGCGGATGCGCCGGCCTTGAGGAGCGCACCGGCGAGGATGAGCCCGGCGCCGACGAGCGCGCGGTTGCGCCGTTCTTCGTCGGAGTTCCCGCCGCTGGTCGCGAGCACGGCCCCGCCCGCGATGAGCACGGTGCCGATGACGCTCTTGGCCTCGCGCACGCTCTCGAGGCTGTTCCACATGAGGTCGGTGGCCATCGCGTTGAGGTCGGCGGCGACGGGCGTTCCCTCGGGCTGGCCGGCGGGCACGCCCGAGGGCGGGAGGATCTGCGCCAGGAGGGGGCGGGCGTCGGCGGGCGTCAGGGGCTGGAAGCGGGCGAGGGCGTCGTCCGGGCCGTAGGCGACCTTCGCCGGCCCGCGCCCGTAGTCCACGACGAGGACGGTGTTGTACCCGCCGGCCTCGAGCTGTCGCGCGAGGGGTTCGAGGGCGGGGTCGATGGCGACCGCCTCGCGCAGGTTGTCGCGCGCCTCGGCGTCGCGCCCCAGCGCCTTGTTGGCGACGGCGTTGAGCAGGTACCCCAGCGTGAACGTCGTGCGCGCGGGCACGTAGCCGTTCTCGATCAGCGCGTCGCCGTTGCGCCCGCTCGCGTCGGCCTGGGCCGCCCGGCGGGCGAGGTCGTCGCGCGTCACGCGCTCGCCCCGCTCGTTCTCGCCGAAGTCGCGCAGCAGGAAGAGCGACGACTGGGCCGCGGCCCGGGTGTTGTCCCACTCGCCCCGCATCGCCTTCTGCAGCGCGATGTACGAGTAGGCCATCGCCTGCTCGAAGGGCTCGCCCTTCCAGATCTTGACGCGCTCGTTGAAGACCGCGGCCCGCACGGTGCGATCGTCGTTCAGGCCCTGCGTGCGCAGCAGGTTGTACAGCTCGTTCGACGCGATCTCGGCGGCGTCGGGCTGCCCGTCGGCGAGCGTCAGGATGAGCAGGCGCATCCGGTCGAGCAGGTACGACTTGTCGGACGGGTTGTCGGAGAGCGACGCCTCGATGGCCTGGCGCGCCACGCCGTATTCGGCGCGGAGCGCGGCGGCCTCGACCTTGCGGTCCACGCGGTCGCGCGACGCACAGCCCCCGGCGAGCGAGGCGAGCAGCGCGAGCGCGCAGCCCCACGCGCGGGCGCGGCGTCCGATCGGAGCGGCGTGGTTGGTCGGGGTGCGTGTCATGCGTGGGTGCGGGGCGGGGCGGGCTCAGTCGTACGCGCGGCCGACGGCGACCTTCTTGAACTCCACGATGCCCGTCCAGGCCACCTCGCGGGTATCGATGTTCGTGATGCGCAGCTCGCACAGGTACGCGTCGGTGCGGTCCACGCCCGCGCTGCGCACGGCGGAGCGGAACGTCGCGGTCATCTCGTGCGTGGGGCGCCGGCCGCTCGCGTAGGCGCGGTCGAACTCGGTGGGCGTGTCCGACTCGCGCAGGTGCTCGGCGGGGACGACGAACACGATGTTCCGCAGACGCCGCAGCGCGTCGATGCTCGCGCTGTCGCGGACCTTCACCATCATGTACCAGCGGTCTGGCTCGGGGATGACGTCGGACGAGAGGTTCTCGACCTTGGAGATCGCGATGACGACGCGTTCGGACTCTGGGGAACGGTCCCGCAGGAAGTCGCTGTCCTGCAGGCGTGCCGCCAGCTCGCGCGCGGTGTACTCGATGTCATCCACCGCCAGGCGTGACGACCGGGGCTTGGCGGCGCACGCGCCCAGGGGCGCGACCGCGGCGCCCAGGGCGAGGGCGACGAGCCCGGCGCAGGCGGCGCTCCGGCGGACCAGCGTGTGCATGGGCGTGCCTCCGTGCGTGCGGAACCCGTCCTCGTTAGCGCCCGGGCGTCTGCTTGACCTCGTAGGGCGTGTTGGTCCAGATGAGTTCGCGCGACTGCGCGTTGCTCAGGCTGAACGAGAGCATGTACAGGTTCACTTCCTGTGCGCCGCGCTCGACGCGGTACATCTCGCCGTTGAGGAAATACGTCATGCCCGGGTTGAGGGGCGTGGTGGAGCCGGTCTCGCCCTCGACCCCGCCCAGCTCGAGCCGCCGGAGTTCTTCCATCTTGGCGCGGCTTTCGATCCAGCGGATGCGGCTGCGCGCCACGCTGCTGTTCACCAGCTTCTGGCGCACGCGCGTGCGGAACGCCTCGAAGTCGCTCGTGGGGACGATGCCGGTCTTGTTCACGAGGTCGCCGAAGACGACGCTCACCCGCTGCCCGGAGTTGAACTCAGGGAGCGCGATGAGGTCTTCGGTGAGCTGCTGCGCGACCTGGTCGGAGAACTCGACGAGCGCGGCGGGCTGCACCTGGGCGCTGCGCCGCTCGGCCTTGGTGGTGTCGCTCACTTCCACGCGCCGGGTCTGCTCGCCCTTGGGCGGGGCGTTGCACCCGGCGAAGAGAACCCCCAGAACCACCGCTCCCGCGACGCCGCTCGATGCACGCTTCATCTCGTACCTCCCGCTCGACGCTTCGACCACCGACACCGATTCGGACGGTATCAGCCCGTTTGCCGGCGAGAGTTTAGACGCCGCTAACTTCGCGGGGTTCCCGGGGCGGAGCTCGCACGCAAACGACTGTGCAGCAAGACGTTGGGGTGTCGGCTAGAACACGTCGCGCCCGCCGCGCTCTTCTTCGCGCACGTCGAGCCGGGCGGCGAGGCGCTCGCGGTCGCTGGGGTAGCGGCGCAGCAGCAGGGCGTCGGGGGTCCAGACGAGTTCGTGGTAGTCGCCGTCGGCGTCGATGACGCCCTGGCCGGGCAGGCAGACCTCGAAGCGGGTGTCGGCGTCGTCGTCGCGGAGCGGGAGGATCTGGGTCTCAACGACGCGGATGACGACGGCGCGTTCGATGTCGAGGTAGAAGAGCGCGAGCGTGCGCGGGCGGCCTTCGCCGAGGCTTTCGATCTCGCGCTCGGGGAAGTCGACCATGCCGAAGAAGCGCCCGAGGCCGTGGACCGACTGGCCCGCGAGCGGGCCTGCGCGCCAGCGGACGGTGCGGGCTTCGGCGCCCGGGCGGAGGACGCGGGCCTCGGTGCGGGAGACAAGGTCGACGATGACGGGCGAGGACGCGGCCCCGGCGACGGGCGCGAGCGCGCCCGACACGCCCGTGCCGAAGCGGGCATCGCGCGTGGGGGCGTACGAGCGCCACGCGGCGGGGACGGGGCGCTGCCAGAGCGAGGCGAGGACGCGCTCGCCCATGGGGAACGCGACGCCGAAGAACTGGAAGTCGGGCGGGAGGTTCCAGTGCTCGAGTGGCTGACCGAGCGCGGAGAGGACGGCGATGGCGAAGTCGCTGGCGACGGCGCGGGCTTTGTCGAAGCCGCGGGAGAAGAGGAGGAGGATGTCGCCGGCGGGGGTGAAGCCGACGGCGCGGGGGAAGACCTCGGTGTTGAGGCCGATGCCGGGGATGCCGGCGAGCGGGCGCTGGGAGGCGATGCGTCCGAGCGGATCAAAGATGGTGAGGCGCCAGCGCTGGTCGGAGGTGTGCTGGTGAACGAGCGCGACGGCGCGCCCGGGGAGCACGGCGGCGCAGCGGGGCCAGTGGTCGCAGAACGGGCCCTGGTTGCTGGACTCGACGTGCAGGGCGAGGTCGGCGAAGGGCGCGCGGAAGACGGTTTCGGCGGCGCGGAAGGCGTGCGGGTCGAGCCGTTCGGTGCCCATGGTGGTTAGTGCCAGATGTAGGGCTTGCCGATGTCGCGCTGGTTGATGGCGGGGCCCCACCAGCGGAACGGCTGCAGGATGGCCTTGCGGGTGAATCGACGCTGGGCGAAGGGGCGTGGCTGGAAGTTCGCGTCGAAGTCGCCGACATCGCCGCGCTCGTTGTAGGTGAGGAACTCCTGCTCGTTCATGGAGATGGCGGCGCCGTTGCGCCGGAAGACGGGGACTTCGGGCTCGATCCAGACGATGTGCCCGCCGCCGGCGATGAGGTCGCCCCGGCGGATCCAGTGGCGGGAGTGGTCGTAGGCGTTGTTGCTCTGGGGGAGAGGGACGGGGCGCGCGTAGGCGGCGTTGCCGACGAACCCGCCGGAGCCGATCGCGTTGGCGTGCACGCGTCCGTTGCCGGCCTGGCTGGAGCGGGTCAGACGCCGCATCAACGAGTTCGGCACGACGCGGACGCCCCCGCCGGGGAAGAGGGCCTCGGTGATGCAGTTCTGCGTGAACCCGCTGCAGTCGCAGCCGGTCCAGTTGGCGGTGGTTTCTTCGGGGGCGATGGGGTTGCCGACGCCCCGCAGCCCGGGCTTGTGCTCGGCCTCGTACTCGGCCCAGTCGGCGATGCGCCGGCGCGGCGGGTTGTCGGCGATGGTGGCGTGCGGGTTGCCGAAGAGATCGTTGCGGTACTCGTCGGGGCGGCACTTGCAGCCGAAGGAGTACGCCATGCCGCCGACGCGTCCTTCGATCGCCTGGTCGAAGCCGTGATTCTGCGGGGTGGCCTGATCGTCGCGGAACTCGGCGCCGCTGGCGTTGGGCACCCAGCCGTTGCCGGCGGGGTGGACGATCGGGCGGAAGCCGTTGACGGCCGCACCGTTGCCGACGAGCGGGTACAGCTCGCCGTCCATGAGCACGACCGGCTGGCCCAGGGGCGTGCCGTCGGGCGCGTTGCCGGGCGGGCTGCGGAGCGGGTCGGACGTGGCGTTGGATTGGGTGAGGACGGCGACGCCGTTCTGGCGGATGCGCCACACGCGCTGGGCGGACTGGACGTAGGGCTGGTGCACCGGGCGGTGCAGCCAGAACGTCGGCTCGGTGACGTACATCTCGGCCAGGCGGACCATCTCGGCCTGGAGACGGCGCACGACGCCCTCGTACAGCTCCCAGAGCCCGTCGATCGACGCGGGCGCGAGGTCCCACGCGTTGCCGGTCGGCTTCGTGGCGTCGCGCGGGGGGCCCACGAGGATCCGCTTGTCGACGATCCAGCCCTTGTGGGCGTCGAGCGTCGGGTCGAACAGGTACTCGGTCTTCAGGTACTCGACGAGCGCGGCGTCGAGCCCGATGGTCGAGAGGTTGTACGGCCAGTTCGCGGGCGTGTTGATGGGCGCGAAGTGCTGCAGATAGAGCTTGACGGCGGCCCTGGTCTCGTCGGCGTACTGGCCGTTCAGCGGGATGTAGTTCCACTGATTCGCCGGCACTCGCCTGTTGCGCGAGACCACCTCGTTGAGGATCTCCTGCAACTGGACGACGCCCTCGGGGTCGTCGCCCTCGGGAAGCGGGGTGGCGGGCGAGCGGTTGGTGGCGTCGGGCTGGTAGACGAACAGTCGGTCGGCGGTGGCGCTGGTGCGCCGCGCGACGTCGTTGAGCGCGGGCGACTCGGTGTTGCGCACGAGGCGGAGGATGATGAAGTCCTCGTCGGTGCCGATGGAGATGGTGATCTTGACCTCGGCGTCGGCAGTGGGGACCTCGCGGGGCGGGTGGCGGACGGTGACCTCGGCCAGGCCGCGCGCGTCGGTGAGGGGCGCGTTGTCGCCGACGAGCTCGTCGACCTCGGTGTTGTCGGGGGCGAGGAACTTGAAGTGGGTGCTGCCCGAGGTGCGTCGGAACTCGACGCGCGTGCCCTCGACGGGTTGGTAGTCCTGGTCCCACACGATGGCGGTGAGCTTGCGCTGGGCCTTCCAGACGTTGTTGATCCGGGTGGCGATGTCGATGTAGAAGCGCCCTTCGATGTCGGCGAACTCGGGGATGTCGGGGCTGGCGGGGTGGTAGTTGGGCAGCAGGGTCTGGGCACGGGCGTCCTGGCCGCGGTCTTCGCCCTGCACGAAGACCTTGTCGCGGCTGCGGGGCAGCAGCGCGATCCAGGGGATGCGGGGAACGACGGTGGCGACGAGATCAGAGGCCTCGTGGCGGAGGCGCGGGATCGACGCGTCGAGCTGTCGCGCGCCGCCGTGGCAGCTCATGTCCTGGAAGCGTGGGATCGCCATGGCGACGTCAGCGGGCGCTGCGGATCAGCACCCGTGGACCTCCTTGAGCTTGGCCTGCGTCTGAGGCCCGGGGATGCCGTCGACATCGAGCGGCGGGTGGAGCGTCTGGAACGCGATGACGGCGCGCTTGGTCTTGGGGCCCATGATGCCGTCGATGGGGCCGGGGTCGAGGCCGAGGTTCTTGAGGCGTGCCTGCACGCCCGTGAGGTACTCGACGGGGTCGAGGTTGCCGAGCTTCAGGGGCCAGTCGAGGAACTTGTCCTGGCCGAGGGTGACCTTGAGCACGCCCGAGTCGGCGCGGGCGTCGATGAGCTGCTCGAGGATGCCCTCGGCGTCGGTCGTGCCCTGCATCTTGGCGGTGCCGACGGTGAGGGTGTAGGGGGTGTTGGCGAGGGGCTCGCGGTCGAGCCCGCAGACGCGGATGCGGAGCATGGTGCGCGGGCGGGTGAGCTTGAATCGGTGGTTCTGCTCGGTGGAGCCGGTGGTCTGCTTGGCCTCGGGCGTGGGGATGAAGACCTCGTCGCCGGGGTAGATGAGGTTGGGGTCGGGGCGGGCCGCGCGGAAGTCGGCGTTCTCGGGCGCGTCGTAGATGACCTTCCAGTCGGCGAGGCCATAGACCTTCGCGAGAAGCGAGAGGCATTCACCCTGCTGCACGATGTGGGCGGGCATGGTCCGGTCACTCCCTCGGAGCGATGGTACGGGAGGCGGGGGCGTGCCGCAAGAACGACGCGGGCCGGGCGCCGGTCACGCCGGCTCCCAGCCCCGTCCGTCGACGCCCGGGAACTCGATGGTGCACGAGCCCGGCGCGACGCCGGTGATGTGGGCCTTGCCCTTCTCGTCGAGCGTGCCGCGGGCGACGCGGCCTTGGGAATCGGTCACGACGTAGCGCTCGCCGGAGACGGGCTTGTCGTCCTGGTCGACCATCTCGAGGTCGATCCAGGTGGTTTCTGGGATCTCGCCGGGCCCGCCGCCGGAGGTGCCGGAGAGGGCGGGCCCGCCCTCTTCGGGCGTGCGGGTGACGGGCTTGGTGCTGACCGAGCCGTACTTGCCGGACTGGGTCTCGCGCTGGACCTGCTTGATCGCCTCGACGGCGCCGGGGTCGGCGACGTCGGCCTCGTGGACCTCGGCGACGGCGGCTGGCGCGACGATGGACCCCATCTCGACGGATTCGGCGCTGGCCATGGTGATCTGCTCCCGTCTACTCCGAGCGAAGCGTAATCAGTATCCCGTGATTGAGGAGGACTTCGACGCGGCGCCAGCGCTGGTTCGGGTAGCCGTCGGTGTCGCCGGCCTGTCGCGCCCGTTCTTCGCCGTGCCAGAAGAGGTAGGTCTTTTCTTCGGAGATCTCGAGGTGGTCTCCCAGGATGTCCTTGATGGCCTGGTAGACGTTGAACGCGCGGAGGCGGGTGAGTTCGATGTTGCGTTCCTCGGTGTCCACGCGATCGGCGTGGGCGATGATGGTGAGGGTGCTGCCGGCGTCGGTGGCGGCCCGCAGCTCGTTGGCAAGAGCGATGCGGAGGAGTTGGCGTGCGTCGTCGGTGAGGAGGGCATCGCCGAGCCGGAAGTGCACCTCGGAGGCGCGCTCGCCCTCGCAGTAGTGATCGGTGCTGTCGGTGAGCACGCCGGGCTCGAGCACGCGCTCGTTCACCTGGCCGTTGGCGTGCAGGCGTCCGCTGGCGAGCGTGAGGACGTCGACCCCCCCGCCGATCTCCGACGACCAGGACCACCAACTGGAGAGATCGACGGCGAGCGGGGGCAGGTTTCCTCGGCCGTAGATCATCATCATCTGCGCGCCGCCGCCCCCGCCGATGCCGAGCCCGGCGTGCGCCCCGTTGCCGATGATGGAGAACGCACCGGGGAAGTCGTCGGGGGTCCAGTCCACGGCGGAGTACCCGGTGCCGTCGTTCATCTGGCCCATCTGGATGTTGGCGCCGAACCCTGCGCCGATCTGCCCGAACCACATCAGGTACTGGCGGCGCCAGACCTCGTCGCCGTTGGAGGCGATCTTGCGGACCGTGCACCCGCCGATGAAGCCGCCCAGGCCGATGAGGATGACCTCGCCTCCGAGCCCGCCGACGCCGAACTGGATGTCGTACCGGTGCCGATGTTCGGCGGACTGCTCCGAAGCGGAGGGAGACGCGGCGACAAGCCCGAGGTTTGCGCGCATGGCGGGCAGCTCTGATGCGCGGCTGCCCAGCCAGGGGATGGACGTCACCTGGATCGCCATGAGCTGCATCCAGTCAAGGTGTGAGCGAGAGACGCTGTTGAGCGTGACCCGCTGGGCGGAGAGAAAGAGCTTGGCGTAGAAGCGCACGAGGGGCATGTCGTTGGCGTGCCACCCCTCGGCCCCCTGGGTGGAGAAGACGTTGGCGAGGTACTCCTCGAGCGCACGGGCGCGCTCCAGCCGGTACTGGTCGCCCGCAACGCCGGGCTGGCCGGCGACCTGGCCGTAGCGGCGGAGGAAGGGCTCGATGTTCTCCGGGGAGAGCTGACGGCGCAGCCACGTCAGGTGGGTGCTGAACAGCGGGGCGCGTTCGAGCAGGCGGAACTCGGGGCGATCCTGCGGGATGCGCTCCAGGACGGCGTCGGACACAACGGGCATCTCGGCGACGAGCTTGAATCGAAGCGTGCCGGATTGCCCGGTGGCGCCGAGTCGGAACTCCAGCCCTCTGCCCCCGTCCACCGACGCGGACGCGATGATGCCGAGAACCTCGCGCGGGTTCGTGTATGCGCGGACCTCGAACGTGCCGTCCTCTTTCCGGTCCGCGTAGATGTGCGCGTACTGCTCGTCTCGCCGCGAGGCCATCAGCACCTCGACCATCCAGAGTTCGAGGCGCGTGCCGGCCTGGTTCACCATCAGGGTGAACGTCCCCAACTGCTCGTCCTCGCACTCGTACCGCCCGGTGAGGTAGGGCGTCGTGGGGTCGGGCGCTGGGGCGGCGAGCCATCGACGATGGCGGTACAGCGTGGCGCTCTGCACGGTGCGGGTGCGTCGTGGAGGCTCGGGCGCCATCCCGCCGCGGGGCGCGGGCTCAAAGGCGAAGGGGGTCTGCGCGGGATCGCCCTCGCCCTGCTGACGCCGCAGATCGGACAGCTTGCCCCCCGCCATGCCCCAGCCTCCACGATGCGCTCGCTCTGGCGAGGCCGCTAGTTCGGACGGACCGCCTCGGGAATCAGATCGTCGGACACCTTGTGCAGCTCAAGGAACGGAACGTCCTGGAACGGGGTGGCCCGCGTCCCGTCCGCGAGCTCGACCGTGAGCGTGTACGTCGCGTCCATCGGCATCCCGTAGAAGACGAGGCTGACACCCTGGTCGCCGGCGACGGCGTCGTCCTTGATGCTGCGCGTCGTGCGATACGGGCGGCACCCGCCGCTGCCTTCGAGCGTGAACGCCTCCTCGCTCGAGGAGACCTCCCCCGGCCGCAGGTCGAGGTAGAGCTCGAGGATGCCCAGGTCGATCGGCTCGCCCTTGCGCCGGAAGCGGGTGCGCTGCTCCACGGGCGCCGACTCGTCGCGGGGGCGGATGGGCGGGATGTGGAGGCGGTCGCCGGGGATGATGTTGCCCTTGTCCAGCCGGGCCTCGCGGACTGCCTCGTTCGCGTCATCGTCCCAGATGGTCTCCCAGATGTGCCCGTGGCACCAGGCGACGCTCTCGAGCGTGTCGCCCTCGCGGAACACAAACTCGCCGTCGCCGACGGGGGCGCGCTCGCGGGCGGGCGGGATGTAGATGATGCCCGGGTTGTCGTCCGAACTGAACATCCAGTTCTTGCCGTCGGGCGTGGCGCGGACGCAGCCGACGTTCTCCCGCAGGTACCAGTTCACCTCGGCGGGGCTGCGCGTGCGGAAGTTGAACTCGATGAGCGTCCACACGTCGGCGATGTTGTGGCGCCGGGCGACGGAGACGAAGCCGTCGCCGTCCTGCACGCGATAGCGGATCCCGCCGGGGGGGACGAACGTGCGGGGAAGCGGGTTCGACGGACGCCGCTCGATCGGCATGCGCTACGCCCTCTCCCACGCGTCCTGGTCGAGCCGCGGGAAGGTCACGGTGCACGTGCCGGGCTTGACGTACTCGATGCGGGCGAAGCCCTTCTCGTTGAGCGTGCCGGTGGCGACCTTGTTGTCGGAGGTCGTCACGCGGTACGACTCGCCCGGGACGGGGTTGTCGTCCTCGTCAACGAGTTCGATCTCGATCCACGTCAGCGGCTCGTCCGGGGCGGCTTCCTCCGGCGGGACGGGGCGGACCGGCTCGGTCGGCACCGAGCCGTACTTGCCCGACTGGGCCTCGCGCTGTTCCTGCTTGAGCGCCTCGACGGCGCCGGGGTCGGCGACGTCGGCCTCCTGCGCCTCGGCGATCGCGGCCGGGGCCACGATCGTGCCCATTTCCACGCTCTCAGCCTTCGCCATACAGGCCCCCTCGCTCGCGTACCCGCGCGGCATGAGTCTACCACGCGGGTGCGGTTGGGTGAACGGAATCAGGGGGTGGGCTTGGGCGGATCGGGCCACATCTTGGAGTCGACCTTCTGGTTGTTCTCGACCTCGTCGATGTCCGCGCTGGAGACCTCGACCCCCACGCAGGCCAGCACGCGCGTGCCGCCGGGGAACGAGCCCCCCGCCGTGCCAGAGGGTCCCCCCGGGCCGGCGTCGTCGCCCAGCAGTTCGTCCTTCAGCTTGCCGAAGTCGGTGTCGAGCCCGATATTCATGCCCTCGCCGAGCTTGTCCTTGACGTTCTGGACCTTGTCCTTCGTCTTCTTGACCTCGTCCATCTTCTTCTTGGCGTCGCCCATCATGGCCTTGACGGGCGAGATGGCGTTGGTGGCGGCCCCCATGGCCTTCCCGAAGAGTTCGTCGAAGAGCAGGTCGTAGACCGGCAGCAGCGTGTCGCGCACGACGAGGGCTGTGAGTTCGGGCAGGCGGGCGAGCAGGACCTCCATGGTCAGGCTGCGCTTGTCGCGGGCCCCGTCGATGGCCGCTCGCAGCCGGTCGCCCATGTTCTGCATCGCGAGGTCGAGGATGGGCTCGAGGTACTGCCCGAACTTGTCGCGCATGAGGTCGCGGCCTTTCTCGAGGAAGGCCTTCTTCGTGAGCTGCTGCCCCTGGATCGTGAACAGCCCGCCCGGGCTGTCCTGCAGGAACGCGAACTTCTCGACCAGGATGTCGAGCAGCGTGTCGAAGAACCACTCGCGCCCGAGCTTGCGCAGCGATTCCTGCTGGAAGTCCATCGTGAGGCCCGCGCTCATCGCGCGCTTCAGGATGAACTGCAGGAGCGCGATGCTGCGGGGCGCGATCTTCTCGACCGCCTTGGTGACAAAGCCCGGCAGCGAATCGACGCCCACGCCCTTGGCCATGGCGGCGCAGAGCAGCGGGACGATCTTCTGGCGGCGCCGGAGCTTGCCGTCGGGCAGGCGCTTGTCGATGACGCCGCTCGTGAACGCGCCGAAGATGGCGTCGAGCGACGGATCGCCCGGGCCGCCGGGGAGTGGCGCCTCGGGCGAGAGGAAGTCCTTGACCTTCTGGATCTTCTCGTCGACGCTCTTGCGCGTGTCCTCGACCTTCTTCTTCGCCTTCTCGACCGCCTCGTTGGCCTTCTGGATCGCCTTGGCGACCTCGTTGTCGGGCTTGTCCTTGGTCGAGTTGTCGGGCGGGGCGGGCGGCTCGCCCGGCTCGGGCGGGGGCGGGGGGAACCAGACGTGGAACGTGGGCACCGCCCGGGCGCGGATGGACTTGATGGTGAGCGCGTGGCTGTGGAACTCGACCGCGTCCTCGTACTCGTCGCGCAGCGCCAGGTACATCGACAGGTAGATGTCGAAGGGCTTGGCGACGATCTTCTGCACGATGGTGGCGCCCTTCATGACGCCGCCCCCGACGCCCCCCACCGCGCTGCCCACGCCGTCGCTGACGGCCCCGAGCGTGTTGCCGAGCGCGCCGCCCGGGCCACCCCCGCTCTTGTGCTCCAGCGCCTGCGTCGCGAGCTGGGCGATGCAGTCCTGGTAGTTCGCGCGCGCCTTGTGCAGATCGACCCCGGCCTTGTGGATGTCGGGGTACTTCGCCTGCTCGGCGTTGAACGTCGTGCCCGCGCTCGTCACGCGGTTCAGCAGCTCGTCGAGGCGCGAGGCGTCCAGGCCCGTGGAGCCGCTGCCCATCAGCACGTCCACCGCCGCCCCGGCCATCCCCATCGCGCCCTGCGCGTCGGCGTGCTCCTTGAAGATCGCCTTCGCGCTCGAGATCGACCCGTGCAGGTGCAGCGCCTCGCGCGCCAGACCGTCGCGGAACATGACGGCGTGGGCGAGGGCGTCCTTCGCGTGGTGGAAGCGCAGCGCGCTGTCCTCGTGCGTGCGCCCGAAGTGCACGAACTCGGTCGGCGCGTCGTTGCCCAGGCGGTTCTGGTCGTTCCCCGAGCCCTCGGCCTTTGGCGAGATGTTCCCGCTCACCTTGGGGTCGGGGTCGACGAGGGATTCACCGATGTGGAAGACGGCCTCGACGTCCGACGCCTGCTGGGCGTTGCCGCCCAGGGCGCTGGTCGCCGTGTCGATCGCTGAACCGATGGAATCGAGCATGCTGGGTCTCCGCGCGTGGGCCTAGACGTGTTTCTCGTCGATGGTGCGCAGGGTGGTCTGGTCGGCCTCGCCGGTGATGGGCAGGGCGTACTTCTCCTGGAACGCGCGGATGGCGGCGACGGACTTGGCGTCGGTGAGGTTCCCGCTGCTGCCGCAGGCGAAGCCCATGTTGTTCAGGCGCTGCTGCGCGCCCGTGGGCGTGTCCCAGGGGTCGAGCGCGCCGACGGTGATCGGGTACACCTCTTTGCCGTTCTTGAGGCGCAGTTCGCCCTGGCGGGCGTTGGGCGGGATGTCGATCTCGATCTTGCCGTCGCCGTCGGTGCTGCCCGTGATGTGCTTGCCGTCGAGCACGAGGACGAAGGGCTCGTCCGCGCGGGGCGAGCCCAGGCGGGTGAGGCGCAGCTTGAGCTGCGCGGGCACGCCCTTGCGCTTGAACTCGTGGCGGGCGCCGGTGGCGCGGGTCTCGTCCTTGCGCGTCTTGGGCGGGATGACGACGACATCGCCGGCGGCGATGATGTTCGGGTCGCCCCGCTTCTCGCGGAGCTCGGTGTTGTCGGCGTGCTCCCAGACGGTCTGCCAGAAGTAGCCGCGATCTTCGGCGATGCTCGTAACGCTGTCGCCCCGATTGGCGGTGACCTGTTCGGACGGCATGAGAACGTCTCCTCTCCGGGGGGGTTATCCGGGCTCCCAGGCTTCGGCGTCGAGGCGGGGGAACGACACGGTGCAGGAGCCTTCGTCGATGCCCTCCACGCGGGCGACGCCCTTCTCGTCGGTCGTGCCGCGGAACACGGTGCCCGCGGGGCACGTGATCTCCCACGTCTCGCCGGGGATGGGGTTGTCCTTCTGGTCGGTCAGGCGCAGCTCGATCCAGCCGGTCTTCTCGGGGTCGCGCCGGCCCTGGATGACCTGCGTCTGCACCGATGTCAGGGCGGCGGCGGCGAGCTCGCGCGCGGTGCCCTGCAGGGTGCTCACCTCGCCGGTGGTGGCGTCGGCGGCGGGCTGTGCCTCCGCCGGTGCGGCCGGGGCGACGGCCGACCCCATCTCCGTGCTTTCTTTGCTGGCCATGGGCAATCTCCGCTAGCAGGACGAGAGGACATACTGGACCCATTGGCGGGTAAGCCGCTGGATGCCGGCGTTGCGGTAGGCGGGCTCGTGCTGGACGTTGGGGGCGTCGAACTGCTTGAACGCAGAGAAGTCGATGGTGCCGGACGCGGGGAGCGGGGTGGTGAGCGAGTCCGGGAAGAGGCCGGCGCCGCTGAGGCGGGGGACGGTCTCGTCGCCGTGCGGGCCGTGCCCGACGGGCGCGGTGGAGGGCGCGCCGGGGATGGTGGGCGTGGGGTTGAAGCCGCGCCGGGAGAGATCGCGGGTGGCGTCGAGAACGACGGTGCGTCCGGAGGGATCGGTCGCGGAGTGGATGACGACGGCCCCGCCGCGCCCGGCGGAGTAGGCGTTGGTCTGGTAGGTGACGGGCGGGCAGTCGAAGTGGATGGTGTGGTCGGTGCCGAGCCCGGTGCCGTAGAACGCCCAGGTGCGGTCCTCGAACTTCCACGACCCGAGTTGGGCGTGGAAGTTCTCGATCCCGCTGATCCGCGTGTTGAGGTTTGTCTGCACGACCGCGGGGAGCGAACTGCGGACGATCCCCGGCGGGCGGGCGGTCTCGGCGCGCCGGAAGACGTTGTACACGCTCTCGGTGACGGCGTGGACGGTGGCGCGCGACTCTTCGAACTCGGTCCAGGTGATCATCCCAGCGCCCGCGGCGGCGCACGCGTCGCGCAGCAGGTTGCCGGGGAGCAGCTGCATGGGGCCTGGGCAGCGGCTGAGCATGGTGCTCATGTCTCCCGCGCCCGGGCCGATGATGTTGCGGAAGACCCAGGCCTCAAACCCGCTGCCGTCGACGGGGGAGAAGACGCCGGTGACCATGCGCCGGTAGAGGAGCGGGCCGCCGGTCGCGGGCTGCACGCCGTGGAGCACGGCGACGGTCTTGTCGCGCAGGGCGGAGCACTGCTGGAGCGCCATGCGGGTGACGAGCCCGCCCATGCTGTGCGTGATGAAGATGCACTTGTCGGTCTCGGCGTGCCCGAGGAGCCCGGAATCGCCGAAGCGGTCGGCGTCGAAGAGCGCGCGGCGCCCGCCGGAGCTCTGGGAGACGCCCAGCACGTCGGCGGCCATCTGCAGGCCGATCTGCGCGACGGGCTGTCGCCAGTCGTAGCCGTAGGCGTAGACGGGGGTCTGGTTGGAACCGAAGGACCATCCTTCGGCGACCTCGAGGAAGGCGCCGTAGGAGGCCCATCGCACGCCGCCCCATCCGCGGGCGACGCGGGCGTCGTGGTTGGTGGAGAAGTCGTCGGCGGGCTCGCGGATGATGACGCCGCGCTTCGAGAAGTCGAGCAGATCGCGCTTCTCGGTGCTGTTGGCCCAGGCCCACCCGAGCATGTTGGTGATGGGGCGGTCCGGGTCCCAGGCGTCGTCGTCCTCGGGGAGCGCAATGCGCGAGCCCATGACCCCGTGGACGAAGATGATCGCCACGCGCTGACCGGCGAGGCGGTTGCTCCCGTCGCGGCAGATGGTGGGCCCGCCGTTGGTCATTCGTCCTCGCCCCCCGGCGACACCGCGATGCCGCCGATGATCGACGCGAGATCCGCTTCGAGGCGCGCGCGGGCGTCGGGGGGCGCCTGCCCGCTCAGACGCACCTGCACCGCGTCCTCGACGGTGACGACGGCGAACGCGACGATCGGGCCGGGAGCGGCCATCTCGGTGTCGATGGTCTGCCCGATCGTGACCGGGCCGGATCGCTTCACGCCCCGGAAGGTGCTGGTCGTCGCGTCGGGGTCGGTGTCGAGCGAGGCGGGCCTGGGCACGCGCCGGGCGAGCTCGGGGAACTGCTTCGACACGACCCGGGCCGCGTCCATGCGCCAGGACACGCCCGCGCCGGGATCCTCGAACGTGTAGGGGGTGCGGCGTGAGAGACCCTTGGGCACGGCCATGCGGAACTCGACGAAATCCCGCACGCGCTCGAAGCCAGCGGGCACCGCGCCGGGGACCTTCGTGCCCACGCGGACCGAGGCCAGCATGGGGTCGATGAGCGGGCGCACGCCCCGCCCGCTCAGGCGGAGCAGCGCGTAGCGCTGGTGGCGGAGTTGGAGCACGAGGGCGGCGAACTGCTGGGTGCGTCCCTTCTCGGTGAACTCATACACCGTGAGGAAGGCGGGGCGCTCGTCGAGCGCGCGGGGCTCGCGGACGAGCACCTTGGCCGCCCCCTGCGTGACGTCGAGCGCGGCGTCGTGCTTCTCGCCGGCGATGGCGTCGGGCGACTCGGCGGGATCATCGAAGCGCGAGACGACCAGTCGCCGGGATTCGTCGCTGAAGACGAAGCGCGTGTTCTCGACATACCCCGGCGGGATGGTCGCCCGCGCGGGGCCGAGGTCCAGGATGGAGGGCGGGGGCGGCATGATCTACGACTGGTGCTCGCTCTTGATCTTGTCGCGGGTGGCGGCGTCGACGCGCCCCGTTTCGGGGAGCGACATCTTCTTCTGGAACACACGGACCGCGCTCTGGAACTCGTCGCAGCGGGTGTTGTCGATCGGGCCGTGGTAGTACCCGAGGTTGCGCAGGCGCCCCTTCTGGCCCGACACGGTGTCGGCGGGGTCGAGATGCCCGAGCTGGAGGTGGATCTCCTCGGGGGGCTTGCCCTGCGGGCGGAGGGTGAGGCGGGCGTCGCGCGCGCCCGGGGGGATGGGCGCGCGGACCCAGCCGTCGGCGTCGGTCTGGCCGTCGGTCGATACGCCGTCGATGACGAGGGTGTAGGGGATGTCCGCGCGGGGCTCGCCGTTGAACTCGATGCGGACGTTGAGCTCGCTGGGGACGCCCTTGCGCCGGAAGCGGTGCTTCTGCTCGGTGGCGCAGGATTCCTGCTTCTCGCGGAGGGCGGGGACGAAGACCTCGTCGCCGACGAGGAGCACGTTGGGGTCCGCACGAAGTTCGCGAAGGGCCTGGTTGTCCGGGTGGTTCCAGACGGTGTCGGGGAAATGCCCGGCGCGCACGGCGATGCTCGCGATGCACTCGCCGGAGATCACCCGGTGCGTGGTTCCTTCGCTCGGCACGGCGTGCGGGTTCCTTAGCCGACGGTGATGGAGCCGCCCTTGACGGTGGTGGACGCGCCCCCGTCGAGCGTGGCGCTCGACCCGCCCTTGAACTCGGCGCTCGACCCGCCCTCGCAGGTGAGCGACGAGCCCCCCTTGAGCTCGGCGGAACTGCCGCCCTCGAGCTTGAGCTCGCTCCCCGCCTCGCCCGTGATGCTGCTCTCGCCGTTGATGGTGATGTCGGTGGAGACGATGTCGATCGAGCTGGAATCGATGGCGATGTACGAGCTGCCGACCTGCAGCGTGATGTTCGTGGAGCCCTCGAGCACGATCTTGTCGGCCTGGATCGAGAGCTTGCCGGAGACGGCCGTGCTCATCGCCCCGCCGAACTCCTCGATCACGTCGCCCGCCACGCTGAGGGACTTGCTCCCGGCGATCTCGACGGCCTCCTTGCCCCCGACCTTCACGTTGCGGTCGTTGGCGATCTCCTCCTTGAGGTCGTTGTCGATCAGGCGGCTGGTGTCGTGCTTGATGTGGATGACGTGGTCGTTCTCCACGATGTCGTGCCGGTCGTGCAGCACCGTCACGAACATGTCGTTCTTCACGCGCAGGTCGAAGTTCTTCTCCGCGTGCATGAAGATCTGCTCTTCGCCCTTCTTGTCCTCGAAGCGCAGCTCGTTGAAGCCCTCGCCCCCCTTGCTGCTGTTGGTCTTGATCGTCGACATCGTCTTGTTGTCGGGGAGCGCGTACGGGGGCATGTTGTCCTTGTTGTACAGGCGCCCCGTGATCACCGGGCAATCCGGGTCGCCCTCCAGGAAGTCCACGATGACCTCCTGCCCCACGCGCGGCAGGAACAGCGCCCCCCAGCGCTTGCCCGCCCAGTTCTGCGACACGCGGACCCAGCACGAGCAGTTCTCGTCGGCCTTCTCCTTCCAGTCCCAGTGGAAGTGCACCTTCACGCGACCGAACGCGTCCGGATCGGTGAAGATCTCCTCCCCGTCGGGGCCGACGACGATCGCCGTCTGCGGCCCGGCGACGTGGGGCCTGGGGGTGGTGCGCGCGGGGCGGAACTGCACGTCCGCCGGGATGCACGTGAACGCGCTCTGGAACACGCCCTCGCCGTCACCGGACTTGCCCATCTCGTACTCGTCCACCTGCACGCTGCACGACACCGACGTGCAGACGTACTCCGCGTTGCGGCTGGCCAGCGGGTAGTCGGTGAGCGTGAACTTGCTCCCCGCGGTGATCCCCCGCACGTTCCCCACAAGCCGCGTCACGACGTGCTGGCACGCGAGCTCCTCGTTCCGGATCGCCGCGTACGTCTCGCCGTCCGCGAACTCCTTGTAGCGCCCGGGGAAGTCGAAGATCTCGAACGCCGCCTGCGGGTGCTGCTTGGGGTCCTCACGCTTCACGTACAGGTTCTTCGTGGGGGCGGTGAAGTCGAAGTCGATCATCGCCGTGGTCCCCGGCTGCACCTGATGCTCGACGGACAGGTCCCACACCCGCTCCTCCCCCACCGACGAGGTCTCGTCGCCCACGTACTTGACCTCCGCGTAGTGCTCGTTGGGCTCGTGGCGCGCGGGCGTGTCGTTCAGGATCATCGTGTGCTTGCCGTTCTCGTGCTTGAACCAGTAGTAGATGCCCTCTTCCTCCAGCAGGCGGCTGATGAAGTTGAACGAGGTCTCGCGGTACTGCACCACGTACTCCCGCTCCGCGTACGTCCCCGTCGTCTTGAACTCGTAGTCCGTGAACTTGAGGTCGTCGAAGACCTGCTTCACGATGTCGGGCACGCTCTTGTTCTGGAAGATGCGGCATCCGGCGGCCCGCGTCAGGAACCACAGCCACGGGACCATCGTCGCGCGGAACTTGTTCGACGCCTCGTCCCCCTGGTACTCCTCCTGCGAGAACCGGGCGATGAACCCGTTGATGAACCGGTTCTCGCCGTTGGGAAGGTTCACCCGGATCGTCACGTTCCCGCCGAGGATCGCGTTGGGGTCGATCTCCCCCTGCTCGCTGCGCAGCTCGAGGTGCGCCACGAACGGGCGCCCCAGCTCCTCGGTCATCGAGAAGCCCTGCAGCAGCAGCACGTCGTCCGCCAGCGGGGTGCTGATGCCGATCGCGCGGTTCGCCTGTGTCCACTTCGCCATCGATCCTCACCTCCGCCCGCGCGCCTCGCGCGGATCAAACTTGCGTCTGTTCACGGTTCCTCGGGGGGCAACTGCTGCAGGTTGCGGTACGCCCCGCTGGGGATGTAGAGCAGGCGTTTGGGATCCCCCACCGACGGCCTCTCCACGCTCGCCGGCACGCGCCCCTTCACCCGGAACGCGCGCGCCTTCGCGTGGAACCCCACCCCGCTGTTCTGGTACATGAACAGCCCGCCGAACTGTTTCTGCTCGATCTCGACGATCACCGACCCCACCGGCACGATCTCCTGGACCGGCGCCGGGGGCGCTTCCGGGGGCAGGCGCAGCAGCTGGCTGTACATCGTGCGCGGGATGAACAGGCGGCGACCCTGCTCACGCCGCGCACCCGCCGCCTTGAGCGCCACCACCGTGCCCTTTACCTTGTACCCCTGCGCCTGCACGTGCGTGCCCACGCCCGAGTCCTTGTGCACGAACCACCCGCCCATGCCCGATTCGGCCGTCGCGATCAGCAGCGTGTCGGCCTTCAGGCGCTCGGGCATCACCGAGTCTTCGAGGTTCATGTCCTCGAGCACCCGCTGCACCAGCGCGTTGGGCCCTTCCTCCACGATCGGATCGGCGGCGTCGGTCTCGGCCATGAACTCCAGCGTGGTGCGCACGTTCCGCGTCACCTGGCTCTTCATGCCCTTGCTGAACCGCTGCTTCGCGTCGCCCTGCGAGTTGCCCCCCGTCGACATGTACGAGCGGACGACGTCCTCGCCGATCGCCCCGCCGCCCGCTTCCGACGTCCCCATCGCGCGCGACACCGGCGAGATCGACGGGCACTTGCCCATCGTGAGGATGCAGAACGCCGCCTGCGGGCCCACGCGCACGATCACGCGCGCGAGGATCCGCACCGCCTCCTCCAGTTCGTGCCAGGAATCCGCCTTCCACATGAGCGTGACAAGGCGGCTGACGTCCGGCGCGACCTGCTGCAGCGTCGTCGACTGCGCCACCACGCCCGCCGCCGACGCCATGCTCGGCACGAACGTCTCGGCCCCGCCCCCGAAGATCTCCCCCACGATGAGCGCGATCGTGCGGGGCGTGCGGAGCTGGTCGACCAGCAGGCGCCACTCGTCCGAGAGGTACGCCCGCACGCGGGTCACGACGTACGAGACCTTCGAGGGCACGTCGCCGGGCACGCCCCCCCCGCCCGAGGAGGCGATGCGGAACGACGGGGTGAACACCCCGAGGTCCAGCCCCGGCGTGCCCTCGTTGCCCAGGATGACGATCCCTCCCCGCATGGCCGCCCCACTCCCTCGCTGCTACTCGAACGAGTACTGGAACTCGCTGTCCTTGACGCCCACGTGCACCTTGTGCACGCCCCGACCTTCCATGAGGCGCTCGAGCAGCTCGCGCCCCACGACCGGCAGCATCTGGCGCGTGATGATCGCGTCGATCGCGCGCGCCCCGCTGTCCAGCTCCGTCACGCGGCTCACGATCAGGTCTTCCACCGCCGGGTCGTACGAGAACGGCACCTTGTGCCCCTCGCGCACGCGCTGGCCCACGCGCGAGAGCTGCAGCGTGATGATCGCCCGCATCATCTCGTCGCTGATGGGGTAGTACGGCACGATGTTGAGCCGCCCCAGCAGCGCGGGCGGGAACACCTTCAGCAGGGGCTCCCTGATCCCCTTCACCAGCCCCTCGGGGTCCGGGCGCAGCGAGGGGTCCTTGCACATCTTCATCACGAGGTCCGTGCCGACGTTGCTCGTCAGCAGGATGATCGTGTTCTGGAAGTTGATGTCGACGCCCTCGCTGTCCTTCATCATGCCCTTGTCGAACACCTGGAAGAAGATCTCGTGCACGTCGGCGTGCGCCTTCTCCACCTCGTCCAGCAGCAGCACGCTGTACGGGCGCCGGCGCACCGCCTCGGTCATCACCCCGCCCTTGCCGTACCCCACGTACCCGGGGGGCGAGCCCATGAGCAGCGACACCTTGTGCGCTTCCTGGTACTCGCTCATGTTGATCGTGATGAGGCCCTGCGGCCCGCCGTAGAGCGCCTCCGCGAGCGCGATCGCCGTCTCGGTCTTGCCCACGCCCGAGGGGCCCACGAGCAGGAAGACGCCCACGGGGCGCCCGGGGTTGTCCAGCTTGGCCCGCGCGAGCTGGATGCGCTGCGCGATCGCGTCGAGCGCGTGGCGCTGGCCGATGACGCGCTTCTCGAGCGTCGCCCCCAGCGTCAGCACCGTCTTCATCTCGTCGCGCACCATGCGCCCCAGCGGGATGCCGGTCCAGTCCGACACCACGCCCGACACCGCCTGCGCATCGACGCTGGGGGTCATGAGCGGGGATTCGCCCTGGAACTCCGCGAGCTGGGCCTTGAGGGCCGTCAGCTCGTCCTTGATCTTCGCGCGCTCCGCGTCGCTCAGCTTGGGCTCGGCCGACGCCTTGGCCGCCTCGGGCTTGGCGGCATCGCCCTTGGCCCCGTCCGCGCCGGGCGCGGGCGCGAGCTTGCCCCGCAGGTCGAGGATCTTCGCGACGATCTCCTTCTCTTTCGCGTAGCGGGCCTCGAGCGCGTCGAGCCCCTTCTGCTCCATGGCGATGGTCTCGACGAGTTCCTCGCGCCGCTTGGCGTGGTCGCCCCCGGTGCGGATTTCCTTGTCGACGATCGCGAGCTCGCGGTTGAGCCCGTCGATGCGCTTGCGCAGGTCGTCGATCTCGCCGGGGGTCGCGTGCAGGCTCACCGCGACGCGGGCGCACGCGGTGTCGATCAGGCTCACGGCCTTGTCGGGGAGTTGGCGTCCCTGGATGTACCGCTTGCTGAGCTTGACGGCGGCCTCGAGCGCCTCGTCGAGCACCTGCACCTTGAAGTGCTTCTCCATGACGTCGGCGAGCCCGCGGATCATGAGCAGGCACTTGGCCTCGTCGGGCTCGTCGACCTTCACGACCTGGAATCGCCGGCTCATGGCCGGGTCCTTCTCGATGTGCTGCTTGTACTCGCTCTGGGTGGTGGCGGCGACGGTGCGGAGCGTGCCGCGGGCCAGCGCGGGCTTGAGCAACTGGGCCGCGTCGCCCGTGCCCGCCGCCCCGCCCGCGCCCATGAGCGAGTGCGCCTCGTCGATGAACAGGATGATCGGGCGCGGGCTCGCCTGCACCTCGTCGATCACCTGGCGCAGGCGGTTCTCGAACTCGCCCTTCATGCTCGCCCCGGCCTGCAGCAGGCCCACGTCAAGCTCCAGCAGACGGACGTCCTTGAGCTGCGGCGGCACGTCGCCCTTCACGATGCGCTGCGCGAAGCCCTCGACGACCGCCGTCTTGCCCACGCCCGCCTCGCCGGTCAGGATCGGGTTGTTCTGACGCCGGCGCATCAGGATGTCGATGCACTGGCGGATCTCCTCGTCGCGCCCGACGATCGGGTCCTGCTTGCCCGAGCGCGCGTTCTCGGTGAGGTCCTTGCAGTACTTGCCCAGGGCCTCCTGCTTGCCCAGCTGCGCGGGCGCCATCGCGCCGCTCGCCTCGCCGGGCGCGCCCGAGATCCCGCGATCGGCGGCGGCGGCCATGACGGCCTCGGGGCTCCCGTCGGTGATCTTCGCGAACTGCTCGGCGAGCTGCTCCGCGTTCACCTTCAGGAACTGCTTGGAGATCCCGAAGAGCACCTTCTTGAGGTCGTCGTCGGAGGCGAACGCGAGCACGACGTGCCCGGTGCGGATCGAGTGTTCGCCGTACTTCAGGGAGGCGAGGGTCCAGGCCTTTTCCACGCCGTGCACTAGGTGCGTCGCGAGATCGGGCGAGCCCTGGGTATCGCCCCGGATGCGGTCGAGCGCACCCTGGGTGTCGGCGACGAGCTGGCCGACGTCGAGGTTGAAGGCCTTGATGATCTTGTGCAGGTCCGAGTCCTGCGTCTGCATGAGCTGGTGCAGCCAGTGCACGAGCTCGACGTACGCGTTGTTCCGCAGCTTGCAGAACGTGACGGCGCCGTCGAGCGCCTTGTACCCCACCGCGTTGAGCTTGCCGAACAGTTTCGCCCGAGGAATGCCCGCCATGCCACGTTACTCCAGAAGTTGAGGGTCGCCGGTCGAGTCGGACGCGGCCTTCCCCGTGAAGCCTGCCTTCAGCGCGTGCTCCTGATCACCAGTTCGTCCCGATCTTCGGTGTTCTCGCCGCAGCGCACCCACGTCGTCCATCCCAGGCGTGCGTCGCCCCCGAGTCGCGTGGGGGGAACCTCGGACGCCTTCAGCGCGAGGACGGCTTCCCACGAGAACTCATCGCCCAGGTAGTTGCGGATCCACGCGTCCAGCCGGCGGGCCGCCCGCCCGTCGGGCAGCAGACGCTGGTAGTCGGCGAGGGACATCGGCCCCAGGCGGATGCGGAACATGCCCTGGCAGTCCCACACGCGGTTGCCCGCGACGATCATCCCGCCCGACGTCGTGCCGAGCGTGGAGGACGGGCCCGGCGCGCCCAGGCGGCACCAGTACTGCTCGGGAAGGTCGAGCCAGCGCCCGGCGAACTCCTCGACCTCGACCTCGACGCCGAAGTACTTGGAGAGGATGGCGCACAGGCCCTCGGGGCCGCGCCCCGGCGTGGCGAGGCGCCCGGAGAAGTGCAGCTTGCCGATGTCGGGCACCGCGTCGCGCAGGCGGGTTTCCTCGCCCCCCAGCCCGAACAGCGAGCCGACGTACACCGCGTAGCGGTCGGCGTCGCCCGCCAGATACCGATCGCGGGTGGCGTCGTCGAGCTCGTCGGCGTTCTCCACCGGCAGCGCGCGGTCGTAGCTCGCGGGCATCTGGCTCGCGGCCCACGAGCGGTAGAAGAGCGACACCATGCGGTGGTTGAAGACGTCGAGGAACCGCGAGAACGTGCGGTCCTTGAAGTGCAGCTCGCGCTGCAGGGCGTGCTCGGTGAAGTGGAGCGGGAGCGGGCCCATCGGGCCCAGCAGCCCCAGGAAGTGCACGAACAGGCGTGCGGGGGCCGTCGACTTGGGGAAGTGGAACTGCGACACCGTGCAGGGCGGGAACGCCAGCGTGGGCTCCTGCGCGAAGCGCACGGGGTCGTCCGACGCGCGCGACGACGCGCCGAAGCCGGGGAACTCCGGGTGCAGCGCCTCGATGCGGCGTGCCAGCGCGAAGAAATCGTGCCCCCACGCCCGAACGTTCAGCCGGTCCCACAGGTCCTCGCGCTCGGCCCGGTCGATCGGACGGCGCGTCTCCGCCGGTGCGTGCTCGGGCTCCGGCTCGGCGCGCAGCAACTCCTCCAGCGGGTCGGGGGCGCCGTTCGCGCCCGGACCCGGCGCGCCGGGGCTCCGGCCTCCCGTGCCCGCGCCTAGAGGACCGGGCGTTGTCCGACCTTGGCGGCCCACCGCATGATCTCCCCGCGTTCTTCCGAGCGGATCACCGTCTCGGTGAACGAGTTCATCGACACGTACCTCGCGAAGAACTGCTCCAGCACGGCCCCGAGCGCGAACACGCCCGTGCCCTCGAACTGTGCCTCGTCCAGCGTCACCGTCACTTCCAGCCCGCGCGCGAACGCCACGACGCCCGGCGTGGGCACGCGACGCGTGATGCCCCGCGTCTGCACGCCCCGCACGCCGTCGATCTGCTTGCGGATCACCGGGTCGCCCACATCGCCGTACAGACGCAGCAGCGCCCGCAGCGCCGCCGCCCCGCGCCCTTCGTCGGGCGTGATCTGCCCGTCGCCGTCGCGGTCCTCGTCCGTCAGCGACAGGTAGTTCAGCGCGAGGTGGCTGATGAGCCGCCACCCGGTCTCGCCCTCGGCGTGGCTGCCCCGGGGCGGGGTGGGGCCCGCCACCACCCGCACGGACTCCACCGGCGCGCCCGAGTCGAGCGCGAAGTCGGTCTTGCCCTTGCCCACCGGCATCTGCAGCGGCAGGTCGCGGTTCGTGCACATCGTCTCGATCGCGAGCTGCTTGAGATCGGTGGAGTACGGGGCCGCCTGCGCGTCCACGAGCGCCACGTACACCTCGCCCCCCGCGTAGCTGCTGCGCGAGCCCTGCCGGCGTTCGCGCTCCGTGAGCGCCCGCGGGACGCGGTGGGTGGCGAAGTACGCGCCCGCCGTGCCCGGCCCGCCGTCCACGTCCGTCGCCGCGTAGAACGGGCGGAAGACCCGCTCGTCGTCGCTCTTGAGCCCGAACCCCGTCACCGACCGCACCGAGTGCACCTCGTAGTCCAAGGGCTTGGTCCGGTCCGGCACGACCAGGAACTCGTTCGACCGGTCCGAGACGTAGATCCGCTCGGCCCGGCGGGGGAACAGGTTGACCGCCGGCGTGCAGTGCAGCGCGAACGTCCCCGCGTCGATGGCGCCTTCGAGGTCCGCGTTCTCCGCGCTCAGCGGGATGATCACGTCGAGCAGCGCCGACTCGCAGCGCGCCAGCGCCGGCGCCAGCCCGCTCAGCCGCACGAACCCGAACCGCGCGGGGAACGCGAAGTACTCGTGCAGGAGGCGATACCCCTGGAAACTCCGCGCGTCGTAGGGCAGCAGCGCCTCCTTCGCGCCGAACCCGACGCGCGAGATCGCCTCCGGGCCCAGGTTCACCTGCCAGGCGCCGGCCCGCATCCCGCTGGGCACCGGGCGGATGATGACGCCCCGCGCGTGCGCGAGCATCTGCTCGTACACGCGCCACGGCGTCGCGTCCGCCCCGCGCAGGTAGATCGTCAGCGATGGGAGCTTGATCTTGTGGAACGACAGGCCCGCCGTCGTGCGCAGGCGCAGGCGCAGGGCGGCACGGACGCCCGTCCCCCCGCGCGCCCGCGTCACGTCCGCCTCGGGCGCGCCCCACACGCGGGCCAGCTCCAGCGTGCCCACGTCACGCGTGTAGTACTGGGCCTCGATGACCTCCACCGGGCTGAGCGTCACGTCGTGCGCCGTGCGGAACTCGCACGCCGTCATGTCCTTCGCGGGCATGCCCCGCAGCACCGTGCCCCGGGGCACGAGGTACCCGTCCGCGAGGCCCGCCTCGCCCCGGTCGGGCTGCAGCTGCACCACGCACATCGAGGGCGTGGGCGCGAGGTAGTGCGGGTAGACCGTCTCGAGCAGGTTCTGCGTGAAGCGCGGGAACTCGGCGTCCAGCTTTAGCTGCACCCGGGCCGCCAGGAACGCGAACCCCTCCAGCAGGCGCTCGACGTACGGGTCCACGCACGGGAAGTCCTCGATCGCCAGACGTCCGGCGATCTTGGGGAACTCGTGCGCGAACTCCTTCGCCACCGTCTGCAGGTGGCGCAGCTCGCGGTCGTAGTAGCGGATGAGGCGGCGGTCCATGCGCGTCGCCGGGCGATCGTCAGCCCGTGCCCTCCCGGACCTCGCAGCGGCCCGTTTCCATGTCCACGTCGGTCCGCACGAACAACGCCTCGGGCATCGGCAGCGGGCACAGCTCCCCGGCGATCTCGAACGTCAGGTGCCACCCCTCCTGCGACGACGCGCTCCGCACGTTCAGCGTCGACGACGTGATCCGCGGCTCGAACGCCTGGATGGCCCCGTACACCATCTGCTCGATCCGCACCGGCGACAGCCCCGCCGACGCCAGCCCCGTCAGGTCCGGCATCCCGTAGTTCAGCACGCTCTTCGCCACCAGCGGGTACTGATGGATCTCGTCGCCCGTCGGGCGGCTGGCGGCGTTCAGCAGCCACTCCAGGTCGCGCAGCACCGCCGTCCGCAGGTTGCGCATCGACATCACCCGCTTCTCGCGCGATTCGGTCCGCACCGTCGGCTCGTCGTCCATCAGGCGGTCCAGCAGCGACGGCTGCAATCGCTCCGATGTCGTGAGTTCCGCCATCCGACCCGCTCCTTGCTACTCGGCCTGCGGCACGCTCTCGACCGGTGCGTGCGGGCCGTCGATCCGCACCGCCCGGCACGTCAGCAGCGCGTACTCGCCCGCGTCGGTGTTCAGCATGCGCTGCCCCAGCGGGCCCTCCCAGCCGCCCCGGTCCCCGAACTCCGTACGCCGCCCCAGACGCAGCCCCGCGTCGTGGCGGGCCAGCTCCGACCCGGGGTACCGCGCGGGGATGAGCACGACCTTTTCGCCCCCGGCGCTCAGCACCATCTGCCCGGGCAGCCACACGGTGTCGCGCAGGTCGGTCGGGGGTTCCAGGCGGAGCAACTGCACGCGGTTCCAGGGCACCCAGTAGTACTTCCCGTCGACCAGCGCCTCGAACATCGGGCCCATGGTCTCGTCCAGGTCCGCGATCCACTCGAACCGCTGCGTCTGCGTCCGCCCTTCCTCGGGCCCGATGTCGATCTCGCCGGCCGACGTCGGCGCGTCCTCGAGCGCGCGGGCGCGCAGATCGCTCGCGGCGGCGTGATTGCCCTGCCCCGCCAGGGCCGCCGCCTGCACCATCATGCCGATCCACGCCTCGGGCTCACCCAAGATGAGCGGGCTGCGGCGCCCGGCGAAGACATCCTCGCGGAACTTCTCGCAGAGGATGGCGGCGCGGTACATCTGCCCCATGAGCGCGTTCTCGGCGTTCATCTCCGCCGCCACTTCGAGCTGCGTCAGCGCCCGGTCCCACTGCCCCATCACCGCGAGCACCTGGAAGAGCATGACGCGCAGCTTGGGGTCCGCCGGCGCGGAGCGCACCCCCCGCTCGGTCTGGGACAGACAGTCGTCGAGGCGTCCGGCCTTGAGGAGTTCTTCCGGCGTCACGCGCGCAGCCCCCATTCCCTGGCCCGCGCCGATGCGCGGGCATGCCAACAGAAAGCCCCTCGCGGGGAGGCATCCCCGCGAGGGAAACTGGTTGTGTCATGCCGCTCGAGCGGCCGAACGGATCAGGCGACCGTGTGCGTGTTGAGCTTCTGGTTGAAGGTGACCGTCTTGTGCGCGCCGCCCGCGCCCGACTCGGTCTGAACCTGGTAGTAGATGCTCATCTCTTCCGCGGTCATGCCGACGTTCTCCGTCGGGATTTCGTCGCCCGACGAGCCGCCGGAGGCCTCGACCTTCGTGATGACCACGTTCTTCATCGTGATCTTCAGGAACTCCAGCGGCTTCGCGTCGCCGCTGGACTTGCGCACCACGAAGTCCGCCTTGGGCGAGGTCTTGCCCGTGCAGCAGCGGATGAACATCTCGGGCGAGCCGAGGTGCACCTTCTGCGAGAACGTGAACTCGTTCAGGTTCGCCTTGCCGGCGGTCAGACCGCCGCCCGACGACGCCGCCGACGTCTGCGTCACGCCGTAGCCGAAGGACAGCACGTCGATCCAGTTCGCGTGCGTCGAGTCCATCGCCTCGCCCGTGATCCCGTCGATTTTCAGAAATGCGTCAACTGCCATAGCCGCTTCTCCTTACCTTCCGACACCCGGAGAGGAACACCCTCTCCTTCAAGTTCCCGCGCCGGGGAACACCCCCGACGCGGCCGACAAACCACCCGACACGGACGGAGCGACACTCTCCGCCCGATACTCACTTCTTCTGCGACGGCAGCTTGCTCACCAGACGCAGCGACACCGTCAGGCCTTCCAGCTGGTAGTGCGGCCTCAGGAAGAACTTCGACGAGTAGTACCCGGGGTTCCCCGGGATCTCTTCCACCTTGACCTCCGCCCCCGCGAGCGGGTGCGTCGCCTTGTAGGTCTCGGTCGAGTTGGCCGGGTCGTAGTCCACGTACTGGTTGATCCAGTCGTTGAGCCACTTCTGCATCTGATCCGGGTTCGAGAACCCGCCGATCCTGTCGCGCACCATGCACTTCAGGTAGTGCGCGAACCGGCACGTCGCGAACAGGTAGGGCAGGCGCGCCCCCAGGTTCGCGTTGGCCGTCGCGTCCGGGTCGTCGTACTCGGCCGGCTTGTGGAGGCTCTGGGCGCCGACGAACACGGCGTAGTCCGTGTTCTTCCAGTGCGACAGGGGCATCAGCCCGTTGCGTGCCAGTTCCGCCTCGCGGCGGTCGCCGATGGCGATCTCGGTCGGGCACTTCATGTCCGTCCCGCCGTCGTCGGTCTTGAAGGTGTGCACCGGCAGCCCGTCGACCATGCCGCCCGACTCGGCCCCGCGGATGCGCGAGCACCAGCCGTAGAGCTTGAACGCGCGGGTGATGTTGACGCCCATGGTGTACGCGGCGTTCATCCAGGTGAACTTGTCGTGCTTGGCGCCCTCGGTGTCCTCTTCGTAGACGAACTCTTCCACCGGGTTGTTCTTGGGGTCGTACGGCGCGCGGGCGAGCACGCGGGGCATCGTGAGGCCGATGTACCGGGCGTCCTCGCTCTCGCGCAGGCTGCGCCAGGGCGCGTACTCGGGCGTCTGGAAGATCTTCGTCAGGTCACGCGGGTTCGAGAGCTCCTGCCAGCTTTCCATGCCCATGAGGGTGGGGCCGGCGGCGGAGATGAATGGCGCGTGCGCGGACGCGGCGATCTGCGCCATGCCCGCGAGGATCTCGACGTCCTGGGCCGTCTGATCGAAGAAGTAGTCACCGATGATGGCGCCGTAGGGCTGCCCGCCGGGCATCCCGTACTCCTCTTCGTAGAGCTTCTTGAAGAGCGGGCTCTGGTCCCACGCCGTGCCCTTGAACTTCGCGATGGTCTTCGACAGGTCCTTCTTGGAGATGTTGAAGACGCGGATCTTGAGGGACTCGTCGGTCTCGGTGTTGCTGACGAGGTGGTAGAGCCCGCGCCACGTGCCCTCGAGCTTCTGGAAGTCGGCGTGGTGCAGGATCTGCGTCACCTGCTGGGTGATCTTCTGATCGATCGCCGCGATCATCGCCTCGATCGACTTCACGGAGTCGTCGGAGATGAGCTTGGTCGAGTCGAGCGCCTGTGCCGCGAGCGTGCGGACGGCGGTCTCGATCGCGTCCTTCGCGGTCGACGTCTTGGGTTTGAACTCTTTCTGCAGGAGTGACTCGAGATCGCCCCCGTCGAGCTGGATGCTGCTCAGCCCCTGTGCTTGTGCCTCGGCCATCGGTCGCTTCCTCCACGCTCGGGCGGGTTCCGCCCGGCCGTAGTTCCTGTCTCGAACGCCGCCCCCGCCCCCCCCGGGCGCCCGGCGGCCTGCCGCGCTTTACCCCTCGGCCGGCTTGGGAGCCGCCGCCAGACTCTTGAGCAGTTCCGGGTCCGACAGCACCTTGTTCAGCAGCGCTTCGGCCCCGCCCTTGCCGTCCATGTACGTGAGCAGGTTCGCCAGCTGGGTGCGCGCCTCGAGCAGGCGGGCCAGCGGCTCGACCTTCTTCGCCACCGCCGCGGGCGAGAAGTCCTCCATGCTCTCGAACGTGATGTCCACCGGGATGTTGCCCTCGCCCGTCAGCGTGTTGGGCACCTGGAACGCCACCCGGGGCTTCGCGCTCTTGAGACGCTCGTCGAAGTTGTCGACGTCGATCTCCAGGAACTTGCGATCCGCCACGCCCGGCAGCGCGTCCGCCGGCTTGCCCGACAGGTCCGCCATCACGCCCATGACGAACGGCAGGCTCACCTTCTTCTGCGCCCCGTACAGCTCGAGGTCATACTCGATCTGCACGCGCGGCGCGCGGTTGCGAGCGATGAACTTCTGACTGCTTGCCTTGGCCATGTGCGACCCCTTGAGTCACTCAACCCGCGACCGCCAAACCTTCTCCACGCGCTCCCCGGCCCCCGGACCGGACGACATCCCGCGCGTGCTGCGACATTCCGGGTGTTCGTTCACTGTACCAGAGCGTCCCGCGACGCACCACCCCATCCCCCTCGGATCTCGACTCCCCTACGACTGCGCGTTCGACGTCGCCGTGTCGATCACCTGCACCACGTCCGGCGGGAGCACCCGGGTAATTGCCCGGAAGTCCCGCCCGATCATCAGCTTCGCCAGGGTCGCCACGTACGGCACCGGGCTCGACGGCTCGGTCTCCTCGAAGTACTTGATCACCTTCTCCAACGCCGCCACCGCCTCGTCCCGGCTCGTCACCTCGCCCGACAGCCCCGCCCGACGGACCACCACCGTCTCGCCCGACTCCGTGACTTCCACCGTTTCGATCGTGGTCTGTTCGGAACCGGATCCGTCCGGCGAGAGGCGGCGTCGGATCGCCGTTGACGCGTCCTTCAGGATCGTCTTGAGGTGCATCACGTCGGGCCCGATGCCCGGCCCGCACTTCTCGGAGAACGCGCTCGAGATCACGTCCAGCGACGCGCTCGCTTCTTCCGCGGCCTGGGCGATCGCCTCCAGCCGGTCGCGGTCCGTTTCCGCCGTTTCCGCGAACGCGCCGTCGATCATCGAGATCGTGATCTTCTCGGCGCCCTCCTGCCCGGGCTGCGCCGACCCGCCTCCGGCTTCCTTGAGCGTTCCGGCGGCGACCGCCACGTCCCGGAGCGAGAACTTCCCCAACTGGCGCGACTCGCAGATCGGGCAGTCGTACACCCGGTCGAGCAGGCGGGTCTTGTCGCCGTACGTCGCCATCGGCGTGGCGATCGCGCCGATCGCGTTCACCCGCTCGGTGGGGTCGTTGTTGTCCTCGGCGTCCAGCACGGGCCAGACGGTGTCCCAGTACTGGGTGAGCCACACCTCGATGACCTTCAGCCCGTCGCGCAGCCCGGCGTAGCCCTCCAGCCGCACCGCCGCGACGGTGAGCAGCACGCCCAGGCGCAGGTGCCGCCCCCGCCCCAGCAGCTCGACGCACTTGTCGCGGATCTCGCGCCAGTCGGGCTCCTCGGCCGCGATCACGGTGGTGCCGACCTGGCGCTCTTCGCTTCCCTCGGCCAGCCGCTCCAGTTCGAGGTACGCGCGATCCCAGCGGAGGTTCTCCCCGCACGGGTTCTCGCCCTCGAGCGGGCGGGTCAGACTCTCGATGTTGATTAACGCCACCGCTCACTCCCCCGCTGCCTGACCCCGCCGCCCGCGCGTCGGAGCCTTTCCCTAGAACATGGCCAACTGCTGCCCGACGATCGCCTCCTTGAGCTGCTCCGACGAGGTCATTTCCTGCGGGAGCAGTTCGCCCACCAGGCTTTCCTTCGGGAACGAGGCCTCGAACGACGACAGCCCCAGCGCGTCCAGGCGGGCGAAGACCTCCCGGGCGGCGTTCAGGATCTCGAGCGCCCGGGCCTCTTCCGGCGTCGCCTCCCCGCCACGCGATTCCAGGTACTGGCGGAATCCAACACCCGTGGGGTCGTCCGTGGACTCGAAGTAGGCGTCCCACGCGGCGCCCAGGGTCTCCTGGAGCTCGGCGGTGCGCTTCTCGGAGATCTCCTGCCCGTCGGGCCCGACGGTCGTTGTGTACAGCAGGGCGCGGTAGGCCTCGACCGCCGCCTGCACCGTGGCGAGCGACAGCCGGTTGGCGGTGACGGAGTAGTCGGTGCTGGCCGGGCGGGGCTTGTTCGGCAGGTCGCGGTAGGTCGACCAACCGACCAGGAACTCGATGAGCTCGTTGAAGCTGAGGTCGCGGACGCGGATGCCCATCTCCTGAAGGGCTTCACGCAGGGCCTGGCTGACGGTGGGAGGCGTGGAGACTTCGCGCGTGGCGGATTCGCGCGGGATGGCGCCCGCGATGGACGTCGCGATGGTCTCGGTGACCGAGCCGCGGGCGCGGAGGTCGAACGGGCGGAGCACCGAGGCGTTCGCCTCGTCGACGAAGAGCGCGGTGGTCACGCCGTTGGCGATGCCGTCGCTGCCGGACTGGAAGTCCTGGATCTGGAACCCGCCCTGGAGGTCGCCCTGGGCCGCGCCCTCGCTGCTGAAGATGACCCGCGGAGCGTCGGACGCGGTGAGCGTGGTGAAGCCGATGAACGCGTTGGACCCGCCCGAGATGATGCTGACGCGATCGTCGGCGGCGGTGACGGGGGCGGCGTTCTGCACGACGCCCCCGCCGTTGTCGCGCTGCTTCTCGAGGATCGACGTCGAGTTGCGGGGAGCGATGCGGATGCTGGCGGCCCGGACGGTGATGTCGCCCAGGGCGACCAGGTCGCCGATGGTGGCGGTGCCCGTGAGGCGCCCGTCGCCGCCGGTGGAGTCGGCCCGCAGCACGCGGAAGGCGCCGAACGCGGTGATCTTCTCGCCCGCGCCCATCGTGAAGTTCTCGGTGGCGAAGATCGTGAAGTTCCGCGTGTCGTTCACGCCGGTCGCGAGGACGCGGCCGGAGGCGTCGAAGGTTGGGGCGAAGACCACGGTGGACGCGCGCCCGTCATTGGCGGACCCGGCCTGCGCGCTGCGCCGGATGCTGACGCTGCGGAACCGGGCGTTGGCCGCCCCGATGTCCCCCTCGATGCCCACCGGGGCGATGACCCCGTTGGGATCGAAGCCCGTGAGGATGGTGAGGTCGGCGGTGCCGTCGCTGCCGCCGGTGGAGATGCCCTCGCCGAAGAACATGCGCCGGAAGCGTCCGGGCAGGGCCGAATCGCCGGCGTCGTCGGACGTGTCGTTACCCCCGCCGTCGAGCACGACGGCCCCGAAGACCTCGACCGCGTCGTTGAAGATCATGCCGTGCGTCGTGCGGGCGTTGGTCTGGAACCGCGTGGACCCGCCGGCGTCGGTCGTCAGGCGCTTGAGCACGCCCGTCTGCCCCACGCCGCCGGCGAAGGTGGTGACGCCGGTGCTCGTGACGCTGAGGGTGCGTGGCGTCGCGTCGCTGTCGACCGCGCGGGCGAAGGTCGCGGCGGAGCCGGCAACCGTCGCGTCCTGCGCCAGTTGCACGCCGCTGTTGAACTCGACAACGCCGCTGGCCCGGACCGTCGGGGCGTTGATGATCGCCACGCCGCCCTGCGCGGTGGTGACGGTGAGGCTCGAGAGCCGCGACGGGTCGGTCGCGCCGCCGACGGCCCCGTTGAAGCGGACGGTGTTGGCGCCGCCGGTGGTGACGGTGAGCCCGGCGGGCGTGCCGGTGTGGTCGACCGTGCCGTTGAACGAGACGTCGCCGGATGCGGTGCTGATCGTGAGCGTCTGGCCCAGGATCGTGTTCCCGCCCAGGAGCACGGCGCCGCCGGCGTCGGTGGCGGTGAGCGAGCCGTTGAGCGTGGTCGTGCCGGTGTACGACTGCGAGCCCGCGCTGCGGACGCCCCGCACCGAGATGGTGTTGCCGGCGATGGTGACCGTGTCGAGCGCGAAGAGCCCCGCGCCCAGCCCGGCGTCGCCCCCGAGCGTGACGTCCCCGCCGGGGAGCATCGTGTCCTCGCGGGCGTTGATGGTGAGGGCGTGCGAGGCGCCCGAGCTGTCGATGGTGCCGGTGACGGTGACGTCATCGGCGGCGTTGCCCTGCGTCAGGAAATCGGCGTCGCCGGTGAGCAGCACGTTGCCGGTGATGGTGATCGCGCCGGTGTCGGTGTCGAGGGTGGCGTTGGCGAGGGTGGTGGCGCCGGTGATGCTGATGCCGCCGTCCTGCGAGAAGATGGTCGAGTCGGTGATCGACGTGGCCCCGGTGACGCTGACGCCCCCGGAGTTGCTGGAGAGCAGCGAGTTGGCGAGGACGGTGAGCGGGCCGGTGACGGTGATCCCGCCGCCGTTCTCGACGCGGAGGACGCCCTCGACGGTCGCCGCCCCGGTGTAGGCCTGCGCGTTGGAGGTGCGGACGGAGCGGAGCGCGATGGTGGAACCCGTGACGCTGAGCGAGTCCAGCGCGTTGGTGGCGCCGACGCCCTGCGCGAAGGTCACCCCGCCGCCCGGCGCGGTGATGGTGAGCGCCCGGGGCGTGGCGTCGAGCGAATCGACCGTGCCGGCGAACGAGACGCCCGACGCGCTGAGCTGGGCGGCGTTCTCGAGCGTGACGTTGTCGCCGTACGACTGCACGTTGGTCGTCGTGACGTTCCCGCCCAGCAGGGTGAACCCGCCGGCGTTGGTGGTGAGCGAGCCCAGGGCGTTCATGCCGCCGACGCTCCCGCGGAAGCGGGTCGCGGCGGCGGTGTTGACGGTGACCGCGCGGGCGGTGGAGTCCGCCGCGTTCAGCGTGGCGCCGAAGACCACGCCGTGGTTCACGTTGCCCGAGTCGGTCGAGAGTGCGCTGAACAGCACGGTGCTGCCGCCCGAGAGCACGACGTTGTCGCGGAAGAGCAGCCCGTCGACGACGTTGTAGCTCGACCCGCCGAGCGTGGTGACGCCCGCCAGATCGGTCTCGAGCGAGCCCAGCTCGGTGCCGGCGACACCCCCCACCGACCCGCCGATGGTGGTCGTGGGCGAGTTGATGGTGAGGCGGCGGGCCTGGTTGGCCAAGGAGCCCACGGAGCCGCCCAGGTTCGCGAACGTGGAACCGGAGATCACGCTGTCGACGTTGACCTGCAGCGGGCCGCCGACCGTCACGCCCACGCCCGTGAGATCGCCGTTGAGGAAGGTGGCGCCGTTGAGCGAGATCCCGCCGGCCGAGGTCACGTCGAAGACGATGATGCCGCCGCCGGTGACGATGACCGACGCGGGGGCGTTCGTCGAACCGACGGCCGCGAGCAGTTCGGCGTTCGCGAGCCCGGCGTCGAGCGTGAGCGTCCAGTCGCTCATCCCGTCGCCGTCGGTCAGGCCGCTGACGGCGATGCGGTCCGACGACGACAGGCCCGCGGTCTCGATGAGCAGGTCGTTCTCGAGCTGCAGGTTGCCGTTCACCAGGATCGCGCCGCCGACCGTGCTGGTGAGGTTCCCGCTGGTCGAGAGCCAGCCGTTGTACGTCTGCGCGCCGCGGGTGGTGACCGACTCCACGAAGATGGACTGCGCGTTGGTCGCGGCGTTCACGAGCAGGCTGCCCAGCGCCTCGACCCCGCCGACGTCGGCCCGGAAGTCCACGACCGATCCGCCCGCCGCGACCCGCAGCCCGCGATCGTTCGCGGCGGCGTCGGCGTTGACGGTGTCGAGGAACAGGATGTTCCCGCCCAGCGGGGTGCCCCCGCCGTCGGTGCTGTCGACGAGCACGTCGGCGGCGGCGACGGTGACGGCGTCGTTGAAGGTCATGCCCCCGCCCATGGTCGTGACGTTGGCCGCGAGGAACGCGGGGCCATCGAACGTGAACGCGGTGGTGCCGACGCCGAACAGGGCGTGCTCGATGCGGACCTGCCCGCCGGGCGATTGGAACGTGGTGGAGTCGTTGAGCGTGACGGCCCCGCCGGTACCGACGACACCCGTGCCGTCGGCGCGGCCGAACCGCAGGGCGGCGTAGCCGTTGCTGAGGAACGCGAGTTCGGCGCTGGTGAGGTCGAGGGCGCCGGTGCTGGCCGTGCCGCCGAGCGTGACGCCCTGCGACGCGCTGCCGGGCTCGAAAGCGAGGGAGCCGGTGCCGGTGACCGTGCCGCCGAGGTTGAGCTCGACCGCGCGGAAGACGACGTTGTTGGCGAAGGTCTGGCCTGCGCCGAGGAGTTCGACGAGGTTGCCGTCGATGGTGACGGAGGCCGAGACGCACCAGGGCGAGATGATCGAGAGGTTGCCCAGGGCGAGGTTGGTGGAGATGTCGACGCAGCCGCCGCCGGTGCCCAGGCCGCAGAGCGTGAGGTTGGAGCCGGCGACCTTGGACGCGTCGGTGATGAAGACCGAGCCGTCGTTGGAGCAGAGCGTGTAGCTCATGCCGGCGGGCCCGTTGCCGAACTGGGCGGCGAGGGCGGTGAGGGCGTTGGAGATCGAGGCGTCCTGTTCGTGGACGAAGGTGGTGGGGCTGGTGGAGCCGCCCGCGAGGGCGCGGAAGGCCGGGGCGTTGGTGGTGAGGTCGACCGCGGCCCCGCCGACGCCGCCCGTGCCGTCGCCGGCGTTGAGCATGATGGTGGTGGCGAGGACGTCGATGTTCGCCGCCGAGAAGGTGAGGTTGCCCGTGCCGTCGGTGCCGGCGTGGATGTCGACCGTGGTGGCGGTGATGTCGTTGGCGATGTCGATGCCGTCGGTGCCGGTGGCGGTGTACGTGCCGCCCGTGGCGGTGCCGTTCTGCGAGATGGTGGAGCCGGTGATGGTGATGGCGCCGGAGCCGGCGATGAGGGCGCCGCCCTGGGTGACCGCGCCGGCGTGGTTGACGCTGATGGCGCTGTTGGTCGTGGTGATGCCGCCGAGCTGGGTGAAGACCCCGCCGCTGCTGGCGAAGCCCGTGGGGGCGGTGACAAGCCCGGTGAACGCGACGGTGCCGGTCGCGGTGACGCCGACGTTCTGCGTGACGGTGGTGGTGGAGAGGGCGGTGACGTTGGTCGCGCCGGTGACGACGAGGCTGGTGAGCGGGGTGCCGCCGCCGACGCCGGCGTTGAACGCGACGCTGCCCGTGCCCGCGCCGATCTGCAGCGTGCGGGCGCCGTCGATCGTGGAGTTGAACGTGACGTCGCCCGCGCCGGCGCCGGTGCTGAGCGTGACGTTCTGCGTGAGCGTCGTGGCCCCGCCGCCGAATCCGATGTTGGCGTTGGCCGTCGTGATGTTGGCGCCCAGGTTCGTGGCGCCCGCGCCGGTCTTATCGAACGCGCCGTTGAGGCTGAGGTTCGAGTTCGCGATGGTGAGCTGCCCGGAGTTCACGATCGTGACGCCACCGCCGCCGGTGGTCGTGATGCCCGCGTTGATGGAGATCGTGGAGCCCGTGATCGAGACCCCGCCGCCCGCCGACGTGGTCAGCAGCCCGTTGAACGTCGACGCGCCGGAGTTCTGCGTGAAGGTGGTGCCCGTGACGGCCCCGCCGAAGGTGAACGTCGTGCCCGAGATGACGATCGCCCCGCCCGCGGTCAGGGTGCCCGCGAACGCCCCGCTGCCGGAGGTCTGCGAGAACGTGCCGCCGGACACGGCCTGGTTGTACGCGAACGTCGTGCCGTCGATCGCGATGGCGTTCGTGACGTTGAGCTGCCCGTTGAAGGTCGAGCTGCCCGTGGTCTGCGTGAACGAGTCTGCCTCGACGTCGCCCGCGAACGTGAACGTGTTGCCCGCGAGGCTGACCCCGTTGGTCACGTTCAGGATCCCGCCGAACGACGACGACCCGGCGTTCTGCGTGAACGAATCGGCGAGCACGTCGCCCGTGAAGGTCGCGGTCGTGTCCGCGACGCTGACGACGGTGATGTCCGCGAGGCGCGAGACCCCGCCCGTGAGCCCGCCCACCGTGATGTCGCCGGCGGTGCCGGCGCGGAGCGTCAGGTTGAACGCGCCGTCGATGCCGGCGGAGGTCGTGATGTTCGCCCCGGCGGCCGAGGCCCCGGCGTTGGTGCTGTCCCAGAGCGCGTTGCCCGTCAGCACCACCGGCCCGGTGAGGGAGATCGCCCCGCCCCCGGTGACCAGCGACCCGCCGAGGTTGTTGAGCGAGCCGACGATCGTGATGCCCGCGGCCCCCGCGCCGCCGGCGGTGTTCGTGCCGCCGGTGATCGTGAGCGTGCCGAGCGTGCTGATGTTCGACACGGCGTTCGACGCGCCGGCGAAGGTGAGGTCGGCGTCGACGGTCGTGCCGGTGATCGCGCCGGTGGTCGTGACCGTGCCGCCCGCGCCGCCCGCCAAGAACCGCGTCGGATCGCGGTACGACGACGCGCCGATGGTGATCGCGTGCGTGTTCGACGCGGCCCCGATGTCGATGCTGGCGAACGCGCCGTCGGTGATGGCGTCGAGATCGCCCTGGGTGATCTGCAGTGTGCCGGCGCCGCCCGCGACGCCGATGCTGCCCGACGAGGTCCCGCTGATGAGGGTGATGGTCTGCGAGCCCGCGCCGGTGACGCTGTTGTTGCCGCCCGTGAAGTCGATGCCGTCGCCCGTGAGCGTGAGCGCGTTGGCGCCCGCGGCGAGGGCACCCCCGAAGAGAATGGTGCCCGTGCCCGCCGTCAGCGTGCGTGCGCCGCCCGCGAGGGTGACGTCGTCGTCGCCGTCGGTGAAGGTGATGTTGTCGTTGGTGGTCGTGATGTTCGCGCCCAGCGTGGTGACCCCGCCGTCACGCACGAACGCGCCGTCGAGCGTGAGCGCCGTGTTCGCGATCGCCAGCGTGCCGGTGTTGGTCGCGCTGAACGCCCCGCCGCCGGTGGTCGTGGCGCCGGCGTTGACGTTGGCGGCCCCGCCCGCGAGCGAGATCCCGCCCGCCCCGGCCGTCGCGAGCCCGTTGAGGTTCAGCGTCGCGCCGGTCAGGTCGATCCCGCCCGAGGAGAGCGTGCCGAACGTGCCCGTGCCCACGACCGTCACGTCGATCAGCACGTTGGTCTGCAGCGCGCCGAGCGTGACCCCGGAGGCGTTGACGACCGTGAAGGTTCCGAGCTGCGCGGTCCCGCCGATGGGGCCCGTGATGTTCAGCGAGCCGCCCGAGCCCGCGTTGAGCGAGAGGTCTTCCTCGCCCCCGCCCGCGGTGGCGTCGATGGTGCTGCTGAAGGTGATGGTCGCGCCCGTGGGGGTCGCGTTGTGCGTGGTGTCGATGGTGGTGCTGGCGGTGAGCACCGCGGGGCCGGTGACGGTGATCGCCGCCCCGGTCGTGCGGACCGTGCCGCCCAGGTTCACGAGCGAGCCCTGCAGGATCACGCTCGCGTCGGCGAGGTCGCCGGTGACCGTGCCGGTCTGCGAGAGCGTGCCCGTGGTGACGACCTGCACGGCGTCGCGGAACGTGCCGCCGCCGATGTTGATCGCCCCGGACTGGCCCGTCCGCCCGATGAACAGCGTCGCGAACGCCTCGTCGGCGAGCGCGTCGAGATCGGCGACGTCCACGATCGCGGTGCCCGAGGCCCCGCCGATGCCCATGTCGGTGGCGTCGGTTGCCCCGCCCAGGCGGAGCGAGCCCAGCCCGGTGCCGGTGATGGAGTTGGCGCCCGCGTTGAACACGAAGTCGTTCGCGAGGAACGTGACGTTGCGTCCGTTGATGTCGGCCGCCTGGATGGTCAGCGTGCTCGTGCCCGCGTTGAGCGTCACGTCGGCCCCGAACGTGGTGGCGCCGGCGTTGATGGCGAGCGCGTCGTTGGTCGTGGCGATCGAGGCGTTGATGGCGTTGGGTGCCGCCCCGTTCTTGGTGAAGTTGCCGTCGGAGTTGATCGCCCCGTTCAGCGTGAACGCCCCCGCGCCGCTGTTCGCGGTGATGGAGATCCCGCCGCCGCCGGTCGTCGTCGCGCCGGCCCCGAGCGTGACGCTGGGCGCGGTGATCGAGATGCCCCCGGCGCCGATCGACAGCAGCCCGGCGTGGTTCACGAGCCCCTGCGACGAGACGACGAGGTTGCCCGCGCCGATCGCGCCGGTCGACACGCTGCCCGAATCCGTGACCTGGAAGGTGCCCAGCGCCACCGAGCCGCCCGCGGCCCCGGTCACCGTCACCGCGCCGCCCGTGCCGGCGTTGATGAACAGGTCCTCGGTCCCGCCCCCGGCCGTGCCCTCGATCGTGCTGCCGAACGAGACGCCCGCGCCCGCGGCGGAGGCGTTGTGCGTGGTGTCGAGCGCCGCCGTCAGCGTGAGCACCACGGGGCTGTTGAGCGCGATGGCCGTGCCCGTCGTGCGGATGAGCCCGGCCAGGTTGATCGTCGAGCCTTGCAGCGTGATGGTCGCGTCGGCGGTGTCGCCGGTGATCGTGCCGCCCGTGCTCAGCGTGCCCGAGGTGACGAGCTGCACCGGATCGCGGAACGTGCCGCCCAGGATGCTGATTGCGCCGGACTGCCCGGTGCGCCCGATGAACAGCGTGCCGACCGCGCCGTCGGCGATCTGATCGAGATCGACGGCCTCGATCTGGCAGTCGCCCGCGCCCCCCGCGACGCCGATGGTCGTCGCGGCGGTCGCGCCGCCCAGGCGGAGCGTGGAGAGCGCCGAGCCGGTGATGGTGCTGCCGAGCGTGAGCGTGTTGGCGAACAGGCCGACGTCCTGCCCGTTGAGGTCGATCGCCTGCACCTGCAGCGTGCCGGTGCCCGCCGAGAGGCTCGCGTCCGCGCTGAAGAGGATCGAGCTGGCGAGGAACGTCTGGTTCGCGTTGCCCGACGAGATGTCGACGCCGATGGTCGAGAGGCCAGCGCCGCTCTTCGTGAAGCCGCCGGTGGCCGAGATCGCGGCGCCCGTGGCGTTGAACGCCGTGCCCGCCGTCACGCCCATGGCGCCGGTGGTCGACGCCCCGTTCTGCACGTTGACCGTCGCGGCGGAGAGCGTGATGCCGCCCGCGCCGCCGGTGAGCAGCCCGCCGAAGGTCGCGGTGGTCGTCGCCGAGCCGTTGACCGTGCCCGCGTTGACCGAGCCGGTGCTGAGGGTTCCCGACGAGGTGACCTGGAAGGTGTTGAGCGCCGCCGAGTTGCCGACGGAGCCGCTGAACGTGACCGCGCCGCCCGTGCCGCCCGCGGTGAAGAGGTTGAACGCGCCGTTGACGGTGCCCGCGAACGAGACCGCGGCGCCCGCGGCGTTGCCGCCCGACGTGGTGTCCAGCGAGCCGTCCGCCGTCAGCGTGACGTTGCCCGCGCTGAAGTTGATCGCGTCGCCCGTGGTCGAGATCGCCACGCCCAGGTTCGTCGCGCCCGCGCCGGACTTCGTGAACGAGCCGTCGAGCGTGAGGTTCGTGTTCGCGAGCGCCAGCAGCGTGCCCGCGTTGGCCGAGAACGTGCCGGCCGTGGATGTCGTGGCGCCGGCGTTGACGTTGATCGTCGCGCTGGTCAGGCTGATGTTGCCGCTCGTGGCGTCGAGCAGCCCGCCGTAGGTCATCGACGTCACGGTGCCGGTGGTGATGCCCACCGCCCGCACGCCCAGCGTCGAGAGCGTCGCGCCGTTGGTGATCTGGAACGTGTTGAGGCGCGTCGAGCCCCCCACCGCGCCCGAGAACACGACCGCCCCGCCCGTGCCCGCGTTCACGGTAAGGTCGAACGCGCCGTTCACTGTGCCCGCGAACTCGACGCCCGCGCCCCCGACGTTGGCGCCGGAGTTGGTGGTGTCGAGCGCGGTGTTCGCCGTGAGCGTGACCCCGCCGCTGTCGAAGTCGATCAGGTCGCCGGTGGTCCGGATCGTCACGCCGATGTTCGTCGTGCCCGCGCCGTTCTTGAGGAACGCGCCGTCGAGCGTCAGGTTGGTGTTCGCGAGCGCCAGCAGCGTGCCGGCGTTGGCAGAGAACGTGCCTCCGGAGGCCGTCGTCACACCCGCGTTGACGTTGATCGTCGCGCTCGTGAGGCTGATGTTGCCGGTGGTGGCGTCGAGCAGCCCGCCGTAGGTCATCGACGTGCCGGTGCCGGCGGTGATGCCCACGGCCCGCACGCCCAGCGTCGAGAGCGTCGCGCCGTTGGTGATCTGGAACGTGTTGAGGCGCGTCGTGCCGCCCACCGCGCTCGTGAAGACGATCGCCCCGCCCGTGCCGGCGTTCACCGTGAGGTTGAAGGCCCCGTTGACGGTCCCGGCGAACTCCACGCCCGCGCCGGCGGCGCTCGTGCCCCCGTTCGTCGCGTCGAGCGCGACGTTGCTGGTGAGGGTAACGGTCCCGGTGTCGAAGTCGATCAGGTCGCCGGTCGTCGTGATCGACGAGCTCAGGTTCGTCGTGCCTGCGCCGTTCTTGAGGAACGCCCCGTCGAGCGTCAGGTTGCCGCCGGTCATCGAGAGCAGCGTGCCCGGCGTCGCGGTGAACGTGCCGCCCGCGCTGGTCGTGGCGCCGGCGTTCACGTTGATCGTCGCGCTCGTCAGACCGATGTTCCCGCTCGTCGCGTTCAACTGGCCCGCGAACGTCGCCGAGGTGATGCTGCTCGCCGTGATGGCGACGGCCCGCACCGCCTGCGTCGAGATCACCGCCGCGTTCGTCACCTGGAACGTGTTGAGGCGCGTCGTCGCGCCCACCGACCCGCCGATGCTGACCGTCCCGCCGGTGCCGGCGTTCATGAACAGGTCGTCGGTCGCGTCCGTCGAGCCCTCGATCGTGCCGCTCAGGAACTCGATGTTCGCGCCGCCCGCGCTGGTGCCCGCGTTCGTCGCGTCCAGCGCGATGTTCGGCGCACCGACCTCGACGTTGCCGGTCAGGCGGATCAGCCCGCCGGGGGTCACGATGTCGCCGTCGAGGTTGATCAGCGTGGTCCCGACCAGCCTGGCGCTCGCGACCGCGAGGTCGGCGCTGAGCGTCGTGGTCGTGCCGGTGAGGGTGAGCGCGCTGCCGGCGACCTTGCTCGCGGTCGAGAGCGTGAGCGCCCCCGAAGACTCGATCGCGTACGTCATGCCCGCGGGCGTGTTGTCGAACTGCGCCGCCGCGGGAATCGCCGCGTCTGTGAGCGCCGCGTCCTGGCGGAACGAGAACGACGTGGGCGAGGTGCCCGCGCCGGCCGCCCCGCGGAAGGACGGCGTGTTCGTGATGAGGTCCGCCGCGGACGTGCCGAGCTGGTTGCCCGCGTCGATCTGGATGGCCGGCGCGTTGAGCGTGCGGCTCGCGCCCGTGAAGCGCACCGACCCGCCCGCGTCCGTCCCGCCGTCGGCCCCGCCGTGCAGGCGCAGCGTGCCCGTCGCCGCGGTGATGCTCGCGTCGACCGTGAGCTGCCCGCCCGTCACCAGGGTCGCGGAGCCGTCGAAGGTGGTGTCGGCGTTGACGTTCAGCGCCCCGTTGATGGTCGCGGATCCGATCGTGAACGTGCCGACGCTGCCGGCGACCTTGGCGATCTCGGCGTTGAGCACGTCCAGGCGACCGCCCGCCGCGGCACCCGAGATGCGGGTCTCGAGCCCCGCCGTGCTCGCGCGTGCGACGAGGCTGCCCGGGCCCACGATCCCGTCGTCGGCGCCGTCGAAGTCGATCTCGTCGGCCGTGAGCGTGAGCGTGAAGCCGTTGCCGATCGAGGCGTCGAACATCTCGATCGTCGCGCTGCCCGCGCTGATCTCGGCGGTGGCGCCGACGGTCGTCGCCGCCTGCAGGAAGACGTTGTCGTTCGTGGTGGTGATGCCGGCGTTGAGGGTGACGGCGTTGTTGAACGTCACGACGCCGCCCGTGCTCAGCAGCCCGTTGAGCGTCGTGGATGCCCCGGTCTGCGCCACCTGCGTGTAGGTGCCCGAGGTCGAGATCGCCGCGCCGGCCGTGTGCAGCCCGCTGTGATCGACCGAGATGTTGCCCGTGCCGGCCATGGTGATGCCGTTGGTGCCGAGCGTCGTCGCCTGCGAGATCGTGAGCCCCTCGATGCCGCTGATCGCGCCCGACACCGAGACCGCGGAGCGGCCCGTGCCCGCGCCCGCGGTGAGCGTCAGCGTGTCCGCCGCGCCGCCCGCGACGTTGCCGACGGTGGACGAGAACGAGATCAGCCCCGTGTTGTTCGCCGCCCCGTCGCCGGTGTCGATGGTGCGGGAGCCGCTCACCAGCACCGGGCCGCTCATGGTGACCGTGCCGCCCCGGGTGGTGATGTTGCCGGCGAGCGTGATGGAGCCCGTGCCCCCGCTCACCGTGAACGACACGTCGCCCCCGACGAACCCGTTCTCGGTGGTGTCGATCGTCCCGTTCATCAGGATCGAGCCGGTGCCGGTCTGCGTCCCGCCCGGATCGTTCGCGGTGAAGGAGATGTCACCCCGCGTGAGGAGCGTGACACCGGAGTCCACCGTGATGTTGTTGCCGGCCCGCACGGTGATCGCCACGTCGTCGGGAGCGCCCATGTCCACGCTCTGCGAGAACGTGATGTCGTTGGTCGCCTGCAGCGTGATGTTCGACGTGCGCGCCTCGAGCGACTCGTCGCTGATCGTCAGCGTCGCGCCCGGATCGGCGAAGAGGATCTGGTCGTCGGACAGGTTCGCGTCGGCCCCGCCAACGTCGTTGTTCGCCACGACGATGTTCGTCGGGTCCAGCAGCAGCGTGCCGATGCGCCCGTGGGGCGCCAGCGTGTTCACCTCGCCGTGGAACCCCAGCCCGACCTTGCCCGAGACCTCGACGAACCCGCCGTCGCCGCGCAGCTCGCCGCCCTGCGCGCTCACCGTGCCCCGGAAGATCGTGGACTGGTCGGCCCAGACGATCACTGTGCCGCCGTCGCCGAAGAGCCCGCCGTCGGCCTTGATGGTCGAGGTGCGCGACACGAACGTGTGCGTCGCGTTCCGCTCCGGTCCCTTGCCCTGGAAGTTGCCGCCGACGAGCACGGTGCCCGCCCCGTCGCGCCCGCTCGCGTCGATGGTCGCGCCCGAGAGGGCGACCTTCTCGCCCAGCACACGCACCTCGCCGCCCCGCCCGGCGTCGTTCGTCGCGTCGATCGTTCCGGTCGCGTGCACCTCGCCCCGGCCCTGGCCTTCGATCCGCACGTCCTTGGCCTGCACGTCGCCCGCGACCCGGAGCGCCAGCCCGTAGACATCGCCCGCCGCGGCCCGGACGCGACCCTTGCGCGCCTCGATCCGCCCGGTGTTCTCGACCGCCGCCTTCCCGTTGGCCGCCTGCGCCTCGCCGCTGACCTTGACGAAGATATTGCCCGTGCGTTCGCCGACGAGCACGTCCCGCCCGGCGGACATCACCACCGTGCCCTCGGGCGCGACGATGCGTCCGGAGTTCGAGACCTGCGCGCCCAGGAGCCCGACGAAGTCCGCCGTCAGCGTGCCCGCGTTCGAGACCTCGCCCCGCAGGTTCGTGAAGCGGTCGATGCCCCGGACGAAGTCGCGGTCCGAGATCGAGCCCGCCGCCGCCACCAGGCCCTTGACGTCCACCGACGCCGTCGAGCCGAAGATCACGCCCGACGGGTTCACCAGGTACACGCGTCCGTTCGCGATGAGCGAGCCGTCGATCCGCGTCGGATAGCGGCTTTCGATCCGGTTCATCACCCGCGCCTCGGGCCCGGGCTGGATGAACCGCACCGTCTCGTGCGACCGGATGTCGAAGCTGCGATAGTTGATGATCGAGCGGTCGCTCGCGCGGATCACCGTCTCGTTGCCCAGGCGCTCGATCCCGACGTTGCCGCGCACCACGCGCGCACCCTCGGGGCCCGCCAGCGCCGGCGCGCAGACCACCGCCACGATCGAGGAGCTCAGCGCCGCCGTCCAGCCGCCCACCCGCCCCAGCGCGGGCGCACGCCCCGCCGCGAACCGCTCCGCGCGCGACAGAAGCCCCAGCACCCCGCGACCCGACGCCTTCTCGACCTTCGCCATGACGTTCCTCTCCGCGGCCCGCCCCGGCCCCGTGGCCCGGCGAACGCTCGATTCAGTGTGCTCGTCCGTCGCGCGCTCGCCGGGGGTCGTTCCTCGCCCCGCTCCCGCGCCCAACCACACCGACCCTGCCCCGCATCCCTTCACACCGACCAACGCACCCCGACCGTCCATCCCGCCCGGTCACCCCGCCGCGTGCCTAGTACAGCACCGACAGCAGGAAGTGGAACCGGTTGTCGCCCGCCTCCGTCAGGAACTCGCCGTCCGTCGTCGATTCCACGTCCGTCAGCGCGACGCCCCAGTCCATCCGCAGCGTCACGTTCCGCCGCCACTGCAACTCCGCGCCCAGGCCGACGCCCACCAGCGTGTCGTCCTGCTCGGTCGTGTTCTCCGCCGGGTTGTTCCGCGTCCGGGCCGCGTCCACGAAGCCCCGCACGATGAAGTCCCAGTCCGCCTGCCCGAAGTCCTGCTGCGGCTGCCAGCGGAAATCCGGCCCGAACAGCCCGACCTCGCGACCCGCGAGGCGGCCCGACTCGTTCGACACGCCCAGCGCCCGCGGGACGTGCAGCCGGTACTCCAGCGACCCCACCACGATCGAATCGCCCGCCACCACCGACTCGGGGTACCCGCGGACCGTGTACAACCCGCCCGCCACGTCCTGCTCGCTCGCCACCACCCGGTACCCGAACGCGTACTGCCCGCGCACCGACAGGGACAACTCGTGCGCCAGCGTCCGCGGGCCCTCGGCGCTCGGATCCCCCCGATACCCGCGCGGGTTGATCAGCGGCTCGAGGTAGAACGAGTGCTCCATGGCGAACTTGAGCAACTCCCACGAGTCGCTCACGTCCGGCCGCCCGAGGTCCTGCAGGTTCTCCGGGTCCAGCCCCGACAGGGCCTCCCACTGCGCCTCCAGTCCCAGGTCGAGCACGCTCGAGGCCTGCTCGGTGAACCGCTCGTACCGCACGCCGATGTACGGGATCAGGAAGTTCTCGTCCCCCGGCACCGACGAGCTCGGCGTGTCGACCTGCTCCGACTTCCAGCGCACGCCCGCGTACGCGTCGATGAAGGACGCCCGGCGCTGCCACACGGTGCCGACGATCTCGCCCCCCACCGTCCAGGTGCGCCCGTTGAAGTCCAGGCCCTGGGCGCCGACGTCGGACGCGGTGAACTCGGTGTACGAGCCGTACGTGCGCACCCGCACGACGTCGGACAGCACCGGGAAGTCGTAGCTCACGAGCGCCGCGTGCGAGGCGTCGAACCCCGCGGTCGTGTAGTCGACGCGCAGGATGTCGTCCGAGCCGGTGAGCTGGTTATGGATGAACCCGAAGCGCTGGCGCCACTCCGAGGTCGACTCCGTGCCCGTGTTGCTCAGCTGCGCGTAGATGGACCAGGGCTTGCCCTCGGACACCAGGTAGTCCAGCACGACCTTGTCGCCGTCGCCGCCCGGCGAGAGCGCGATGTCGACCCGCCGCCCCGGGTGCCGGTTCAGGCGGGCGACGTAGTTGTCCAGCACGTCCTTGTCGAGCAGGTCGTCCTTCTGCAGCGGAGACTGCGTCCGCACCCGGAGCTGCACGGCGTCGGGGTTGTCCACCCGGGCCGCCGGGTCCGCCTCGATCGCCTCGCGCAGGCGCTCGCCCGAGGCCAGGGTTCGCACCTGCCCGATCTTGAAGGTCGCGACGATCAGGCGGAACTCGCTGCGGGCGCCCGCGCGCTTGTCCACGTCCTTGTCCCAGTCCGCGTCCTCCGGGTGCACGTCGATCACCACCGCGATCAGACCGCGCCCGGCGAGCTCTTCGACGATCGCCAGGGCGACGGCGTCGATCGCGCTGCGCCGGAACATCGCCCCGGCGCCCTCGTGCACCTCGTCGACGTGCATCTCGACGCTCGGCAGGCCCTCCCGCCAGCGCACATACCCCTCCGGGGTGACGCCGAGCTTCACCACCGCCCGCGCAACCTCTTCCAGCGCGGGGTGCTGCGGATGGTCGGACTTGTACTCGAGCACGAACCGGCTGACCGGGTACGCCGCCCCGTCGTCGATCTCTTCCGGGGCCTCGGCGCCAGCGGGCGCATCGGCGGGGGTTGGCGGCGGCGTGCCGGGGGCGCGCTCATCCGCGCCCGGCTGGACAGCGTTGATGTCGATGGGCGGCGGATCGCCCGCCTGCCCGAACGCCGCCAGCGTCACGCAGCACGTGCCCGCGCAGGTCAGCGCCCAGCGACGGCGCAGTGCCCGAACCGCCCGGCGACCCTCCCACAAGTTCGCGTCGTTCATCGCCCACCTTTCGTATGCCCCGGGTCGGATCGCTCGGATACCACGACCTGCGCGCGCCGTGATCTTGCGCTTCGCTTCCCGCCCGGCCCGAACCGTCCACACTAAACCGCCACGGGCCGCACCGTCAAGTCGCCGCCATTGTCGGCCGAATCGCGGAGGCCCCGCTACTTTGCCTCCCCGCCCATGTACCCGAACTCCGCCAACGCCGCCCGAAGGCGGTCGCCCGCACCCGCCGCGCCCGCCGCCCGCGGCGCCGAGAACGCCAGGCGGAACCCCACGTCGCTGAAGGCCACGTTGACCTGCACCGCCCGAACCCGCTCCGCCGACTCGGGCGCGATCTCCGCCGGAGACAGCGCCGACGCGCCCATCACGCGCACGTTCGCGCCGTTCTTGCCGATGAGCCCTTCGATCGCCTCGCGGGTCGGCGCCACGAGCTGGGCCGACGCCTCGCCGTCGAGCACGAACTCCGCCACGTTCCCCACCACGTGCCGGAACCCGCCCGCGGACGGCGTACCCCCGTCAACCGGGGCGAACCATAGCACGCCGTCATCCGTCGCCACCGCCGGTTCACCGTCCGCGCCGGGCTGCACCCGCGTCTGGCGGAACACGCCCGCCGATGGATACTCCGGGTCGTTCGCCGCGTCCAGCGACTTCACGAACTCGAACTGGCGGCGCCAGGTCGCGTCGCGCCGGTTCTCTGTCCCGCCCGCCGCTCCCGACTCGCCCGCCGCCCCAGCCCACTCCGCGGGCGTCGGCAGGCGACATCCCGCCAGGCGTGCCGCGAGCACCGCCGCCTTCACCGGCACCTGCTGCATCGGCGACTGCGCCGTCGGCGCCTCGACCGCCAGCCCCTCGGGGTAGTACGCCTTGCCGCTCATCTTCGCCGAGACGCCGATCCACCCCATCGAGGTGTCGCCCGTACCCGCCGCCGCCGGCTGGATCGTCTCCCCACTCCACACCCACGCACGCGGACCCCGGCGCGGATCAACCCCGCCCACCTCCGACGACGGCAGCCACCCGGCGGCCCCGCCCGCCCCGCGCAGCAACTCCCACTTCCCCGCCGCGCTCACCAGATCCGCGAACAACCCCACCGACATCTCCGTCGTCGACACGAACCCCACGTCCTCGCCGGCATCGGCCTCCACCCGGCGGAACTCCTGCCGGTGGGTGCGGCCTTGGTGCTGCCACTCGAACGTCACCCCGTCGCCCTCTGCGCGGCTCAACTTCCACCCCGCCCCGCCCGGGCCCAGCGCGCTCAGATCGAGCTGGGCGCCCTTCTCGCGCAGCGGCTTCACCGCCGCCAGCAGCCCCGCCGCAGGCCCGCTCTTCGACACGTCCAGCGCCTCCACGTCCTTCACGAACGCGTCCATCGCGGCACGCTGGGCCGCGTCGCGCGCCGCGCCGGACTGCGCCGCCGCCTTCGCAACCGCCTCTTCCAGCCTGTGCCGGGCGATGTTGAACCGCACAAAGGAGGGGAGCGACGCCACGTCCTCGTCTGTCACGCCCATCGCCGATCTCGTGTCGATGCCGTCGCGCACGCCGGCCTCGTCCGTCGCGTGCCCTCCCATCCACGCCTTCCACATGGCGCGGGCCGTCTGCGTCGCGCCCGCCCGGGCACGCTCGCGCCGCGCCGCATCCGCGATGCGCGAGACCACGCCCTCGACCTCGCCCGCGCGGAGCGCTCCCGCCTCGCGCAGATCCTCCTTCGACGCGGGCCAGCCCGCCTTTTCCAGCGCCCGCCACGCGCCCAGGGCCTCGGACGCGCGCACCCGGGCCTGGTCGGCGCCCGCCTCGCGGATCGTCCGCACCAGCATCGGCGCGTCGCCCGACGACTCGATCTTCGCGAGCGCCTCGATCCTCGCTTCCAGCGGCGCCAGGGCCACGCCCACGTCCTTCCAGACGCTCGACTGCCGCATCGCTCGC